>JAOLYB010000009.1 GCA_028343215.1 Candidatus Nitrosopelagicus sp. | reverse complement strand
TTTACTTGACGTAGGGTATGAAGTAATAGTTTTTAACAGAACTAAAGAAAAAACTGAAAATCTTAAAAAAAATGGAGCCAAAATTGTTGAATCACCCAAACATGTTGCAGAGAATTCAGATTTAGTGATAACGGTGGTAAAAGATGCAGATGCAGTAAATGATGTAATTTTTGGTAGTTCTGGAATAATAGCAGGAAAACATGATGAAATATGTATTGCAGATATGAGTACAGTTAATCCAAATTCAAGCAAAAAAATTTCAGAAAAAGTTGTTGCCGCAGGCATAGATTATTTGGAAATACCGGTAATGGGCGGTCCAAATGTTGCAATTGATGGGAAATTGGTACTAATGGCATCAGGAAAAAAAGATATTTTTGAAAAATTTAAAAAAGTTTTCGATACAATAGCAGAACAATCATTTTACTTGGGAAATACGGGTACTGCACACTCAATTAAACTTGCAATGAATTTACAAATTTCAATGCTTGCATTATCGCTTTCAGAAGGAATTACATTGACAAAAAAAGCAGGGTTTGATCCAGAAATATTTTTGAAAATTTTGAATTCAACGTATTTTAAAACAGGTATGAGTGAAGGTAAGGCTTACAAGATGATCAAAGGAAGTTATGAGCCAACATTTACACTTGCAAATTTAAAAAAAGATCTTGATACAATTAATGATGCAGCAAATTCATGCAATGCAGAGTTACCTATGGCAAAACTTGCAAGAAAAGTTTACGCAGATGCAAAAGATGCAGGGTTTGGAGATATAGACTATACAGGAATTATAGCATACATTACAAAATTATCAGAAAAATAACTATTGCTGACTTTCTAGGGAAGATAGTAATCTCTTATCTTTGTATTTCACGACATGTGATACACCGTGTTTTGGAAATACACCATAAATTAGACGCGCCTTTTCTACAACAGAATCTTTGAGAGAAACCATAATGAATTGACTGCCTTCAGATCTTTCTTTAATTATGTTAGATAATTTTTCAGTGTTTGGTGCATCAAGATGTGCGTCAACTTCATCAAATAAATAAAATGGCGATGGATTTAGTTTTTGAAGTGCCAATACAAAGACAGTTGCAGCAAGAGTTTTTTCACCACCACTAATCGATGTTGATTCTCTTTTTGGTTTTCCAGGAAATTGAATCAAATAGTTTAATCCAGAATTGAATATATCATCTTCATTTTCAAGTTCTAACCAAGCAGATCCACCTGTCATTTTTGAAAATGCATCTCTTACTTGAGTATCCACAGTATCAAATGCATCAAGGAATGTTTGCCTCTTATCCTTTTCAACAGATTCAATAAATGCAACAATTGTATTACGTTCTTTTTCAAGCATGTTCTTTTTAGAAGATGAAGATTTGTATCCATTTGAAATTTCTACGTATTGTAATGGTGCACCAGCATTAAGAGAATTCTTTATACGATTTTGTTCAGATTCAAGTGATGAGATAGTAGATTCAACATCAAATACTTCAATAGTATTATCAAATCCAAAGGTAGCAAGAAGTGATGTTATTTTAGATTCTTTTTGACGTAGATCAGTAAGATCACGATTCAAGGCATCAGTGTTTCTTTCACGGGTAGTAATTTCTTTTGTAGAATCACGTTCCTTGACGTTTAAGTTTTCAAGACTAGTATCAAATTCAGACATTTTTTCTACAGAAGTACCGGAAGTTGAGATAAGATTTTGTTCATCGTCACGTAATTTGATAAGTTCAGATTCAGCTGTTTCATTATCTTTTGTTGCACGACGTATATCAACTTCTAAATGATATTTTTCTTGGCTCATTGATGAACACGTATGCTGAAGATTTTTCTTTTCAGCAGTAATTTTTGTATCATGAGCCATCAACTCAGCAAGATGAGATTGTTTTTGTTTAAGTTCACTATGTATTGGGGCTAATTTTTTATCTTGTGCAACTATTTCCTCATTGACAAGTGTAAGTTCATTTGCAATTCTATCCATTTGAGGTTCGGCATAATTATCCCTAACAAGTTTAATTTGAGATTCGAGAGATTCCAGATGAGATTTACGATTAATTAATTCTCGTGAAAATCTTTCATGTGTTCTTTGCAATTGATTAATTCTAGATTCAAATGATTTTTTATTATTGAATATTTGAGATATGCGTGATTTCAATTCAGAAAGACTATTGATAGTAGTAGTCATTCCAACTTCAGATAAAGACAGTCTTTTTTCATAATTTTTTACTAGTAAATCCAGTTTTTTTGCACGATTTTTCTTTTTTGTGACTGTTTGTCTTAGTGCTGCAATCATTTGTTGAAGACCTTCAACAGAATCACTCATGTTGATAATTTTAGTCAATTTTGAGATTTTTGAATTATTGTCAATAGTGACAGAAGTTGTTTTTGCTTCAAAATACTCACCAGAAATAGTAATTGTTTTGAATCCTAATTTAGATAATTTTATGGCAATATTTCGTGATTCAACCAACACAACATTTCCAAAAAGAAAATTTTTGAGTGTTAAAAATTTTTGTTCACACTTAACGTAGTCAGACAAAATGCCTAACACGCCAGTTTGTTTTGGACATTCAATTTTTACTTCAGGAATTGATTCTAGTGGAATAATTTTGAGTTTTGGTAGTTTTTTATCTGTAACAAATTCGGCAAGAGAAATAAGAGATTCGAAATCTTTTACAACTACAGCTTTTATCCAATTGGAACAAACTGCAAGAGATGCACGTTCATATTTTTTATCCCAAGAAAGTATTTCATAAACCAAACCTTCTATTCCAAAATCTTGTGTGCTATGTTTTAGTTTAGATATTGAATAGTCTTCATGCATTATTCCTTTTGCAAATTTAATTTTTGTTTCATACTTATTTGCACCTTTGGATGAGGCATCTATTAATTCTGATAGTTCATGTATATCACTTTCAGATCTTGATTTATCATCAGTAAATTTTTTTATTCGTAAATTAATTTCAGAGATAGACGCTTTATGATTATCAACTATTCGTTCAAGTTTTATTTTTTGATTTTCTAATGTTTCAAGACTTTGTGAAAGTGAATTAAATTTTTCTTTATTGGATGAAAGTTTTTCATTTGCATTTATAGATGCAGATTCAAATTCTCCAACTCCTAGTTTTGTTGCAGTTATTTTATCAGTTAAGCGTTGTATTTTTTGATCAACATCACGCTTCTGAGTTATTACCTGAGATTGTTTTCGTAATGCTTCAGTTTTTTGAATTCGAAGAATGTTTGTTTTTTCATCAAATGATTTTTCAGTTTCGCGAAGATTGTTTATTTTATCTTTAAAATAAGATATTTGAGATTCAGAAAAGGATTTTTGTAATTGTAAATTGTCAAGATTTACTTTATGGTTTGGAAGATTAGTGTCAATTTCAGTTAGACGATTTGTACTTGTTTTGATTAAACTATCCGCTTCATCAAATTTTCGTCGTTCATAACTTAATTTGGTCTCTATTTCAGATTTTGATTTATTATATGCATTAACTTCATCCATGAATTTTGTTTTTTGTGCTCTAATCTCTGCGGCATCTTTTCTAAGAATTGCTCTTTCTTCTTCAAGATGTTTTATTTCAGAATTTAATGAGTTTAGAGTCTTATCTTTAGATATTTTTTCAGATTGAATTGTTTTAAGATTTGTTGCAGCAGATATTGCACGATAACGGTTTAATTCACGCTCAAGCAAGTCATATCGGAGTTTTTTATTTCGTTCTTCTTCCAATTCATCAATTCTTTTCTTTACTTCACCCATTTTTGCCATTGCAATCTCCAGTTTATGATCTGCATCTGTCAATTGTTTTTCTGCTTCCTTCTTCTTTTCATCGAAAGCAGAAAGACCAATTAAATCCTCTATGACGATTCTTTTTTCTTCAGAGGTCATTTCAGAAATTCTAGTAACAGTTCCTTGTTGTACATTATTAATTTGATTTAAACCTGCATTTGCAATTTCCATGAGATCTAGAATTTTAGAACGTATGACTTTCTTTTTATTTAGATAGTAAATGTTGTCACCTTTTTCATTCATTTCTCTTGTGATTGTGACAATATCAGAATCAACAGGAATTTTTCTATCAAGATTATCAAAATGTACACTAGTTCTAGCCATTTTAGGTCCACGTCTTGTTGAACCTTCAACATCATGCATGAGACCACGTAAATTTGGTGCACGCATTATTTTTGCTCTATTTTCCCCAAGTGCAAAAGTAATTGCATCTAAAATATTACTTTTACCAGAACCATTCGGTCCAGAAATTGATACCAACCCAGGTTCAAAATCTACGATCGTGTTTTTGAATCCAAATGATTTGAAACCAAAGATCTCAACTTTTTTTACATGAACCATTAAAGATCATAAGACATAGAGTTGCATAATTAACATGAACAAGTAATTTTGACTTTGGTAACAAACTTTGTAGTGCTATGAATAAGATTAGAGATGTTATTCTCCTTTTACAAAATTTTCAATTTCAGTTTTTGCAATAGGATCTGTCATTTGTTGTATTGGATGTTTCATCAAATATGCAGATGCAGGTATGATTGGACCTCCTAAACCACGATCAAGTGCAATTTTTGCAAGTCTTATAGCATCAATAACTATTCCAGCAGAATTTGCCTTGTCATCCACTTCTAAACGAACTTCCATATTATATGGGATATTTGCCCATTGTCTACCTTCAATTCTCATGAACATGAGTTTTGTATTACCTAAGAAAGGAATAAAATCTGAAGGTCCCACATAGATATTATCATCATCTAATCTATCAGTCAGTTGACTTTGAACACTCTCAGTTTTTGATATTTTTTTACTAACAAGACGTTCTTGTTCTTTCATGTTAAGAAAATCCGTATTTCCGCCAACATTAATTTGATAAGTTTTTTCTATTTTTGTTCCACGCTCATCACATAATCGTGCAAGGGTTCTATGAACAATGGTTGCTCCAACCTGACCTTTAATATCATCACCAATAATTGGAATATTCTTATCAGTAAACTTCTGAGCCCACTCCTTATCAGATGCGATAAATGCAGGCATGCAATTAACAAATGCCGTATTGGTATCCAGGCACACTTGAGCCCAAAATTGAGTTGCCTTTTCAGAGCCTACAGGTAGATATGAAACTATGATTTCAACTCCAGTGTCTTTTAAAATTTTGATTATTTCTTCACGTAATTCAGATTCAGATTTTCCACTTTCAATTGGTTTGACCTTATTTTCCACCCATATACCAACACCATCAAGAGCAGGGCTCTCATACACATTTCCGTTTGCCTTAGGCATATCATTTTTATCAATCCAGTTTACCATATTTGGTAATTCATAAATTGCATCATTGATTGGTTTTCCAACCTTATTTGCGCCAACATCAAATCCAGCAACAAATTCAATGTCATGGATAGTATAATCACGTAAATTTTCATGTATTATGCCAGTAACCTTCTGAGAAGGGTTTTTTGAATAATATTCAATTCCTTGAATAAGTCCAGAAAAACAGTTTCCTAGACCAACTAATGCAACTTTAATTTTTTCGGGCATTCGTCAAATTGTGAATTACTTACAGTTTAAAGTTTTCCTAGAAAGATAAATTATTTTAGATGTAAGATATGGAGTATAGTATGACTAAGGATATAGAAATCAAAGAGATCGTACCAATAAATTTGGAAGGAGGTATACTGGTTAACGGATTCCCATCTTCTGGAATCACAAGTGCCATAGCTACAGAATCTTTGATTAATACGTCCAATTTTGAGCTACAGGCGAATATTGATTCAGACAAGTTTCCACCAATTAGTATTATAAAAAATGGCATGCCAAATTATGCAACTAGAATATTTGTAAATAAGGATCTAAAAGTCGGGATATTTTCATCTTTTCTTACTCTTGATGTAACAATGCATAGAACTGCTGCAAGAATGATGTTAGATTGGGCCGAAGAAAAAAAATGTACAACAATTGTTAGCAGTATTACAGTCAAAGGATCAAACGAATTAGATGTATTTGGAGTTGCATCGACAGGAAATGCCAGAGGAAAACTTGTTGAAAGTGGAATTACAATGGTTGATCATGCAACAATTCCAGGAATATCAGGAATATTATTGAATGAAGGTGCAACACGAGGACTAGATGTTATCGTCTTGTTAGTAAGTTCAAATAAAGAGATTCCAGATTTCAAGGCTACAGCTAATTTATGTGAAACATTTTCTAAGATTATCCCAGGTATATCATGTAACTTAACAAAACTAGAAAATGAATCAAAAATTATCGAAGAACAATTACAACAAGCAACACAAAATACAAAAGATTTAGGCGACCACATCTATCGTTAATATCTACATTAAATTCAATTTAATATGCAAGAAATATTAGGTTTTTTAGGATTAGTTATAGTAATTTCTGCATCAGGTGTAATGTCACCAGGTCCATTATTTGCAGCAAACGTGATGTATGGATTACGTGAAGGAAAAATTTCAGGAATAAAAATGGCGGTAGGACATACCGTTGTAGAATTTCCATTAATACTCCTATTAGGAATAGGTTTTTTTTCTATTGAAAGTATTCCAGAGATTAGAACTATAATTACAGTATTAGGCGCCATAGGATTATTTGGATTTGCTTTGTTACAAATCAGAGCAGTGACAAAACAAAAATTTAGTTTAGAAACAAAATCAGGCCAAGGACCATTTGTAACAGGCATTCTTCTTAGTGCATTGAATCCATTTTTCATTATATGGTGGTTAACAATTGGTCTAGTATTAATTTCAGAATCAATACAAATTTTTGGAATTATTGGAATTGTAGTTCTATTTTTATTTCATATCTGGATGGATTATGTGTGGTTATTTACCATAGCAGCCTTTTCTTCAAGAGCAAAAAATTACCTATCAAAAAGAAATTTCAAGATTATAATTATAGGTTTAAGTGTAGTTTTAATCTATTTTGGAGTAGAATTTTTGTTGAAATTATAACAATTATTTTGAGATGTCAATCTCAATGGTAGAGACATTACGAGTTTTTCCATCTCTAGACTCTAGTGCATCAGATGAGATTCTTACATCAGATATACGATAACCAATAGAGTGCATACGTTTCATGATGAATTGTGATACATCTACAGCCTGAGTGATACGTTGACCTCTTGCCTTAATTGTTACTGTAGGTAAAGTCGATAATTGTGTTAATGTTGAATTCACATATGTCACCAAAGGTTTCACACCTACCAGAATTAATTTTCGTGTAGGTTTTTCATCGGGACTAAATGGTTTTTTTGGAGATTTTTTTTCAGATTCCGGTGTGCTTGTAGGTTCTGGTTGTGATTCGGGTGTGCTTGTAGGTTCTGGTTGTGATTCGGGTGTGCTTGTAGGTTTTTTTGAATCTTCTAATATTTCATCAAGAATGTCAGATGCGTCAGAATTTGAACTCATTAATACAGTAAGACAAGTTTATTGTTTTTTAAGCTTCTCTTTTTCAATATAAGATTCAAGTATAGAATGTACATCATCATCTTTTGAAGATTTGATTTTGTCTACTATTTCCTTTTCTTCAATTTCGAAACAATTCAAAAATTCTTGATGATCCTTAAAGACTAGAATCACTTTATCCTTGAAAATACAATGATAGAATTTTTCATTTTCCATGATTTCGGGATTTACCTTAACGCCATCATCATTTACTTCAATTGCCGAATCCATTAATGATGACTAGTTCAGATTCAGATATAAAATTACGTAATTGTAATAAGAATTGAATTTTAAAATACATTATGGAAGAACGTATTGTATTTCATGTTGATTTTGACTATTTTTATGCACAGTGTGAAGAAATTAGAGATTCCAAAATAAAAGGAAAATGTGTTGCAGTTTGTATATTTTCAGATAGAGGAGGAGATAGTGGTGCCATAGCTACTGCAAATTATAATGCAAGAAAATTCGGGGTAAAATCTGGAATACCCATAATGCTTGCAAAAAATAAATTAAAAGAAGAAGATGCCGTATTTTTGCCAGCCGATTTTGATTATTATTCGGATATGTCATCAAAGGGAATGGAAATAATTGAAAAGTATGCAGATGTGTTCGAGTATGTAGGTAGAGATGAAGCATATCTAGACGTTACAAAAAAAACTGAAGCAGATTTTCATAATGCTGAACATTTAGCACAACAATTAAAAAATGAAATAAGAAATAACCTAAAACTCACATGTTCTGTTGGAATTACACCAAACAAATTACTGTCAAAAATTGCTTCAGATTATAAAAAACCTGATGGATTAACAACAGTAAAACCAGAACAGGTTGAGGAGTTTTTGTCACCACTTAAGATTAGAGAAATTCCAGGAATAGGTAAAAAAACAGAAGATATATTCACACAAATGAATGTCCATACAATAGAAGAATTAAGAAGAATTAATATTTTTGATTTGAATAAAATATTTGGAAGAAAAACTGGAGGATATATTTTTAATTCCGCAAAAGGCATAGACACAGAAATAGTCAAAGAAAGACCTCCAACAATTCAGTTCAGTAAAATTGTCACTTTAAAGAAAAATTCCAAAGAACTCAAATTTTTACAAGAAAATGTAATGGAGTTATGTGTGCAATTGAATATAATAGCAATTGAAAATAATAAAATGTATCGCTCAATTGGAATTCAATTTGTAAATGAAGATCTATCAACAAAAACTAAATCAAGAATGCTAAAAAATCCAGTAAGTAATGAGGATCAACTAAAAAAAGTTGCAAATCAATTATTAGAAGAAGCATTAGTTGAACAAGTTATGTTGGTTAGAAGAATTGGAGTTAGAATTTCAGAATTTTCAGACGTTGAAGGTCAAAGTAGCATTACAAATTATTTTTAGATGTGTCTTCAGATTCTAATTTTTTGAGTCTTTTTGTTTCAACTGCAGTAACAACCAATAAGAATATGAATAACCAAGGAAGGAACATTATTTCTCCAGCTACAGAATGAAATTCTTCCCAAGCTTCAGGATCAGTAGTTACTTTTAGTGCGTAAACAGATAATGAAAATATTCGGATCATATTTACAAAAATAGTTCCAAGAATACCTAAAACAAAATATATGATTTTACGATTTCGAGGAATTCTCATTTTTATGAGAAATGCCATCATTACTAGTGAATAGATGATTATACTATGGACTCCTGCAGATGGCCAGAAGACTTGTAATGCAAAAGGACCAAAGTCACCATTAAGGAACATCAGATTATCACGTGCAGTTGCAACACCAAGATCAAGTACAGTAATTACCCAAACGTTGGCTTGCACAAAATACGGTACAATGTATTGTAATGGTCCAAGAGTATCATAAGGAAAGAAAGAATCTAATGCCAAAATAATTGCATTACCAGCCAAAAATATTGGGCCAGCAGGTCCTATTCTAATCCATTTTCTTCCAAATAGAATTGCAAGAGACGCAGTGACAAAAATTGCCATTACTGTAAAATCAAATAACCATTCCCAAGAATATTCTAAGACACCAAAAACATCAACTAAACTCATTATGTAATCTCTAACGCCGAATTGTAGAGATACGAAGTATGTTATTGTAAGTGCAATTAACGGAATGCAGTAAAAGAAACGCTTCCTTGGAATTACAAATTTTAATCCAATTAATTCTGCTGCAATGAATGCGGCTGCAAAAAGAAATCCACCTCTACCTTGATTCCAGCTAAGACTAAAGCTATCAGGATATATCGCCATTGTGAATAGGATTGGAGATAAAACAAGAAGAATTGCTATAAACACACTTTTGTTTTCCATTGAGTGTCGTTTGAAGTCTCTCAATAAATATGCAAATATTAGAAAAAATCAGACATGTTTGTTTGAGCTACAAGTTTGAGCATATTTCCATGAGCAAGCCATTCATTTTTACTAATACTCATTCGTTTTGTTGCAAGACTGATTGCTTCATTTAATGAATTTGTTTCTTGAGGAGTTTTTTTCATTGCTTCCCTCACCCCTTCACGAACCTGCCAAACACCAACAGGTACAGCATATTCTGGTTGAATTTCTCTAAATATCATAACACCTGATTGTCTTTTGATTTTTTCCAAGTATTCTGTAACTGCCAATTTACCTGCAAAATATGCGCCTGCTATAGACGGATTGTGATCAATTCCTTTTGCATTTTCATAATCATTTCCAAATCCTATGGAGTTTTTGTCATGCCATGCTTCTTGCATTTCAAAAATCCATCTATGAGGAAACAATATCACCGAAAATAAATTCCCAAGATGATCAAAGTTAAAGACATTATATCTATCAATTATATCAAAATCAAGTATTTTATGCATTAAATCATTAGATATTATTTGATCTGTTGCCGTTATACTCCATTTTGTTGGAACTAATTTTCGGTTTTTACCAAACATGCCAATACTGAAACATTTTTGAATTTTGGATATTTCAATTCCAGAATTATAAAGTTTCATCACTGCATCTTCAGCTTTTAGATCAGTGTCATAGTATGCATTCTCTATTGGTTTGATAGAAGAGTTTGGCGAGAATTTTGCACTCTTTATTTCACCGAGAGGACCAAATGGTGCATTTTGACCATCAAGAGATGGAATTGGTGTAGGTTTTTTCAAGAACTCTATTTCAGAATCAATAGAGCCTGATGACATTGCTAATTCATGAAGGCTTTCAATAAAACGACCGCTAGTCTCTTCAATTCCCGCTTTTTTTATTCCACGCACAAGATTTAATCTATAATTGACAATTTCTTCAAGAGTTTTTCCAAGCCATTTTTCAGGAGAATCTAAGAGTGTTGTATCCCCATGAATAGGGGGCAGCATAGGTCCAATTCCAACTTTAGGATATCCGTATGAGCCTACAAAAACTGAGGGCGGACTAGAACCCTGTATTTCATTAGAAGAGAAAAGATTTGCATACTTTGAAAGATATTCGTGCCAATTTTGTTCAATGCCTTTTCTAATATCAGAACCGGTTCTAGACATATATTTTCAGGAAATTTATGAATAATAAATAATTCATCTAGTAAAAAATTGACACAAAGTTAAAGTGAACAAAGAATACAAGAATTTCAATTGAACAGTAAACGAATTATTTCATTTTTGCCTAGTGCAACAGAGTTAATTTATGAATTAGGAGCACAAGAAAAATTATTTGGTGTAACTCATGAGTGTAATTTCCCAAGTGATGCGTCAAACAAACCTAAAGTGATAGAGAGTGTTTTTGAACCAGAAAATATGTCAAGTCAAGAAATTGATGAGAAAATTTGCAGTCTTTCAGAGAAAGGAGAAGACATTTACAAATTAGTAGTGAAAAACGTATCTAATGCAAAACCGGATCTAATTATTTCACAAGAAATTTGTGAGGTTTGTTCAGCATACACCAATCAAGTAAAAAATGCAATTGAAATTCTGGATGAGAAACCAGAAATTTATTCAATGAGTCCTCATGATGTACAAGGTATTCTAAAATGTGTAGAAGATATTGCAGAAAAAATTGATGAAGTGCAAAGAGGTGCGAAAATTATTAATTCACTTAATTCACGAATAAATAAAATTAAAGATATGCAAATTTCAAACAAACCTAAAGTTTTAGGAATAGAATGGGTGAAACCATTTTTTACATCAGGGCATTGGGTACCAGAAATGATTGAATACTCAGGAGGTATTAACATGATAACAAAAACTGGCGAACATTCAAGAAAAATGAATATCGAGGAAATTGAGAACGTAGATCCGGACGTAATAATTTTGATGCCATGTGGTTTTGATGTTAAAAGAACAGTTTCAGAGTATGAAAAATATCTTAGAAGCGATTCAAAATGGAATCAATTGAGAGCTGTTAAAGAAAAGAAAGTTTTTGCAGTTGATGCAAATTCATTTTTTAGCAAACCAAGCATTAGAGTAGTAAGCGGTATTGAAATTTTAGCGAAAATTTTGCATCCAGAGATATTTACAGATTTAGAGGTACCAAGTAATTCATTTTTAAAAATATAGAAAGAACTTCTATTATTGATCGTCTGTCTCATCTAATTCGTCAGCATCGTATGCCCGTTTAGATGGACGAGTTGGAACAAAGAATCGTGACATAGTAATGTATTGCAATTTTGAAAGTAATTTTAGTGGGTTGTAAAAAATTGTCTTTTTACATTAACAAAATTGAACTAGGTTAGAATTTCACTTTACACTCACGTGAAAGAGACTTTGAAGTGACAAAAATTACGATTCCAAGAATTCCAATAGATGTTAAGCGAATTGGAATTTCATAAATTGTTAGAAATGAGCTTACAATACTTCCAGCTGTCCCAAATGTGGCAATAATTGAAAATGCAATTGGTCCACAAGAACAGGCACCTGCAGATGCCCCAACAATAGTTCCAACAATACTCGAACCTATTTTTTTAGTTTCTTTAATTAATTTAACACGATAAATATTCATTGATACTGCAAGAGATGAAAGAAATGATAATGTTACAATTAAAGAAAAACTCAGTGTCGTTTCAGGATATATAGAGAATGCTAAAAATGGTTCAAGAAATAAAAATTCTGAAACTATAATTAGTGGTAAAAAAAGAAAGAAAAAAATTCCAATTGCAATTAAAATGTAAAAAGGTTTTGAGTAAATTATTCCAAAAGTATTTTTCAATTTAGAGTAATGAATTAATTACATCTTCAAATGTTGAGTATGGATGTGCACCTACAATTCGTTGCGCTTTCCCATTATCTGTATTTACAATCATGAACATAGGAGTACTATTTGCTCCAAATTCAGTAACAGCTACTTGTTTGTTATAATTAACTCTAGCAAAATGATCATCAGTAGTCATACATTTATCAAACTGTTCAATATCCAAACCTAAGTTAAATGCAAAAGCTTGTAATCGAGTAGCACTGGCCCAACCACCATCTATTTCATCTTCTTGGTATGTGAAAAGCATTGAGTGATATTCCCAATATTTTCCTTGATCATCTGCACAATATGTTGCTTCAGAAGCAGGAATTGAATCACTACCTAGAAATGGCATATCAACAAAAACAAGATTTGCTTTTCCAGTGTTAATATAATTTTCAATAATTTGTGGTCGAGTTTCTTCAAACCAAAGTTTACACATATGACATTGGTAATCACCAACTTCGATAATTGCAACAGTTGCAGTTTTAGAACCTAATACAGGTGCTTGTTTTAGTTCGAGTTTTTGAAATTCACCTTCAGTAGTGGAAGTCCGAGGAGTGTCAAAGTCAGACATGTATGATGTGGCAAACGTTACAAGTATTGCAACTAATACTACAGCTGCACCAGCAACTGCAATTTTCTTTGTATCCACCATAAGTTTTAAGAAAGAAAATTAATTAAAAAACCTTGCATTGCCTCTAAGATGATGTTATTTACGCCTAAACAAACTCATGATTTTTTGGGCAACAGAATCAATAGGGCAAGAGCTACAGGAGACTTCAGAGTTTTCAGCCTCAATTTGTTCATCCATATCATTTTGCTTTTTTTCATCCATATGCTCATCAATCAAAAATAGGTTATAAACAATTTGACAGATTTTACAATTACACTATTCACCATAGGAATCAATTAATTCTAAGCATGGGTTTATTAGACGATCGAATCGAGTGAGAATAGAAATAATGATGGATTAGGTTCGCTTTCTCTGTCATTGCTTTAGACAGAAAAAAAATGAACACATTTGACGAATTAAAAATAAATGAAGACATAATGAGATCCATCAAGGAGCTCGGATTTACAAAACCTTTTCCAATACAAGCACAGGCAATTCCTGAGCTTTTACAAGGAAATGATGTAATTGGCCAAGCACATACAGGAACAGGAAAGACAGCCACATTTGGAATACCAATGCTGCAAAACATCATCCATGGAGGAGGAATCCAAGGACTAGTCATTGCACCAACAAGAGAATTAGCAATGCAGATTACCGAAGAGATAAAAAAAGTTGGAAAATATACTAAAATCAAAGTAGTAACAGTTTATGGAGGACAAGGAATTGGAATTCAATTAGACGCACTACGTAGAAAACCAGAGATAGTAGTTGCAACACCTGGAAGATTGATTGATCATTTGGATAATGGTTCAATCAGAACTAATGATATCAAACATGTTGTATTAGATGAAGCAGATGTAATGCTGGACATGGGATTCATTGAAGACATAGAATACGTCTTACAAAAAGTTCCAGGAAATAGAATTACATCGTTATTTTCAGCAACAATGCCGCCAGAAATTCTTAGACTTTCGGACAAGTATCTAAACAATCCAAAAAATATTCTAATTGATTCAGATGATTTAAGTGGAGAAGGAATCGATCAGTCATTTTTAGTAATCAAAGATAGAGAGAAGCACAAATACCTTACAGATTTTATTAATCAAAATAGAGGTCAAGTCATAGTATTCTGTTCAACAAAAATTAGAACAAGAAATGTTGCAAGAGATTTACAAAAATCTAGATACAAAGTAGTTGCAATTGAAGGAGATATGTCACAAAATAAACGAGAATATTCAATGATGAAATTTAGAAAGAATCAAGCAGACATATTGGTTGCAACAGATGTTGCAGCGAGAGGAATAGATGTTCCAAGGGTAGGCTTAGTAGTAAACTATGATGTTCCAAATCAAGACATGGTCTATTTCCATAGAATTGGACGTACAGCAAGAGCAGGAGCTAAAGGAAGAGCAATTACACTAGTATCATATTCATCAATTGCAGATTGGAAATTTATTAAAAAACAAATTAAATCAGACTTGACTGATCTAAATAAAACAATGGGAATTGAGGTTCACATTCCAGATCCATTGAAACGTGATGTAGGAAGACGTGTTGCACAGCCAATGCGTTCAGGATATGGACGTAGACCAAGTTATGGTGGCAGAAGTAGACCAAGTTATGGTGGCGGTGGAAGATCAAGTTATGGTGGTGGACGTAGTAGAGATGGACCTGCAAGGGATCAATACAAAAGAAGAAGTAGTGGACGTTCATCATATGGAAGACAAAGTCGAGATACAAAGAAGAAGTGGTAGTTTAACACTTAAAGAGAAGGATTAGTTAGAAAAGTGTAAGAAAAAATGCATATCGGATTCGTTTTATTAAATTGTGATTTAGGTGCTGAAGAGTATATTTTAGAAGAATTACAACAAGTGTCTGAGATAAAAAATGCATATGTTACATTTGGTGCATACGATATAATAGCAGAAATTCATGCAGAGACACAAGAAGATTTTGAAAAAACAGTTTCATTGAGAATTAGACAATTATCAAGAGTCGTAAGTACAATGACACTAAATGTCATTAAAGGCGAATGACACTTATACGAAAAAAAAAGTGAAACTGTGTTGCAGCAAATTGAATATTCTGGAACAGTGTGGGCACTAAGTCACAATGACCCAGAACCACTAATAGAACACAGTTTAAAAAAATTGCAGGAGTATGGCATTAAAAAAGAAGATATCAAAATAGTTGATGCCCCAGATAGTCCAGAAGTCGGTCAGGTGGTAGTAGAAATTTGGCCACATGAACTAGTTATTGCAAGAATTAGAACCGTCAGAGGGGAATCTTTTATCAGTGGAACAGAACTTAATATTGAATTAAAATCAGATGAAGCAGGAAAATATATCGACTAATATTGAAAAAACGTAAAGCAAAAAAATCCAAAAGTAAATTCCCAATCATCGTAATAGGTGCAATCATAATAGGAATTGTTGTCTTTTACTTTTATTCTGCAGATCAGGCAAAAATTCGTGGATTTGCATTTGGAAATGAAATTCAATCACTTCAAGAAGAAATCCAAAATGAGCAAGGACTGTTCATTTCAAGCATAGCAAAATGGAATGAGAATGCAATATCTGATGAAGAAATGATTAGAATTGGAGAAAGACATATTGAAACATTCAACAAATTATTAGACAAATACGATGAATTACAACCACCAGATGCCTTCTCAAGATCAGTAAAACTACTAAAATTATCTTTAGAGTATCAGATTGAATCACATGAGCATCGTTTAGGTTGGATTAAAAATGGAGATGAACTCGAATTAATCAGATCTCAAGAATTAACACAATTGTCATTTGAAGCAGAACAAGCAGGATTAAAATCATTTAATGATGCAAAATCAGGAATAGAACAGTAAATCTTTAAGCGTTTAAAATAATAGTATTTTTATGAAAAAATTAGTATTTTTAATTCCATTATTATTTTTGGTGCAACCAGCTTTTGGTGAGATAGTAGTCGAGAATGATCAAATATACATTGGAAATGACGGTATAATGCACATTGTAGGTGAAATTAAAAATGATTCAAAATCACCAGTGAATAAAATAAAAATCATAGCTACACTAATTGATGAAAATGGAAAAGTACTAGACATAATAGATGGAAAAGTTATGTCAAATATAATAATGCCAGGAATGAAAGGTAGTTTTGACATTATTACAAATGAAAAAAAAATGAATGGTGTTTCAGATTATGATTTGGGGTTTGAATACAAACTTGCAGCACCAAAGAATCAAGTAATTGAAATTGTTTCATCAGAAATGAAGAGAGACCAATTAAATAATTTAATAATTTCAGGCACTGTTGAAAACAACGGTGAGATTACTGCCAACATGATAAACGTTGTTGCAACGTTATATGACAGAGATGGAAAAGTATTGACAGTTTCAAAAATTCAAACACAGCCAGATTTTCTGAGAGCCGGTGAAGAAAGTCACTTTTTAGTTCCAATTTATGAGAAGAATCAATCAATGAATGTTGCAGATTATACCATAATTGCAGAGTCAGATGAGTACGCAGCAGTTCCAGAATTTCCATTAGGTTCAAGTGCACTATTAATAATTTCAGTATCATCATATGTGATTTTTTCAAGAAACCCTGAAAGAATCACTAATGCCCTTGGCAGATGCTCAAAGATTTTAGCTCGACAATAATTCTTATACATACACACAAACAAGAATGTTAAATGGCAATTTCAGATGAGAATAAAAAATTTCTAGAGGGGTTATTACAATACTACATCGACCAGGCTGATTCCTATAATCAATTTGCAAACGAATACAGTAAATTTTCCAACTCTAAAAGAGAGATAGCCTTTGGAGTAATAGTCGGTACAGTGTATTCAGCATTTTTACAGACATACTCAAATCAACAATTAGAAGTTAGATTAGACGATATACAAGAATTTCATGAATTTGTGAGAGACAATATTGAAAAAATAACCAAGGCGTTAGACCAAAAGAAGCTATAGGTAGGAATAAATCCAAACAGAATGACGATGATTATGTCAGAAATAATTGGATATAAGATTCAGCAAATTGTTGATAATGGTCAAGCAATTCAAATAGCACTTGCAGAAGATGTTCAAACAGAACCAATTTCACAAAAACAATTGATTATGGAAAACGTTTCAAAGAAACTTGATCAAGATACAAAAGAACAAGTCATGCCATTACTTGAAGCAATGCTACAAGCACAGCCAACTATCAAAATGAAGAGTTATGCACAGACAAATATCTCAATTACTATGCCAAAAAATAGATATGAAAAACTTGGTAGACCACAAGTTGGACAAGTTTTAAGAATAGATATACAAAGAATTTAGAGATTTTCTTCTATTTTAGATAATTCAGATAACGGTAAAGAGCAAGTGAAGTTTTTACAAATAGTTACATTTGTTTTATCCGAGAATTCTTTTCCTTCAAAAAATGGATATTTAGATAATAATTTTAAATTTTCTTCATCTTTAATTTGAATTATAATTCCTTCAGGTATGAATTTCTTATACAAAGAATTTACAATTTCAGAGTTTTCAGAATTAATTATTGTAATTTCTGTAGGATGTTTTAGATATAGATTCATTACATTAAGCAAATATCCAAACGCAAATGGATTTTCTGCAGCAGAGGTACCATTTAATTCCAAAATTTGTTTAGATATTTTAAGAAATCTTTCATCATTTACAAGATGGTGGAGTTTTAGTAATGCATTTGCAGCAACTGAATTTCCAGATGGAACAGATAAATCATAATAATTTTTTGGACGAACTATCAAAGATTCATGTGTATCAGCTGTAAAGTAAAATGATTTTTCAGTTTCATTCCAAAAGTGTTCTATCATATAATTTGCAATTTTTTGAGCCATATCAAGAAAATGTGCATTAGATGTTATCTCAAAAACATCAACAAGCGAATTTACAAGATATGCATAATCGTCCAAATATCCATTTAATTTTGGAACATCGTTTTTGAAGGTTCTATGCATAAATCCATGTTTAGAGAATTGTTCTGAAAAATATTTGGCTGCATTTGTGGCAGCATTAAGATATTTTTCATTTCCCGAAATTCTATAACCTTTAGCAAATGCTGAAATCATCATAGAGTTCCATGACGTAATAATCTTATCGTCAGTTCCAGGTTGATCTCGTTTATCTCTTACATCAAGTAGTTTTTTTGACGAACGTTTCAAAAGTTCAGTAATTTCATCTTCAGTTTTATTAAATTTGAATGAAAGAGAAGAGATATTGATATTATTTGCCAGAATTGTATTTCCTTCAAAGTTTCCACCATCAGTAACATCATAATAAATACAAAATATTTCAGAATCATCACCTAAGATGTTTTCAATTTCACGTTTTTTCCAAACAAAAGTTTGTCCTTCTTCTCCATTGGTATCTGCATCTTGAGCAGAATAAAATAAACCTGAAGTAGATGTCATTTCACGTATTACATAATCAAGAGTTTTTGTGACAACCCCAAGGTAGAATGGATCTTTTGTAATTTGATACGCTTCAGCATAGACAGGAGGTAAAAGTGCATTGTCATACAACATTTTTTCAAAATGAGGTACAAGCCATCGTCCATCAGTTGAATATCTATGAAATCCACCACCAATCTGATCAAAGATTCCACCCTTAGCCATTTTCTTCAATGTCATTAACGCAAACTCTTGAAATTTTGTGATTCCCGAAAGTTTAGAGTATCTAAACATGAAAGAAAGATTTGCAGCGTTTGGAAATTTAGGTGCTTGACCAAATCCACCATAGTTAGTATCCGCAACCTGTAAAAGATTAACTGCAGCCTCATCCAAAATAGATTTTTCAATTTCTCCACCATCAGAAACTCGTTCCAGTTTAGTAAGATTTGACATAAATTGTTCAGCGGAAGTACCAACATCTTTTGGTTTTTCTTTCCATGCTTGTGCTAACTGTCTACATAAGCTACCAAAACCAGGTCTGCCATAGGAATCAAGAACCGGAAAATAGGTTCCAACGTAAAATGGTTTTTGTTCAGGCGTCAAGAATACACTTAGTGGCCATCCACCTTGACCAGTCGACATTTGACATATTTTTTGATAAATGTCATCCAAGTCGGGTCGTTCTTCGCGGTCAACTTTGATATTAATAAAATTTTCATTCATAATTTTGGCCACATCATCATTTTCAAATGACTCATGAGCCATAACATGACACCAATGACAAGAGCTGTAACCAACAGATAGAAAAATAGGTTTATTTTCATCTTTTGCTTTTTTTAATGATTCATTATTCCAAGAGTACCATTCAACAGGATTATCTTTGTGTTGAAGTAAATATGGACTTGTTTCTTTAGATAGATTATTCGGCATGATGATAATTCAAAGTATTGATTATTTGTAGGTATTCTAGATTTTCCAGATTGCAGTATCATTACGTTTGTAAATTTCTATGTTAATCTGTTTTAGTAGTTTTTGCTTTGATTTTTCTGCCTTTTTTTCGTTACTGTAGTCTTTCTTTTTTAATAATTTGTCTAACAGAATAAGCTGATCATCACTTAGATTTTTGAAACTACCATTTTTAGTTACTAAATTTAACAGCTCAACACGTCGAAAATCATCTTTTTTTAAAATTTCAGCCATACTTGTCATAAGAACATCCTACTAAAAATAAATGTGTGTTAGATTAGGCTCATTTATGACAGAAATGATGCGTGCAATGGTTCTTTCAGAATGTAAGAAAATCGAAGACAAGCCATTAAAATTAACAAATATTGAAAGACATACAATAGATAATCCTGATGAAGTTTTAATCAAAATCGAAGCATGTGGAGTATGTCATTCTCAACTACACGGAATAGAAGGAGATTGGCAAGAGATTGGAATTCCTCCATCATTCCCAACAGTACCAGGACATGAAGTGGTTGGAAAAATTATTGAAATTGGAGATAAAGTTACAAAATTTAGAATTGGAGATAGAGTTGGAATAACACCACTTTTGAAATCATGTATGAATTGTAGGTATTGTGATGAAGGAAAAGAATACCTTTGCGAAGATAATGAAATAACAGGCGAGACATTACGCGGAGGTTATACAGAATTTATTAATGCGTCAGAAAACTTTCTGACAAAAGTTCCAGAAAGTATGTCATCAGAATATGCAGCACCACTATTTTGCCCGGGAATAACTGCATACAAAGCAGTCAAAGCAGCAGAACCTGAAAAAAATAAAAAAATTGCAATTTATGGAATTGGTGGAGTAGGACATATGGCAATACAATTTGCCAAAGTAGAGGGATGTGAAGTAACTGGCGTATCAAGAAAGAAAGAGCACCTAAATGTTGCAGAAAATCTGGGTGCAGAAAAAACATTCCAATTTACAGAATCCCAAGATGAATTTTTGAATAAAGTTAAGAATGATTATGGATTATTTGATGCGGCAATTGTATTTGCACCATCAGATATTGTAACAGACACCGCCATAAAATCAGTGAAAAAAGGAGGAACTGTAATAATTGCTACAGTAGGTAAAATTCCAAATTTCTTAGCGTTTGAGGAAAAAACAGTAAGAGGAACACTGATTGGTTCTATGAAAGACATGGAAAAAGTAATTGAGATTGCACAAAAAAATAATTTTAAGGTTGTTACTGAATCATTTCCATTAGAACATGCAAATGAAGTACTTGAGAGGTTAAAAAATTCAAATATACAAGCGCGTGCAGTTCTAATTCCTTAAATTACTAGGAATTTTGTTACAAACATGATTTGTAGACGGTGTCATCATACTGATGAAATTCATAAAACCACCACATCATCGGAGTCAATGTTAAGAAGAGGATCTTGTCAAATCCCCGATTGTACATGTAACCAATTTTTAGATGCATTTGAAGAGATTGATGATGAACAACTCTAGTCATATATAGGAAAAAAGAATTTCAAAAACATGAACAAACACGCACCAAAAGAAGAAATGATTAAAGATTTGGAAAACATACTGGCAAAAATCAATGCATTAGAGGTAACTGCTAAAGATGAAGAATCAAAAGCTAATGTTAAAATTTTAAGAAAACTTACAGAGGGACAAATTCATTCAATTAATGAATTTGATCACTTGAAAAAAGCAATTGACCTTCTTACAATGCAATTATTTGAAGTTAAAGATAAAATAAATTCAAAATAATCATTCAGTCTGACATAGAGGACGATATTTCGATATAATTTTGTCTACAATACGTTTTCTTTCTGGCGCTTCAGACTCCCATAGAGGTAAAATTGCGAGATAAAGACTCTCTTCATTGCCAGCATGTTGAATCCAGCACTTGAAATTATCATTTTGTGTGAAAAAGTCCTTCTGATCGGTTTTGTCAGATTCACCAGCATGAAGTGGTATAAAGCCAGATTTATTCTGGTTGAAAATTATGTAAACCACTTTATCCATAGGCGGGCCCCATTCGGATAGCTTGATAGGTCCAAGAAATTCATAATGAAGAATTTGAATTGTCACTAATGAAATTAAGAAGGCTCAAGTTTTAAATTTGCCTAATTTTGCCTCAAAGTAAATGTCAGAAATGCAAGATCCACATAATTATAGAAAAGTTGGTTACTCAATGATATTAGTAGCTGCATCACTAGCAGCAATTGGAATAGTTCAAGTCGCAATTGGACCGGATGTTCTTTATGCAGATCGAATACAAAGAGACAATACAGCATTTTTTGAGATGTGTAAAGCAGGAAATTACATGCAGGAAGGATGTGAGATGTTTGAAAAACCTGGAAATACATTATATGAAATTCCTAGAATGACATTAGATGATACAGAAGAATCTGAAACTATGATTATGGAAGAACCAGTTATGGAAGCACCGCAAGTATCTGCAGAAATTGTTTCAATTCCCGAAGGATCAGGTGCACCAGGATGTGAAGAAACCGATGAATGTTATATTCCAGCAACATTAAACATTTCAACCGGCACCACAGTAGTTTGGGAAAATAATGATAGTGCTGCACATCTTGCAACAAGCGGAACTCCAGATGGTGGACCAGACGGAGCCTTTGATTCAGGAATGATTATGGCAGGAGATACATACGAATTTGAGTTTTCAGACAAAGGTGAATTCATATATTATTGTCTCGTTCATCCTTGGATGATTGGAACTGTTATAGTAGAATAATTACTGTCCGTTCATGTAATCTTCCCAAGTGTTAAGATTAGAAGTAAAACGATTCATTTGATACATCGCACCACCAATAATTCCAGCGTGGTAACACGTGTATAGATAGATTTGAGAGTTAGAAGGATCTGTTTGTGTTAAACTCATACTAATCATTGAAAAGAAAACAAATGTTCCACCAAATGTAATAATTTTTCCAATAATTCCGCCATTTAATCCAACAATTCTTCTTGTTGCGGCAGCCATAATTGTAATACTGGATACAATCAAAAATGTTGCACCGCCATTTGCAGTAATCATATCAGTAGCCCAAGGAACCACTCCATCATCAACTAAAGATGAATCAGGTATCATTGCGCCACCATGAAGTGCAAAATTTACAGAGCTAAACAAACCACCAATGACTAAGAAGAAAAGAAATAATTTCATAATTTTTCTTTTGAACGCACTTCGAGTTTCAGAGGGTTGTAATGCTCTTTCAGAAATTTTTAGACCATATAGAAATCCAATTCCAAATGCAGGAGCAAATAAAATATTCATGATGTACGGATGTTCAAGAAATAATTCAGCATAATAGGTATTGAGTAAAAATGCTGTCAATAATGCAATTCCAGCAGCAGACCCAAAAACAATCAAATTTGAATATTTGAATATTTTTGGCACATTTTCATCAGAACTATTCCAACTATACACAGAAAATTCTTTTGGAATTTGGATTAAAAAACCGAGTAAAAATTGATTTACCCAATTAATCAATTCTTTTCAATTTGTTCCTAACGAATGATCATTTTCAATGAACATCGCATTTTTATTTTAACTAAAAGAACTTTACAATATGAAATCATTATCAATTGTAATTCCAGGAGTAATTCTGGTAATTTTTGGAATCATATTCAGTTTTCAAGGACAAGGAATGATTGGACCAGAATCGTCATTCATGTATGAAAGTGAAGAATGGATAGATAATGGAATGATTATCAGTATGATAGGAGTAATTTTGATATTAATTGGGTATTTTGTAGAAAAGAAAAAATTAACTTAATAATTTTTTTCAAAATATTTTTGATGATATTCTTCAGCACGGTAGAATGTAGAAGCAGATTTTATCTCAGTGACAATATCACTTCCAAATGTCTTTTGTGCAGACGGATTTAATTTTTCTTTAATATCTTTTGCTGCTTGTTCTTGCTCAGGATTATGACAAAATATTGCGGAACGATATTGAATGCCAATATCAGGACCTTGCCTATTAGGAGTAGTTGGATTATGATTTTCAAAAAATACTTTTACTAAATCAGAATATGAAATTTCTGCAGGATCAAACTCAACTTGTATAGCTTCAGCGTGGCCAGTTTTATCGGTACAAACATCTTCGTATGTAGGATTATCTGTATGACCTCCGGTATATCCTACAGCGGTAGATTTTACACCATTTGTTTTAGAAAACACTTCTTCAACGTGCCAAAAACACCCTGCGGCAAAAGTTGCTTTCTCCATACATCCATTCAGGTTAAACAATAAAAAAAGCTTTCAAAATTTTAAAATCCAGAATCCAAAGGATTTGAAGGTTTTAGAATTTCTCTTAACAGAATTGTGGCATATGAGCCACGAGATAATTGAAATTTTATCATATTTTCATCAATCTTGAAGTTCAAATAATTAATTGATGCATTACGAAATCCACCTTCAACTGAGAGTTCTTGGAAATCTTTTATGAAGAAATCTTTTGGAGTAAGCAATTCTTCATCAAGAATTTTTTTTATATAATAATCAAACCTTGATTTTTTATAATATGAATGACCTACAAGCGGAATAGCAAGTTTTTGTTTAGGATCATTTTCAAATTTTCCCAATATAGAATTTTTATCAAAACAAACATCATCAGTTGTCGGTAATGATAATTCTTCTTCAAATTCATGTGCAAGACTCAAAGTTTTATTGAATAGAAATGATTGGTATGCTTGAATGTAAAATCTTCGTAATGCAAGAGGAATCGAACGTATTGCATTCTTAGAATCACTGTCACTGGAAAGTTGTTTTAGTAAATTTCTTTCAATATCCATAGAAAATGGTAATAATTCAATTACTTCAGATTCAGATTTACGTTCAGATATTAATTTCCGCATTTCATTGTTTTTTTCTGAATCATATTTTGATGAAAAACTTAGTAGGTACTCAAGTGCTTCTTCATAATCACCTTTAATGATTGATTTTCCAACTAGATGTGTTATGGGTCGTTTTGAACCAAACCTTTGATATCCAAAAAAATTAAGAATGTTTTCACTACCGGTAAATGACGGCAATGATTCATTCATATCAGATACTCTAATTTCAAAATAATTTCCTAGCATATCTTTTTTTGATATTGGTTTTTCTACAAATCCAAGTCTTTTTGCAGAATATTTTTGTCCAGTATATTCTTCTAGAGAGTTTATTTTTTTGTAAGTGTAAACGTACTGTTCTGTTTTTGCATTTGCATCTTTCAAACCAAGTGATTTTAAGACAAGGCCATAGCGTTTTTCGATATCAATTAATGCATGATTTGTATCAATTCCAGATTTTTTTAACAGGTAAACAGCATGTCCATCCAAATTATCAAATGAGTCAATGGCTTTTTCAGATAAAACCTCTTTCACCAAAAAATCATTTTCATTTTTTTTAATTTTTCCAGAAATAGGGGCATATTTTGTAGTATAAACAGAGAGTCCTATCTCTTTATCAATTTGTGGAATCACGGTTCAATAATGACATCAACGTATTTTGATACGTTTACCTCAGAGTTGAAAACTCCTAAAAGTAATTTGTAATCTCCAGATAATGCAATTTGACTTGCAGTAATTGAGACAATAATTTCATTAGAACTATTGAAGTCATGTGAGATTAAAAGATCAGATGATTTTGTAACAGTTGATGCAGTATGAGCAAAATTGAAATTGATATCCCCAATGTTTGATGATGATGGATTTATACTCAAAGAAATTGTTTCAGTTTCACCTTTTTTGAGGTTTATAGATTCAACATTGGTATTTACTGTGAATGGAAGAGATTTTCCAGTATCAACTACACCAATTTTATTTTCTGCCCATTCTGTAAACCAAATTTTATCATCTATCACATCAAAGCCAAAAATTTGTGCAACACCACAGTTTGATTTAGATTTATCTTCACAATCAGCCCAGTTAGGATTTTTAGATGGTACCATGTATTCTATTAGTCGTTCATTATCAATATCAAAGACTGCAAGTTGATTGGATGTTTGTTCATTGAAAATGAGATTTCCATTCATATCAGTTTCAGTCCAATAGGGTCTAGAAATCGGTGTTTTAATTATTCCAGTTGAGTTCCCATATGCAGATTTTTGAGGTGTTGAGGTAACAAATTTTGTAAATTCTTCTCCATTAGGATCAAATTTGAAAAAGAAACTACTAGAAGTATCTACAATCCAAACATTATCATTTTCATCTACAGACAATCCATTTGCAGTATTAAGATCATCTGGAAAATCATATACATCAAAATAATTTTCAAGCGGAATATCTATTCCTGTACTTGCCAAATAGGAATCTTGTTTGTATTGTTCAATATTGAATTTTAATAATAATCCAGTAGTATCAGGAACCCAATTTGTATACCATAAATTATTTTTAGAATCAACTCCAAAATCACCAGTAAATGAATTTGGAATTGGTGCTACAATACTAGAATATGTAAGATCATCAATGTTTTGAGCTAAATCAAAGAAAGTAATTTTACTTCCGGTGAAGTCATTTACTATAATATTTGAACCACGTATAGCAAGTTTTTGAGGTAACGAACCTTCTTCAGAAGGAGGGAATGATACCGCATCATATGTTTCACCAATGGTGTCAAAACGCCAAAGAGTATCAAAACTTCCATCAGTATACCACATTGTACCATCAGAAGAATAATCCATTCCCCATGACATAGTACGTGCACCTTCTGGCCACATATCATTTTCAAATTCAGTGAATTTTTCAGATATAGGATCAAATTTTGCAATTTGACCTACATTTGATTCAACAAACCATACATTTCCATCAGGTGCGACTTTAATTGCAAGTGGTTGTGTGCATAAAGTTGGAATTTTATATTCCTGTACATAAGATGTAGATTTTGCATCACTACCACCACAGAAAGTTGCACGTTGATCATCAGGGAAATTATCCATAGGAGTTCCGGTCATTGTTGAACTAAGTTCAGTACAATAATTATCAATTAACATCTGCTCACCAATTTTCTGTCCAACATCACATAGTGAAGAATTACGGTCTTGAGTTGCAACTTCCTGACATGCAGTAAGAGCTTGTTCATTATTTTCTAAGTCAGATGTACGTTCTACACATGCATTCATCATAAAATCAAATCTATCTAGAACTTCTTTTTCTTCCATAGTCATGGTGGCTGCTGGTGGAGCAATTGCAAATAATACAGTCGATGTTAATAAAATACCTCCCAAAAATGCGAATGCAAGAATACCTTTTGTTTTTTGCTTCACAACTTTTCAAAATTAGAGCTTGTTATATCTGATTCTTAAAGTAACGATAAATCCCCAGTAACTTTATCGATTAAGTTTTCAGGAGCAGGTCCAACAGATATGCAAGTTGTTGTTCCTGGTGCAATTTGTGTATGACCAGCATCAGTTATTTCAGACCACGGAAGACCTAACTCAATTGCACCTTTTTTGACTTCATTTAATTCCTTTATTCCAGAAACCTTGACGACAACTTTCTCTTGTCCACCCCACCAAGTTTGAAACCATTCAGGATGTGATTTTCGAACATGTTCGGCACCCATAACACATGCATGACCAACTTGTGCTGCAATCTTACCTTTTCCCATTCCAAGATCAGTTCTAACCGCAATAACCTGTTTGATATCAGTCATATGAAATAATTATGGAAGTTGATGATAAACGTTACAATTCAAATACCAAATAAAGATACAAACCATACATGTATGATGCAGTAGTAGCTGGAGGAAGTATTTCTGGACTTTTAGCTGCAAGAGAAATTGCAAAAAATGGTCATTCTGTTTTAGTTTTAGAAGAAGGATTCGAAGTTGGTAGTCCTGAACATTGTGGAGGATTAGTTAGCGAAAATGCATTAAAAGAATTAGGAATTGAACCATCACCAAAAACATTTGACAGTAAAGTAGAATGCGCAAAAATTTTTTCTCCAGAAGGAAAAGAGATTACAATTAATTCAAAAAGACAAAAAATCATAGTCATAAACAGAAGAGAATTAGATAAACAAGCAGCAAGACAAGCAAGGGATAACGGTGCCGAAATTTCAGTAAAGACTAGTTTTCAAGAAAAAAATGACAATACAATAAGAACATCAAATGGAAATGTAGAATGTAAATTTTTTGTAGATTGTAGAGGAGTTTCAAGATTAGCGAATAAAGATAGAGACGGAATATTACTAACTGCACAATACGAAGTTTATGCAGATTGGATTAAAGAAGGTCAGGTAGAAGTATATTTTGATCAAGAGAAATATCCAGAATTTTTTGCATGGATAATTCCTTCAGGAAAAGGAGTAGGTAAAGTGGGAGTTTCAGGTAAAGGAATCAATACATTAGGACGAATGGATGAATTTCTAAAATCTAAAGGTAATTTTTCAACAATTAGAAAGATATTTGCGCCAATCTGGATCAAAGGACCGATTAAGAATTTTGTTGATGGTAATACAATGATAGTTGGAGATGCTGCAGGACAAGCAAAGCCTACAACTGCAGGAGGCATTTTTTCATGTGGAATGGCAGGAATTATGGCAGGTAGAGCAATTTCAGAAGCAATAGAAACAGGAAAGTCTTCATCATTGATGAATTACGAAAAACAATGGAAAGAAAAGTTTGGAAAAGAGTTTGAGAAGCAAAATCTTGCTAGAAAAATACTTGCAAGATTGGATAATGGAACAGTAAGTAAATTATTTAATTCAATTACACCTGAAATTGAAGAAGATATTTCAAATAAAGAAGACTTCGATTTCCATACAAGTTCAATTCTCAGATTACTGGGAATGAAAGGTTCCTTCAACACAATGCAAGCATTGATTGGAGGAGAAATCAAGAGACTTGTTCAGAATAAAGCATAAAATTTCAAGGAAGGTATAAATTCCTAATAGAGCGGATTTTAGTATGTCTTCAAGTATTACACTACCGATATGCAATGGTTGTAGTAGACACATCATGCCAGGTGACAAGAATGTTAAATTCAATTGTCCAGAGTGTAATAACGAATTAATTTGGAGATGTGGAAGTTGTAGAGAAGCCGCAGCACCATATACATGCAAATCATGCGGCTTTTCGGGACCATAGAAAATGGCTCAATTACTTTTAATTGTAAAGATACTTCCTACCGGAACCGAAGTAGATTTAGATAAATTAGTTGAAGGAATAAAATCAAGTCTAAAAGATGAGATTGAATTGCGTAGACATACAAAAGAACCATTAGCTTTTGGATTAGAGTTTATCAAAGCAGAATTCACGTTAGAAGATGCGGAAGGTAAGATGGAATCATTAGAAAATTCTGTCAAATCTGTTGAAGGTGTTAGTGAATTTGAGGTGCTGAATATGAGCCGCATGTCAGTTGACATGAAATAGGAGTTTAGTTGACTCGAAATGTCGACCCGCTACAAATGAGAGTGGGAGAAGCAAAACAAAGAGATATTGGGAAAAAACGAGCTCGAATCGGTCCAGACGCAATGGATTATCTACAAGTGACACCAGGTGATGTTATTCAAATTAATTCAAAAAAATCAACATGTGCCATTGTTTGGCCTACTGATGAAGATGAGAAATATCCTGACACAATCAGAATTGATGGTCAAACAAGAAAAAATTTAGGAGTTGCATTAAGCGACGTAGTTGAAATTAAAAAGATAGTAACAAAACCTGCAAAATCAGTTACATTAACTCCAATTGCAGATCAAGTAACAGTTGACAAGGAATTTACTGATTTCGTAAAAAATAGATTGAAAGGATTACCATTAAGTCAAGGTGATGAAATTTCAGTAATGATTCTCGGAAATGCAATGGACTTTAAAATAGAAAAAATTTCCCCAAAAGGAATAGTACGTATTGAACGTACCACCACTCTAACAATCTTATCAGAAGCATCTGAAGATAAAAAATCTCGTATAACGTACGAAGAAGTTGGAGGATTAGAAGAAGAGATTAAAATAATGAGAGAAATAGTGGAACTCCCATTAAGACATCCAGAATTATTTGTAAGACTTGGAATCGAACCACATAGCGGAGTTTTGTTGTATGGCCCACCTGGATGTGGTAAGACATTACTCGCAAAAGTTCTTGCAAGTGAATCCGAAGCAAGAATGTTATCAATTAACGGTCCAGAAATTATGAACAAGTATTATGGTGAAACAGAAGCAAAATTGAGAGATATTTTCAAAGAAGCAAAAGAGAATTCACCAAGTATAATTTTCATAGACGAGATTGATGCAATCGCGCCAAAAAGAGAAGAGGCATACGGTGATGTAGAAAAAAGAGTTGTTGCACAATTACTTGCATTAATGGATGGATTAACAGATAGAGGAAACGTAGTAGTACTTGGTGCAACAAATAGACCAGACAGTGTAGACCCCGCATTAAGAAGACCAGGAAGATTTGATAGAGAAATGGAAATTTCAGTTCCAAATGCGGATGGTAGATTAGAGGTTATGCAAATTCACACTAGAGGGATGCCTATTGCAGATGATGTTAACTTGAAAAGTCTTGCATCAGAATTACATGGATACACAGGTGCAGATATGAAATCATTATGTAGAGAAGCAGCAATCAGATCAATTCGGAGGTATTTACCAGAAATTGATTTAGAAACAGAAAAAATTCCTGCAAAAGTTCTTCAATCAATGGAAGTGAAAATAATTGACTTTTATGATGCAATGCATGGCATAATTCCAACAGCTATGAGAGAGTTCTATGTTGAACGCTCGAAAGTTTACTGGGAAGATGTTGGAGGATTAGAAGAATCGAAACATGTTCTTCAAGATAACTTGATAGTTGCAATGAATGATCCTGAGAAATTTAGTAAAATGGGAATAAAACCACCTAGGGGTGCATTGTTGTATGGACCACCTGGATGTGGTAAGACAATTTTGGCCAGAGCTTTAGCTACTGAAAGTGGAGGCAACATGATTCTTGTTAGAGGACCAGAGATATTATCAAAATGGGTGGGAGAATCAGAAAAAGCTATAAGAGAAATTTTCAGAAAAGCAAAAGCATCATCACCATGTGTAATAATTTTTGACGAACTAGACTCTTTGGCAAAAATGAAAAATGGAGAAGAAGGTGGAGGAATTGGTGAGAATATACTCAGTCAAATGTTAACAGAGATGGAAGAAGGAACAACTTCAAGAGTTGTAATTATAGGAATAACAAACAGACCAGATTTGATTGATAACTCCATGTTACGAACAGGTAGATTAGACTTGAACGTCTTTGTTAGTCCACCAGATGAAAAAGGTCGTTTAGAAATTATCAAAATATTGACAGATGGAATGCCATTATCAAAAGATGTAGATTTACATGAGATTTCGGTTGCTACACAGAGTTATTCAGGTGCAGATTTAGCATCATTATGCAGAGAAGCTGCAGTTGAAGCAATGCAAAATAATTCTAAAGAAATTTCAAGCAAAGACTTTGCTGCAGGATTAAAAAAGATCAGACCATCCATAACAAAAGAAGTAGAATCATGGTATGAGAAGATTAAAGAAGGTGCATCAAGCATTATTCCACGAGAGGCTGACAAAACGTTTTACGGTTAAATTTGATATGGCAATTCCAATAAGAAATCATGTATTAGAAGTAATCAAGCAAAAGGAAAACTATACCGATAAAGAGTTAGAGAAGGCACTTACAAAAGATGGTACAATTATCACAGAAGGTAAATTCAACAAAGTTCTACTAGATTTAGAAATAATGGGATTGATCAACGTAGCATGGGTAACAAAAGATAATAGAAGAATTCAGGCAGTTACAGAAAAAGTTGAAGAAGATGCCTACGACGAACAAATAAAAGAAACACAAGAAAAAGACTACGAAGCCAGTTTTCCTAACTCTTAAAATTATTAAAATCTGAAATTAAAAGCTGCATCTAATGCAACAGCTAAGAAAATTATTGTCAAATACGGAGCAGTTACCTTGTATGCTTTCCATGCAAAGTCAGATGTTGGTTCTTTTGTTAACTTGTAATGATATACAAGCATGAGACCCCCAGAAGCAGCTGCAATTGCAGTATAAACAAGACCCATTCCAAATGCGTAAAGCATTAACGAGTATGGAAGTAGAATCAAAGTATTAATCAAAATGTATTTTGATGTTTTTTGCATTCCAATTAGAACCGGAAGCATTGGAACTTTGGCTGCAGAATATTCATCCTTCATTTTCATTGCTAGACACCAAAAGTGAGATGGAGTCCAAACGAATACAAGAAATCCAATTAAAAATCCTAGAATATCCATAGAGCCTGTTGCTGCAGACCAACCGGCCATAGAAGCTGCACTTCCGGCAAATCCACCAATCACAATGTTTGACGAATTTAATCTCTTTAGCCATGCTGTGTAAATTATCACATAGAAAAATATTCCAAGTGCAATGAAAAATGCTGAAATGTAATTCAAAGCTAATGCACCATATACAACAGAAATCACACTTACCGTCAAACCATAAATCAAAACAGAGTTTGGTTTTATTCGTCCAGATGGTATTGGTCTAATACTGGTTCTTTCCATTAATGGATCAATATCACGGTCATAGTAGTGATTCAATGCACTTGAGCCAGCTGATGCTAAACCACCTGCAATAATGATATGAATTAATCCCCAAGTGTCCAATTCAGGTCCAATCAATTTACTTGCTGCATACATCGAAGTAACAGCTGTAATTACAAGAAGAACGACAATTCTTGGTTTTGAAATTTCAATTATTTCTTTAATTCCCAATATACTCATATTTTTGATGTATCGAATTTATTCCCTTCTAATAGACGATCTTCTTTGTTACATAAGGATAAAATAATACTCTGAAAGCATCAAAGCAGAATTGAGTAATTGGGATCTAATAATGCCAGGTGGAGGACTAACCGCAATCGGTCTTGTGGGACTTATCACATCATATTCAGGAATTGCCCATACATTCATTGATGGAATGCATGCATTAACGGGATTACTCTTCATGTTTGGATTAATTATAATGACTGCAGGTCTTTTGGAAGGAGGAATTTCAACATCAAATCGTACCAAAGCAACTGTACTAGCAATTATATCAATTTCTCTAGGATTTGGAACATTTGCAACTACAATGACAGAAAATTCAACATTACCGTTATTTGCAGGAATATTAATTATGATTGCAATTCCGGCAATTGTAATTTCATACTTTGCGATGAAAATGCCAACATATGCAAAACCTGTTGGAGTAATCTTTGTTTTAGCATTTGGAACAGGAATTGGACTTTACATGGCATTTGGTTTTGTAGGACCAGACCCTTACATGGTTGCATCAGAAGTTTCTGAAGTAGAAGAAGCTGTAGAAGAAGCAATTCCAGAGGGACCAATATTCATAATTTCAATGTTAGCAGGATCAGATGTACAAGGTGCACCAGACTATGAACCAGATGAAGCGGTAGTTTCAAAGGGTCACATTATTGAATGGGTAAACGATGATGCAATGTCACATACCGCTACAAGTTCAGTAGACTTTGGTGAAACATTTGATACAGGACTACTAAATGCAGGGGAAACTTACAAACTGGACACTAACAAGTTAGACCTTGGAACATACGAATACATGTGTATTGTACACCCATGGATGGTCTCAACAATAATTATAGAAGAGTCCGTAGAATAACAATAGTGAAAGAAATAGTTCTAAATCAATCTCAATTAGATATACTTACTGAACATGCCATAAAATCAGGTCAGAATGAATCATGTGCCATGTTACTTGGAATTCAAAAAGAACAGCAATGGAATGTAAAAGAAGTTTTTCTAACACAAAATGTTGATGGAAATCCGGAAATGGAATTTACAATTTCACCTGATGAGCTTCTATCAGGATACAAACATGCAGAAACAGAACATTTACAATTAGTGGGTATTTTTCATTCTCATCCAAAATCAATCGCACTACCATCAAATACTGATCGAAAATTTATGGCATTGAATGGAGATGTCCCATGGGTTATTTTTTCCGGGTTAACTACAGATTGTAAAGCATTCATTCTAGAAGAAGATGTTGAAGAGATAAAAATCAGAATTATGGAACGACATTTTTTCCAATAAGTTGTAATAATTTGTTTGAATTAAATAGAACTGGTTTTGATCCATGAATATGGCAATGGATATACACGTCTACGACACTTATGTTAAAGCCAAAGATGGTCATACAATGCATTTCGATGTTATCACCGATAAGCAAGATCATGATCAAGCAATCGCATTTGCAAAAGAATGGCTAGCAACTGTTGGTGAAGAAGGTGCAACTGTAACAGGAGAGGAATGTCAATTCTGTCACACACAAGGTGCCCCAGAACCAGTAGAAACTGAGATTAAAGAAAAAGGTTATTTCATCCAAAAGATGGAAGGCTGTTAATTCTATAATCTTTTTTTATTTTATTTTTCTATTTTTTACCTAAGTTCATCTAAAAATTTCAGAAAGAAAAGAAAGGAATTATGGGATCATCATTATGCCTATGCCCACAATCAACAAAAACCCTACAAAAAGAACAGAGCGCTCTTTTTGATCTTTTAGGAGTTTTCTTTCATACATGAGTCACCAGTTCTTTGTTTAGATTTTAAACAATGTATCATATTTTTACAAGTTCATGATACGAACCTATTAAAAGAAAATATTTTGGAAGCGTCACATTTCAGATTGAACATTTTCTGCTTTATGGGCAAAATGAAAGCAAACTACAACGCCTACTACACCTATTACGATAAACGGAATAGACATGCTAAAGGTTTCAGTTGTAAAGCCGTAAAACATTATCAAATTACTTGGAAATATACCTGCAACACTGCCAAACAGACAACCTATGAAAAGTAAGATATTTTTAGATAGCACGATTGTGATAATTCGCTAGAAGATATAGATTTTTTCTATAATACAATAACTGCAAAGAATACTGGAACGAATACGATTGCAATTGTGTTCAAGAGTTTGATTACTGTGTTTAGTGCAGGACCTGCTGTATCTTTGTAAGGGTCACCGATGATATCACCTACTACTGCGACTTTGTGTTCTTCAGTACCTTTCTCGCCTCTCATTTCAATGAGTTTCTTTGCGTTATCCCATGCACCGCCAGTGTTTGCCAAGTGATATGCAAGATAAATTCCAGAAACAACGGCTCCCATTAAGAGACCTGCTACTGCTGAAGGACCTAATAATATACCAACAATGATTGGTGCTGCTACTGCAACTGATGCTGATTTCCATAGTTCTCCGATTGATGCAATTGTTGCAACGTCTACACACTTTGCATAATCAGGTTTTGATTTACCGGTTAAAATTTCAGGATCTTCTTTGAATTGTCTTCTAACTTCATAGACCATTTTCTTTGCTGCACGTTCTACGCCGCTGATTAATTGGCCTGTGATGATAAATGGAATTAATCCACCAACTAAGAGACCTACAATAACTGATGGGTTTGATAGACCGTAGTCAATTACAACGTCGCTGAAATAGTGTGATGCCTCAAATTGGAATGCTTGAATCATTGCTAATGCGGCTAGCGCTGCGCTTGCAATTGCAAAGCCTTTGGTTACAGCCTTTGTCGTATTTCCGACTGCGTCAATCTCATCAGTGATTTTACGATTTTCTTCACCCATTTCGGTCATCTCTACAATACCGCCTGCATTGTCTGCAATTGGACCGAATGCATCAATTGAGAGAACAATTCCTGCTAGACTTAGCATAGCCATTGCAGTTAGTGATGTTCCAAAGATTCCATACAATAATGGGTCAGTACCTTCAGGTGCTGCTGCAGATGTAATTGCAAATGAAATGATAATTGCTGCAACTAGTGCAATCATGAATGGTCCGGTTGATTGTAAGCCTTTGATAATTCCCATTAATGTTAATGATGCATAGCCCCACTTTGCAGATTCAGAAATTTCTACAACAGGTTTTGAGTTTGCGTTTGTGTAATAGTCTGTGATCTTTTGTATGACTGGAACCAGAATTACACCGATGACAGTTGAACCAAATAATGCATAAGCAATTGGAGTATCTCCTAAAATTATTTGAGTGAATACAAAGTTAAGTGCAATTGCAATTGCTGCTGAAACGTAAAATGAAATGTTAAGCGGCTTCATAACATCAGTAATATTTCTTGAGCCAATTGTTGCAGTACCAATGATTGATGCTACTAATCCAGATGCTCCAATTAAGATTGGATATGCAAAGTTTTCTGGTGAACCAATTAATGCTGCAATTAGTAATGATGCTAAAATTGTTACAATGTATGATTCGTATACGTCTGAACCCATGCCTGCTGCATCTCCTACATTATCACCCACATTATCTGCAATTGTAGCAGGGTTTCGTGGGTCATCTTCAGGAATGTTTGCTTCTACTTTTCCTACCAAGTCTGCACCCATATCGGCAGCCTTTGTGAAAATTCCACCACCAATTCTAATGAATAATGCAATTAGACTTGCACCAATTCCGATACCGGCAATGGTGATTGGGTTTGGATAAATCATATACAAAATTGCGGTTGCAGCTAGTGCCATTGCAGGAACTGCAAGACCAACTGTTGCACCGCCTCTAAATGTGATAGCAAAAGTTTTTCCTAAACCAGAACCTGTTGCATGTGCGGCTCTTACTGCAGCCTTTACTGTAACTTTCAATGAGATAAATCCTGCAACTGCGGAAAGTGTTGCACCTACTGCAAAAGCGATTCCATTTGAATCACCAATGAAAAATCCAATAATTACAGATAATCCAATTGCAATTGGAATAATAATTCTCATTTCACGTCTCAAAAATGCTGCTGCACCGATTCTTACTGCTTCAGAAATTTCCTGCATTTGTTTTGTACCAGGATTTTGTTTGGCAACCCAGCCCGTGTATATTCCTGCAACTGCAAAGGATGCAATTGCTGCAATAATTGGAATAATTACCTCGATAGGCAAGCCCAGAATAGTTTCAGTAGCCATTGTATATTTGAAAAACGAATCTCTGAAGAATATAAATCAACAAGAGATTTTGGGAGAATTTCTTTTCCTATATGGATCAAATGTCTTTCCACGCAACCCCTGATGGACTAATTTGTTGAATCTTTTACCATGGCTAAGATACGGAAATCTTTGATGGATCAATTCATGGACAATTGTATTTTCCAAAGTCTTCTCATCAGGGATTTTTTTGATATTGAGAAAAATTGTATTTTTTTCCATGTATGAAACACCATAATACTTGTAGGCCGTAGTTCTACAACCTTCTGTAATTTCTTTTGGAGCAGCCATCACTTCTTTGTTTGTAAAAAATACTTGTGGCTCAGGAGTTGAGAATCTTTTTGAGTATATTCCTACTTTTTCCAGTATTACTAAACGGAGCTCATCATCTAGCTTCATAATTAGATTCTAAATTTTAGACTTTATTGGATGATGTCAAATGATCTTGGCTAAGTGTAAAAGATGGTCAGAGTTTAGTGTTGTAATCACAAGTCATACAGCCACCGTCTCATCATCCCTTATTTCATTTGATTTACTATTTTTTGAACCTTGTCTCTCACTTCATCAGTAATTTCAGCAATTACTAGTCCTTCATTGGGTTGACCATACATTACAACTGAGTTTGTAGGTGCGAACAGACAAACAGGCAGGACTAGTAAATCTTCTTCACCGTCAACTAGTAATCGAATTGGAGGCTTTTGTTCAAAAATATCTTTAATTAGATTGTAACTTTCAGTGCTGATTTCACCAGGATTATTTTTTACAGTTAATTCAGTGTTGATTGATTCAGCTAAAGGAGGAGAACGTTTCTCACGTTTTTCTTGTCCATCGATAATGTGCAATAATGGAGTCAACCCCATTCCTAAAAGTAACTCTGATGTCGCATCACCAACAGTAATCACGACTTTTTCAGAATAAATTTTTTGAATATAAGATTCTTTTTCAGATGAATCATTTAGAATTAATTTACCTAAAGGAATTTTTAATTCATCACGTAAGTTTGGAGGTAAAATCAAGAGATTAGTTTGTAGCAGCTTCCGCTTGCATCTCTTCTTGTAATTTTGCTGCAACGATACTACATTGTGCTGCAACATTTTTTGCTGCAATTCTAAATGCTTCTGCACTAGGTGATTCTGCATCGGTCATCATTACAGGTTTACCTAAATCAGAACCTTCCATAATTCCAGAGTTTAATGGAATTTCACCTAAGAATGGAATTTCATGTTTTTCACTAATTTTTTTTGCTCCACCATTACCAAAGATGTAATGTTTGTTTGAACAATCAGGACAGGAGAAATAACTCATATTTTCTACAACGCCAAGTATTGGCACGTTGAGTTTATCAAACATTCCAATTGCTTTGACGGCAACATTACTAGCAACATCTTGAGGAGTTGTTACAACTAGTATGCCAGTGATAGGAATTGTTTGTGCTAATGTTAATGGAATATCACCAGTACCAGGTGGAAGATCAACTATAAGATAATCAAGATTTGTCCAGTTTGTATCAACTAAAAATTGTTTTAATATTCCAGAGATTATAGGTCCACGATAAATTGCCGCTTGGTGTTCTTGTTCTGCAAAAAATCCAAAAGATACTACTTTGAGATCATCAAATGTTGCAGGTTGTAATTTATTGTCTTCAACTTCCATTGCACCATCTTTCATTCCTAACATTAGCGGAATACTAGGTCCATAGATATCTGCATCAAGTAAACCAACCTTTGCACCAGTTTGAGATAATGCAAGTGCAAGATTTAATGACACAGTAGACTTTCCAACTCCACCTTTTCCGCTAGCAACACCAATTACATTTTTGACAGTTGCCATTGCTTCATCGGCATCAAGTGAACGACCTTCCATAACTTTTGCAGTAACTTTCAAATCAAAATTTTCAATGCCATCAATATCATCAATAGCTTTTCTTACATCAGCTTCAATCTCATCATTGAATGGACAAGCAGGAGTAGTTAGTTCTAAAGTGAATTTTAGATCACCAGAGTTCAATTCTAAATCCTTAATCATACCCATTGATACGATATCTTTTTTCAAATCAGGATCAACGACTGTTGCCAGTTTTTCTAATACTTGATCTACACCAACCATTGTGCAGATTACTCATTCTCTTCATTTAAAATATTCTTTACTTAGTCCGAACTAATTAGAGACATATAGTGAACTGACGAGCAGACATTCGACAAAAATTGGAATAATTTGAATAAATCTTAGAAAATATCCAAAGGTTCATAAATAAAAATTCCATCAAAAAATTGCAATTGTTTTCGGTTTCAACTCTAGTAGATATTGTAAGAATTCCACCTAGTCTATTTGGCTCAACATTGAAGAAAGCCGCAGAGAGTATCTTAAAATCAAAATATGAAAGCATGATCAATCAGGAATTAGGATACATCATAATGGTAATGGATGCCAAAGTAGAGCCAATGGGAAAAATGATTCCAGGTGATGGAGGTACATTCCATAGAGTAGAATTTCAAGCATTAACATTTTATCCAAAATTACAAGAAATCGTCAAAGGTGAAATTGTAGACATTACAGACTTTGGTGCATTTGTAAGAATTGGACCAACTGATGCATTGTTACACTTGTCACAAGTAATGGATGATTATTTGAAAAGTGATGTAGCATCTGGAATGATAATTGCAAATCAAAGTGGAAGAACATTAAAAGTTGGTTCCATGTTAAGAACTAGAATTACTGCCGTCTCATTAGGCAAAGCAGCTACTATGGGAAAAATTGGAATTACATGTAGACAACCATTCTTAGGTACAGAAGAATGGATTAAAGAAGAAATTGCAAAAGCAAACGGCGAAGAAGTTGATGCAAAAGAAGTTGTTGTTGAGGAAAAATAATTGGCAAAAGAATTAGCTTGTAGAGAATGTAGATGTGTAACAGTGGCAAAAGTTTGTCCAGTATGTAAATCAACAGACCTTTCACCAGACTGGAATGGAATAGTTCTAGTTGTCAAACCAACCAACTCAAAAATTGCCAATACATTAGGAATTAGTAAACCAGGCAAATACGCATTAAAGGTAACTTAAATTGAAATATTCTCCAAAAAGAGAATTAAAACGATTTTTAGATGAAGATGTTGGAAACGGAGATATTACAAGTAAATTATTAGAAAAGAAAAAAATCGTTGCAAAAATAATTACAAGAGAAGAAACAATTGTTGCAGGCACAAAGTATGCTAAAGACATTTTTGCGTTAAAAAAATGTAAAACTAAAATTTACAAAAAAGATGGGAAAATTATAAAACCAAATCAAACTATTTTAGAAATAAAAGGTAATGCAGGAGACGTTTTAACATGTGAAAGAACAGCATTAAATCTTCTATCAAGAATGTGTGGAATTGCAACACAGACAAACAATCTTAAAAAACAGATTAAATCGGTAGGTTCAAAATCCAAAGTTTTCGCCACACGTAAGACAGTTCCTGGTTTAAGATTTTTTGATAAAGAGGCAGTAAAAATTGGTGGTGGAGAAAAACATAGAATGACTCTCAACGAGATGATTATGATCAAAGATAATCACTTGGCAGTTGAGAAATCAATTGAAGATATTTTAAGAAAAGCAAAAAAAACAAGAGGTAAAATTGAGATTGAAGTTGAAACTCAAAAAGATGCAATTTTGTGCGCAAAAATGGGAGCGGACATAATAATGCTAGATAATTTTTCTCCAGAAAAAATTAAAAAGACTGTAAAAAAACTAACTGAACTCAAATTAAGAAATAAAGTTGTTTTAGAAGCATCAGGACGAATAAATTCAAAGAACATTACAAAATATGCTAAAACAAATGTGGATATGATTTCTGTAGGAGGTATTACTAATTCAGTTAATGGTATAGATTTAAGTTTAGAAATTTCTTAACTTATTGCAAGCATTCGTTCAATTGCAAGTCGTGCCTTATCAGCAGTTTCTTTTGGAACAGTAACTACATTTTCCTCATTTAATAGAGAATTATAGACTTTTTCTAATGTGATCATTTTCATATATTCACATTCTGCTTTTTCTGATGCAGGAATGAATTTTTTAGTAGGATTTTGCTGCTTCATTCTGTATAAAATTCCAGTTTCGGTTGCAACCACAAATTCATTTGATTTTGAATTTTTAACATGATTCATCATTCCTTCAGTAGATAGTATTTGTACTTGATTGGATTTGTAACTGCCATTTGCAACATCATACATCATAGGTGTAGTACAGCTGCATTCAGGGTGAATTAAAAATTCTGCATTAGCAAGAGAGTTTAATTTTTCTTTTACATGATCAGGAGTAATTCCAGCATGTACATGGCATTCTCCTGCCCAAATTAACATATTTTTTCTGCCAGTCATTTTTGCAACATAAGATCCTAAGAACATATCAGGTAAGAATAAAATTTCTTTGTCATCAGGAATTGCTTTAACAACATTTACTGCGTTTGAGGAAGTACAACAATAATCTAATTCAGATTTTATTTCAGCAGTAGTGTTAACATAACCAACTGCAACTGCATTTGGATGTTCAGATTTCCATTTTTTTAATTGATCAATGTTTATTGAATCAGATAATGAACAACCTGCATTGATATCAGGAATAAGAACTTTTTTTTCAGGACTAATTATCGCTGCAGTTTCAGCCATGAAATGTACACCGCAAAATAAAATTGTCTTATGAGGAGTTTTTGCTGCTTGACGTGCAAGACCTAAGGAGTCACCTACAAAATCAGCTATATCTTGAACTTCAGGAATTTGGTAATTATGTGCAAGAATAACTACATCCTTTTTCTTTTTCAATTCTTCAATCTTATCTTTTAACATCCAAAATTCTCCCTCCAGTAATCATTTAAAGTATTATTATTTTACCAAGAAAATACATAGAAATTTTGTTTTGAGGTAATTCTTGCCGTCATTTTGTTATTGAAATTATAACGGGTCCGAAGGGATTCGAACCCCCGGCCTAATGCTCCGCAAGCACTCGCTCTATCCATGCTGAGCTACGAACCCATTAATTTAATTTGAAAAATTGTTAAAAACGTTTGGAAAAAAAATTATGCTTCTTTTTCAGCTGGTTTTGTAAATATGTAATGCATTACCACAGCACCAATGATACCACCGATGATTGGTCCTACCCAATACAACCATTGAACTTCCCATAAACCAGCATCACCAGCAACTACAGCAGGTGAGAAAGATCTTGCAGGATTCATAGATGCACCTGTTAGAGGAACACCGACTAGATGTAACATGAAAACCATACCACCAATCACACCGCCGTAGATTTGTTTTGGTGCGTTTTTATGAACAGCAGTCATGAATATGACAACCATTAGGAAGAATGTTAAGATAATTTCAACTGCTAAACCCGACATCATACTATTGCCGAGAAGTTCACTTGGACCACCATGTGCACCCCAGAATACTTTTTTGCCAATTTCAGGCAATAATGCTTGTAAAGTAAGAGTTGCTACAATTGCACCCATAATTTGAAATAAAATATATCCAATTCCATCTTTAACACTAATTTTCTTTAATATCATCATAGGAATTGTAACTGCAGGATTGATATGAGCACCAGATACATGCCCAAATGCGTAAACCATCAAAACAATTATTCCACCGTGTCCAAGTGAAATGAAAATTACCGCTTCAGTAGATAATCCATCCCCAAACCACGCTGCAGATAAAATTACAGATAGAGGTCCAAAGAATACTAAAGCAAATGTTGCGATTGCTTCTGCAAGCCAGGCTCGGGTATTAACCATATTCGATTTCGAATATTTTGTCCATATAAAACATTCTAGTCAATTTTAACTCAAAGAATATTTATCTGGAAAAACCACATGAAGTTTATGATCGAAGAAGGAAAATTAGTACCTAAATTTCAATTAGAAGATGCCGACGGCAATATGTTCAAATCTTCACATCTAAAAGGAGAAAAATTTGTGGTTTATTTCTATCCAAGAGATTTCACACCAGGATGTACAACTGAGGCAGACGAATTTTCTAAAGATTATAAAAAATTTCAAAAGGCAGGAATTGAAATTATTGGAATTAGCAAAGATGATGTAACATCACATAGGAAATTTTGTGACAAAATGAACATACCTTACATTTTACTTGCAGATGTAGAAACAGATGTTTGTAAGAAGTTTGGAGTATGGGGATTAAAAAAATTCATGGGACGTGAGTTCATGGGAATTAATCGTAGTACATTTTTAGTAAATGAAAAAGGGAAAATTTTCAAAGTATTTCCTAAAGTAAAACCAAAAGGACATTCAAAGGAAGTCCTAGAAGCTTTTCAAAAATAAAATAAAAAGAAGAGTAAGGGCGGTTAATGTCCAGTGTTTGCTTTTACACCTGCAGGTCCCCAACCTTTCGGCATTGAGCCTCGGTTAGATTGTGCGGCTGCTGCTGCTGCTGCTTCTGCGGCTGCTGCTTCTGCTGCTGCTTTTGCATCATCAACTTTTTTCTGTTCTAGACGTACCAAGTATTCTTTCTCATAGTCTTCAAGTTCTTGCTGCTTTGATTTTCCATCAGATGCACTTCCAGCACTAGCCTGAATTTCAGGTTGTGGAGGTGGTGGAGGTGGTGGAGCAGATTTTGCTTGTCCACTTGCTGGAGCATCATTTATCCAAGTACCAAATTTTTTGGCTTCCGGATGATATGCAAGTCTTTGTTTTGTTGCAAAGTACTTGTTTCCTGGTGCTGTGTAACCAGTGATTTTTGTTTTGTGATCATTCCAGTTGGATGGTGTAACTTCAACTTGTGCTGCAAGAGCTCTGCTACCAAAGTATCGGTTACTTGGTGCAGTGAAACCAGTGATTGCAACTTTTTGTACGTTCCAATTTCCTGTTGGAATTTCACGGAATCTTTCGTGAAGTGGAACTGGAGGTGCTTTCTCTGCAGGCTTTGGTGGTGCCTTGTCTGAGGGCTTTTCATCATGTCCGTGTGGACCGCCACCGCCTTCTGGTTTTTTAACTTCTGCTGGTTTTGGTTTTGCAGTTTCTGCTGGTTTAGTTTCTGCTGGTTTTGGAGCTGGTTTTGGAGCTGGTTTTGATTCAGCACCTGCTGCAAGACCGGATAATCGCTTTTCTAATTGAGCAATCTTTGCTTCTAAATCAGCTTTTGTTGTTCTTGAAGATGTTGTTTTACGTTTTGTTGTTGTTTTACGTTTTGTTGTTGTTTTACGTTTTGTTGTTGTACGCTTTTTCGATGTCGCCATTGGTGGAATAGGGAATTAGTTGCTTATGTGCATTTTGTAATGACATAAAATTTTTGCAAAAAAATAAACGAAAATATGTAAAAATTTGAAAAAAGGAGTTGTAATGAGGATAGTAGATGTTCTATATTCCCATTTCAGATTTAAGCTGAGTGCACCAGTTCTCTACTCGTTCTGCTGTTAGTTCATTTTCACTATCTTCATCGACAGGAAGTCCACAAAACTTTTCACCATCGTCTGGTTGTGTAATCTCATTGAGATGTGGGATCAAACATCTTGAACTAGTAAAGTTCTCATAGCCGTCAAGACTTACGTATCCGACCATTTTTGCACCTGCTTTTTCGAAATATCTGTGTAGTTCTTCCATTGCATCGACATAGTCTTGTCCATAACCAACAGAGTCACCTAAGCCAAATATTGCGACTGGCTTTCCTTTGAGATCTAATGCACCAATTTTTTCTAATAGGTCATCCCAAGCAGTTCCAGATCTTAATTCTTCAGCTCCAGTATTCCATGTAGGAATGCCACATATGAGACCGTCAAGACCGGCAAAGTCTGCCAAATCAGCTTCGGTAACATCTTTAGCAGTTCCTACTGCATCGCCTAGTTGTTCTTTAATTATACCACAAACTGTTTCAGTTTTTCCAGTTTGAGTACCAAAATAAAGTCCGATTGTCATTAAGAAAAACCTCATCCTATTCATATTTAATTCATACTGATCTGGGAGATCAGAAAAATGAGAAAAAATGTATGAAAATTGCAAAAAAAACTAAAAAAATAAAATAAAAAGAGAATTTAGAATTTACACTAATGATTAGTGTCCTGTGTTTGCTTTTGCATCTTTGATGAATCCTTTTGGTAAAGTTGCGCCTTTTTTCTTCATTTCTGCAGCATATTCTTCTTTAGCTGCTTCAGCATCATCTGCTTTTTTTACTTCTTTTTTTGGCTCTTCATCATGTGCGTGTGGACCAGCCATAGATTGGTCATAGCATTAGTTGTTTATTTATGTAATGATATGGAATTTTTTCAATAAATAACACAGATTTAGAAAAGAATTAAGAAAAATAGAAATAAAAAAAGAAAGTTCTAGAATTTACACTAATGATTAGTGTCCTGTGTTTGCTTTTGCATCAGAAATGAAACCTTTTGGTAAAGTTGCGCCTTTAGCCTTCATTTTTTCAATATATTCGGCTTTAGCATCTTTTTGTTTTTTCTTTGCTTCTGCTGCGGTAGATTTTTTTAATTTGGTCAATTCTTCCAATTAGAATTACAGATATTTAATGAACAGCTTAATTTCAGGATTTAGTTTTAGCATTTAATTACAAAATTCTAGAAGATAAAATATACAAAAATATTAGAATTTTAAAAGAAAATAAAAGAAAAAAAGAATGTTCTAGAATTTACACTAATGATTAGTGTCCTGTGTTTGCTTTTGCATCTTTGATGAATCCTTTTGGTAAAGTTGCGCCTTTTTTCTTCATTTCTGCAGCATATGCATCTTTAGCTGTATCAGCATTATCTGCTTTTTTTGGTTTGGCTTCTACTTTTGGTTTTTCATCATGTCCATGTGGACCACCTGCTTCTGCTTTTTTAGCTTCTGCTGGTTTTTGAGTTTGTGGTGCTGGAGTATCTTTTATCCAAGTACCAAATTTTTTGGCTTCCGGATGATATGCAAGTCTTTGTTTTGTTGCAAAGTACTTGTTTCCTGGTGCTGTGTAACCAGTGATTTTTGTTTTGTGATCATTCCAGTTGGATGGTGTAACTTCAACTTGTGCTGCAAGAGCTCTGCTACCAAAGTATCGGTTACTTGGTGCAGTGAAACCAGTGATTGCAACTTTTTGTACGTTCCAATTTCCTGTTGGAATTTCACGGAATCTTTCGTGAAGTGGAACTGAAGCTGGTGGTGCTTTCTCAGCTGGTTTTGGTGCAGTTTCTGCTGGTTTTGGTTTTGCAGTTTCTGCTGGTTTTGTTTCCGGTTTAGTTTCTGCTGGTTTTGGTTTTGCAGTTTCTGCCGGTTTTGTCTCAGCTGGTTTAGGAGCTGCCTCAGCAGGTTTTGCATCTTG
>JAOLYB010000008.1 GCA_028343215.1 Candidatus Nitrosopelagicus sp. | reverse complement strand
TTCAAGTTATTTGAAAGACGAAGCTAAACTGTATAACAAAATTGGATTTGATTTAGTAATTAATGATGGAGATATGGGTTCGAATGTATTAGCACAACGACGAAATATCACAAGTTTGTTCGTTACCAATCAGTTCAAACCAAAATTATGGAAATCAAGAATGTATTTCAAACCAGCATTAGAGTTTGTTGCAAAACAAATTTCCAAAGCATCTAAAATTCTTGTGGCAGACTCTGAACCGCCATATACAATGTGTGAATACAATCTAAATTTTACAAAAGAGGTTCAAGAAAAAGTAGTCTATGTGGGACATTTTACGAATGAAAAAATAATTGAGAAAAGTGAAAAAAGCGATTTAGAAAAATTAGTTTCAGATTCAAATTATGGTTATTGGATGAGGACTGGAAATAAATCAACTAACGATGGAACAGGTGAAAGGTACGAAGAAGCATTTCATCAATCAGAGATGAAAGATGAGAAAAGAATTGTCTCTCATGCAAAAAATAATTCAAGTATTGATAGAGTTTTAGATAAAGATGGGAAAGAATATTCAATATCAGAGGCATATGAAAAGAAAATTGATTGGATTCAAATTGATAAAGGATTTCTTTCTGAACAGGAAAAAGAAACAGTTTTGAATTTGTGCAAATATGCAGTGGTAAATGGTTCTCATACAGTAATGGGAGAAATTCTAGGTAGTCACGCAAAACCGATAATTGGAATTCCAATTTATGATGAACATACTAATCAGATCGAATGGGCAAAAGAAAAAAAATTAGGATTGTTTGCTCGAAATAGAGTGCAAATAGCAGAAGCTATAAGAGAAATGTACGAAAATTATGAGGAAATTACAGATTCGGTTAAAGAGTTTTCAAGAAACTTCAACGGTAATGGCGTCAGCAATACAACAAAAATTGCATCAGAAATTTTAGAAGACAAAAAATAATAGCTTACAAAAACTAACAGAGATGTACTGGTGCGCGGTTGTCGATGGGCGAACTGACCGCAAGGGATGAAGAGTTAATCCGCGCATCAGTCATTTTTTAGATCTAAAAAATGAGGCAACACTCTTATGTAAAAATAGAAGGAAATCGATATTGGTAAACTGCCCTGAATGTGTAAGTAGAGAAGTATCTAAGAAAAGAAAACAGCTAGAGGCAGATTTTAAGGCTGAGGAACAAGAAGAGGGTTTTGAATTTAGAGCACCACCATATAGAGAAATGGAAGATGGGATTGATTTTGAAGGATTAGGTCTAATAATGAAGTTAGATCCAGCAACAAAACACTTCATTTGTAAAAGATGTGGTCTCTATGCAACAAGGGAACAAGTTAGTGATATCAGATACAAATTATCTCGTAAAGAAAGCACAAAATCAGATAAACAATATGATTATTTAGATTGGTGGCAAAAAAGCAAAAAAGACAAAGACGAATCATAGTTTTTGATGAAAAATGGCTAAAAAAAAGGACGAAGTTCCAGAAGATATCAATAAAGAATTAGAATCACCAAAATTTGGAAAACCAAAATCACTAACAAATAGCGGTTATGTTCTAGATATCAATGAAAAAGATAAAAAAGTTGATCTGCAATTGTATGAATCAGTACAAGGAACATCAATCATTGAAGGGCTAAATCTTTCAAAGGATGTAAAATTAAATGATTTAGAAAAAGGTGTTGTGTGTGAATTTAAACTAAATGAAATGAAAGCTAAACTAAGTAAAAAAACAGTGGATTATCTTGCAGAACAAGGAATCAATCTTACTGAAATAATTCAATACGAATTAGCTGAAATAAAAATTACAGACGAAAATGCCTAAGAATCTCTTTTATCAAGCTGTTTTCTAAATCTATTTCCAATTATTGGATTAATTAAAAATGGAAATGTTTGTTTGAACCAGATTCCGATTCGTACGAATGATGGAACGACAATTTCTAATCTAGATGAATCTGATGCCTTGATGATTGCTTTTGCAACAGTTTCAGAAGTTAAGGAAATTCCAGTTGCAAATTTTGTAAAATTTTTGAATGATGGATGATCAAATAAGCTAGTTCTAACCATTATTGGACTTACAACAGTTACTCCAACATTAGTTTCATGAAGTTCGTGGTGTAACCCTTCAGAAAATCCTAGCATTGCAAATTTTGTTGCACAATATGATGCAATACCAGGTACCCCAAAGCTTCCTCCAACTGATGCCACATTTACCATATGACCAGAATTTTGTTTCAGAAAATATGGAAGAAAATATTTGGTACAATTTATCATACCAAAATAGTTGGTTTGCATTTGAGATTCAATATCTTCAATAGATAATTCCTCTACTTTGCCATAAATTACAAATCCTGCATTATTTACTAGTACATCAATTTTAGAGAATATTTCAATTACTTTTTCAGACATTTGCTTTACTTGTTCTTTATCAGACACATCACAAACCTGTACTAGAATTTTTGTAGAATATTTTGAAAGTTTTTTCTCAACTTGCTCTAGCTTTTCTTTTCTTCTTGCAACAAGCACGATATTTGCTCCTTTTTTAGCAAATTGTTCAGCTGCTGCTTCACCAATTCCACTAGATGCACCAGTAATTACTACAACTTTATTTTTAAAATTCATTGTTCATGCAGAATTTGGTTTACTGATTTTACTTAATGCTAATTTTACCAACAAGATCCATGTAACAGCAATTGGTACGTAATATGTGGCAATTCTCCATCCAATTACAGCGTTCCATTGAAGTGGATCAACATCTGCAGATAAATTAAAAGGATCTAAGTTATTCAAATAAGCAATTATTCCAAATTCTGCTAATCCTGAACCACCAACTGTAATTGGAAGATTAGCAATTGCATTTGCGCCCATTACTGCCATAATTGAATCAAAGAATTCTACTGCAAAACCTACACCATCAGCAATTATTAAAAATGAAATTCCATAACATATCCAAGATACAATTGATACAAAAAATCCTACAATGAACACTTTTTTTGATTTACTAGAATGAAGATTTTCTCTACTCATCACACAAACATCTTCAATCCAACCATTGGTTTGTTTGACATATTTTTCTCCACGTTCTTTTCCAAGTGTAGTGGCAATGTATGAAATTACCCTAGGAAGTGTGAATGTACGTTTTGATGACATGAAAAATAAAACAATCCATAATCCTGTAATTGGAACTGCGGTTCCTAAAACTACGGCTCCAACAACATATGCACCGTACATTAATGCAAGAATTCCTGCTAGAATTGAAAGTACACCTGCTGCAAATACTTCAGTTACAATATCTAATAATGCAACCCATGAAGCTTTTGATGTTGGTATTCCTTTTTTTGTCATGTAATAGATGACTGCAAACTCTGCTCCAACAAACATTGGAGTTGTAAATTTGATAAACTCACTACCAACACGCATTGCAGTTAGGCGTTTTATCGAATCGAATGGACCAAGAAAAGTTCGTGCAATGTATGCAAGCTTTAATCCTTGCAATCCTAATTTCGTCATTATTGCTAAAACGGCTAATGCGAAAGGTATTGCACCTATTGCAAAGATATCTTCGGCTTCAATGTCAAATTGGACAGCAATTATGATGATTGGTATGAGGGTAACAGGAATTACTGCTAGTCGCCAGTTCATTGCTCAATTTTTAAGAGATTCAAATATAAGCGAATAAAAAAGAATTTTTGTCGAACCATTGAAAGTTATTTTTGTTACAGGCACAGCAGGGGCAGGAAAGTCGTTACTGACTTCAAAACTCAAGGAATATTATGCAAAAAATGCCACATTCCCAATTACCCTAAATTTAGATCCAGGGGTAGCAAGTTTGCCATATTCACCAGATATCGATGTTAGAGATTACATTGATCTTAATTCATTGATGGAACAATACGAGTTAGGATCAAATGGCTCTTTGATAATGGCAAATGATTTGATTGCTACAAAAATTGATGATATACAAAAAGAGGCAGATACAATTAATCCAGATTATCTTATAGTTGATACACCAGGACAAATTGAATTATTTGCATACAGACAGAGTGGTCCATTTTTTGTAAATGAGTTTATTGCAGAAGAAAAAATGAACTTGTTTTTGTTTGATGGAACAATGGTTTCAACTCCAAATAATTTTGTGTCACTAACATTATTGTCAACATCAATAAGATTACGACTAGGATTGCCAACAGTTAATGTCATTACCAAAACAGACTTGATACAAGAAAAATTAGAAAAGGTGTTAAGCTGGTCTGGAACAGGCTCACAGTTAGAGGCAGATTTAGCAGGAGAAGTGAATGGAGATACATTTTCTCTAGTATCGGATATGTTAACAAGTTTAAACAGACATGATTTTCAACAGGATTTGATTCCAGTTTCTAATGCAACAGGAGATGGAATGGTAAATCTACAAAGTGCATTAAGCAGAACTATTAACTTGGGCGAAGAAATAGAAGATTAATGGTAAAATCAGTAACTGTACGTGCTCCTTGCTCTACTGCAAATTTAGGTCCAGGATTTGACGTGTTTGGTATGGCATTAGATGCACTATATGACAATGTTATTCTAACAAAGAAAGGAAAAGGAATCGTTATAGTAAGTTCAGATGATATTCCATTAAGTCCATCAAAAAATACTGCAGGATTAGTTGTATCTGCAATGAAAAAAAAATTTAAGATAAAAGATGGTATAGAAATTAAAATTAATAAAAATATACCAGCAGGATATGGAATGGGAAGTAGTGCAGCATCAGCTTCTGCATGTGCAGTAGGTATTAACAAATTATACAATTTGAAATTATCTGATGCAGAATTAGTTGAATTTGCTGGAATTGGTGAGAAAGCTAGTGCAGGTACAATTCATTATGATAATGTTGCAGCATCAGTATTAGGTGGATTTGTGATAGTTAAGACAAAGCCATTACAAGTTGTAAAAATGCAACCTCCAAGTGACTTAGTTTTGTGTGTAGCAGTGCCAGAATTGAAGGTTCCTGCAAAAAAAACCAAGGTTTCAAGAGGAGTTATCCCAAAAAAAGTTTCATTATTAGACATGATAAAAAATATCTCAAATGCATCAGCAATAGTCGCAGGTTTTTCAGAAAGAAATTCAGAATTAATTGGAAAATCAGTACAAGATGTTATTGTTGAACCAGCAAGAAAACATATGATTCCTGGATTTGATAAAGTGAAAAAAAATGCATTAGCTGCAGGTGCATATGGAGTTACAATAAGTGGTGCAGGACCATCAGTAATTGCATTTACAGATAAAAAACATGATGTGAAGAAAATTTCTAATGCGATGAAAAGAGGATTCAAAGATGCAAAAAAAGAATCTAGAATTTTTGTTTGTAAACCAAGCAAAGGTCCAGTAATCAGAAGGTAAAAAATGAAAAGAGCAGTTATTATTCTAAGTGGAGGTTTAGATTCAGCATGCATGATGTCATATTTGAAAAAAGGATACCAGTTGTATGGAATTACATTTGCATATGGCCAGAGAGCATCTGAGGAGATAAAGGCTGCAAAGCGTATAGGAAAATTACTCAAACTAAAAGAGCACAAAATTCTTGATATTGGTTTTATGAAGGAATTGTACGGAGATAGTAATGTTCTAACTAATACAAAGAAAAAGATGCCTAGTACGTTTGAATATTCTATCGTAGTCCCTATCAGAAATGCAATATTTCTTTCAATTGCCACAGCATGGGCATTTACCCTAAATGCAGAACTAGTTGCATATGGAGCACAAAAAGGAGATACACAATACCCAGATTGTAGACCAGAATTTACTAGAAAAATACAATCTGCATTAAATCAAGGTGAATATGATGGAATTAAAAATAAAATTAGAAAGGAAATTAAAATTTGGTCTCCATATTCAGAAAATATTTCAAAAAGTGATTTAATAAAAAAAGGCTACAAGGTTTTAGGAAATGAAATTTTCAAGACATGGAGCTGTTATCTAAGTGGTAAAATGCAATGTGGAAAATGTGAATCATGTAATAATAGGAAAATTGCATTTGCAAAAGCAAAGATTACAGATAAGACAAAATATTTGAAATAAAATTAGAGTATTTTTCTTTTTAAAACAAATCTACGAGCGCCCATATACCATCCAGCAAAGATTGCACCTACTATTCCCCAAAATATCCAATTAAGTGAGCCTTGATTAACAGTTTCTTCATCTGCGATACTACAGTCGGTTATTTGTGATGTTTGTTCACATTCCCATCCATAAGACATCACAGAATCTTCAAAGAATGGGTTGACTTGCCATGAAATAACTATTGCAATTGCAATTACTATTGCAAATTCAATAATAGACCAGGAGAAAAATGGCCATGATTCACCTGGAACGTGTATATTATTTCTTGCAGGCATGATGAATTTCTAATTAGGGGATTATTTAATTTTTGATAGAGGACTATTTGACATACATAGCTTTTAGAAGCTCTTCTTTGGTCTTTTGATCCTCAAATGTACCTCTAAATGCCGATGTTGTGACTTTGGCATCATTTTTGACGCCTCTCATCTTCATACATAGATGTTCAGCATCTGCTACAACTGCAACACCTTTTACACCTTGAGCATAAAGTTCATCTGCAATATTTTTGGTAATTCTTTCTTGAATTTGAAGTCTCTTTGAGAATTTTTCAACAACTCTAACTAGTTTAGAAATTCCAAAGACACGACCGTTTGGTACGTATGCAATTTGAATAGTTCCATAAAATGGTAACATGTGATGTTCACACATTGAATAAAATTGAATATTTTTTGCAACTACTGTTTCAGAATCTTCAGAAAATTGCACAGATAGTTCAGAATCAGAATCATAGCCTTGAAATATTTCACTATAAGCATCAGCAATTCTTCTAGGAGTATCCTTTAGACCCTCTCTAGTAGGATCTTCGCCGATTTCAATGATTAGTTCACGTACTAGTTTTTTGACACGCTCTTTATCCATGTGATCATTTGGTTTGAAAGGTTATTTTAAAGGATGTGAATTTCTTAGGCACAATTATTCTTGAATAATTATTTCTTTTTTTATAGAACATACCTGAGATCATAAAGACAACACCCAAAATTCCAATCAGAGATCCAACAAATTCAATTGTCGATACTACTCCTTCAGCAAGTGGTGCTATGGCTAGTGCTATGAATGCTCCAAAAATTACCATTGGTAATCCAACACCAAAAATGATTGCTTTTGAAGTCATAATGAAAAACGGGATTGAAATCTATATGAAGTTTATGTTGATTCTTGCACTATTTTCTCTGCTTTTGTTAGGAGTTGATCTATTAATTGTAGTTTTGAATTAATTTTTCGTTCAGACTCATCTAGATTGTTTCTCAAATCATTAATTATGGTAATTGCTTTTTCCACATAATATAATGCCGCATTGCTTTCTTTTGCTTCAGAATGAAGTAACTTGGCTTTAGTCTCTAACTGAGAGAGTTCAGATGTGATTTTTTGTTTTTGGGATAGTTGAATTTCATCAACATCAATTTGTTGTAGATTGTTTCTGTTGATTTCTTGTATATCACTATTTATTGTAATAACTATTCTGATATGTTTTGTGATTTGAGATGTAGAATTGGAGGAAACAAGTTGAGTTTTTGTATTCTCTAATTGTTTAACATAATCTAGTAAACCAGAGGTTTTGGCTTGTACAATTAGTACATTGATTTTGTCTACATATTTTTCAGCCAATGCTTGTGCACGAATTATCTTATTTTTCTCATTAATTGATTGAAGTGATTTATAGATTTCAAGTCCTTTCAAAGCAATCTGATCAATTGTTTGCTTTGCTTTGTCACTTTCACCTTGTTCATTATTTTGTTTTGCAAGAGATATGAGACCTTTCATTTCTGAAAAGTCAACATCGGCTCCAATTTTATCAGATATTTGTTGAAGTCTTTGATAATTCATCTCATATCTTTTGATAATCTGAGAATGATCTGGTAGTGCTGCATCTTGTGCTTTACTTTCAGCAATTTGGTTTAGCATCTGGCTGATTTGTTTAATTTTACCCATAGATGAAATGAATAATTCTCTTGCAGATTTTACATCTCCATCTTTGATTGCAGTTGATAATTGATCAATTTCATAACTACTTTTATTGTAAATCTCTAGTACAGCTTGTCTGTTCTTCCAATCTTGTGTGTTTGAATTTTCCATCTCATCGATGTTGTGTTTAATGTAACGCTTTGCCTTTTCAGCAATATTTAACATATAATCTAAATCAGATGCAGCTTCAACTTGCATGGCTGATGTAGGTAACAAAAGACCAGCAAATGCAAAGATTGCAATAAAACCATAAATTTTATTCATTTTTGTCATCCTCCACATTTGTTAATTTTATGAGGTTTTGTTGGTCTTTTTTAGTGATTTCAATTAATTCATATCTTTCTAATCTTTTTACTGCTCTCCACATTGTTGTTCTAGGTAAAAGGAATTTTTTCCTAAGATCACTTTCTAATGCACTGCCACCATTTTCATGAATAAATTTGATTATCTCTTTATCATCTTCTCTGATATCTGGCATTTGTAGAACCCTCTCAATATTGAAAGGTTCATTCTTTTCTAAAACTGTGGTTTGAGAAGTTGAAACAATTTGTTTTGGTTTATTTTTCATCTTTAGTGCAATCGCTGCTATTGCTGCAATTGCTACAGCAGCTCCACCTGCAACATACATCATAGAATTATCACCTTCTGATACAGGAGTTTCATCAGTTGGTAAGACCTGGGATGATTCTGCGACTGTTAAGAAATATGTGATTTCAGCAATTCCACTAGGAAGAAGAATTTTTGTTCTGTCAGAATCTACATTCATGTCAATAGGAAATGTTGACATTCCCACAATGACAGAGTTTTCTGGCATTACAACATTGAATTCGACTGGAGAATTTATCTCAAATGACCAAATTTTTCCGTCTTTTGAAATTAGTGAATACGTATCATAATTAATCAGAATATTTGAAGACCCCAGCGTTTCAACTTGTAATATATTTTTTTTAGATTCTGTAGTTAAAGGAAATCCATTTTCATCTTCTGTCACAAGATTTTCTACTGAATCACCATAAAGTGAAACTTCAGTATCAGGAAGTAATGGATCAGATTCTAAAGAATAAGTGACATGTGTTGATCCATCAGGAAAAAGGAAGAAATCGAGGGTTCGAGTTGAGCCAAAAGAGTGCTGTAGCGGTACCGACATAGCAAGCAGAATTAGGACAAAAACTGCTAGGGGTACGCGAGCCATCAAAATCAGGGCTTCGGTTGGGCTTAAAAGCATTCCATCATTCTTGGAATCTTCCAACCAACCACAGCAAGCTGACTCTTGGTTCAATTCTAATACCTCAGATTCATCGAATTTAGGAGGTTTTGGAAGTTCTTGAATTCATCAAAGAATTTTAGACCTTTTTCAGTTATCATGAATTTGCGATTTCTATCATCACGTCTTGTTTCGACTAAACCTGCATTGATCAATTTTTCACATTTATCAAGAACGGCATAGTGAGATAGGTTTGCTCTTCTGGAGATTGCAGACACAATGACGCCCTGCTGGCCTCCATTCATGGTAACATCTAAGATGTCTCCCATTATTCCCATTTCGGATCTGTATTGTTGTTTTGACATGGTCTAGTTTAGGATCAAGAGCTTTATGAGGAACATTTTGAAATGTCACAGCGGAACGCATAGCGGAACAGGTTTGAAACGGCTAAAAATCGACTAAAAATGGCAATTTTGATGAAAGTTGTTGAAAATTGTATTTTTTCGTATGTGTAAAATGTGCGTAAAATTCGTCCGTTCATCTTTTTATTTGAGGAAAATGAAGTTAATTCGTGACTGGATTATTAGGTTCTTCCAAAGAAGACGAAGGCGGCGAAATGATGGAAGAAAGACCAACTGAATCTATGCCTGAACCACCTCAAGAAATGGGTCAATCAGACTCAGATATTGGAATTTCATCATTGATGAACAAGCGGGCAAAATTAGAAGAGGCTATCGATTATGTTGGAGGCTTGATTGCAAACCTCAAAGAAAAAAGAACTAATCTTGAAAAAGAGATTGAAGAAGAATCAGTAGACATTAAAAATTTGAAAGAAAAATTAATGAAAGTTAGTGATTATATCGATGAAGAGACACGTGGAATAGAACATCTGACTCAAAAACGAAATACAGTTGAAAATGAAGCAGATGAGGTAGGCACTCTAATATCTTCAATGAGAGAGAAACTATCAGGTATAGACAAAATCATCGATGACGAAGGAAAAAGAATTACTAGTTTCAAAGAGTCACGAGATAAATCTTCTAGTTTTTAGAAAATTTTACATAAATTTTGATTCAGAAGTTGGAACGTTAAATTGCTCTAATCCAGTTGATGGTACTGAAGGGAACTGTTCTCCTGATTGTGATTCTGCGACTGCTGCTGCTTCTGCAAGGATGCTATCAGATTCGGTGTTTGTTGATTCTTCAACTCCGAAGGATGATCCGCTGCTGCTGAAGGTTTCAGTCATTAGTCCACCTAACATCTCAGTCATTCTACCAATCTCTTGATCTGCACCTGGCATGAATTTGACAAGTGATGATTTGAGTCCGTTCATGAGACCGATTGTTGGCATCAATGTGGTGACTGTATCGCCCAAGTCGTGGAAGGTTGTTAATCTTAATTCAATTCTTTCTAATCCCATTTTGGCATTAGACATTATTTTGTTAACTTTACGAACTTCTACTAGTTCATTTGATAATACTTTACTTGAATAGGTGTCGTGTGCTTGTTGAGCAGCGACAATTTTTTGGAAAATTTTCTGATCTCTTTCTTGGAGTTTTTGGCACATGCCATCAAGTTTTCCGATTTGAGCCTGTAATCGTTTTACAGCCATTTCGACTCTTGGTTTTAGTGATCCTTTTGGTTTGAGAGTATCACCGAGTTTGTCCATGAAGCTTTGCTTCTGAGGAGCTGCCCATTTGTCTTGGAAACTTGCCATGCGTACTGTTTTGAAATATGTTATTAATTTCCGGTGTGAATAATGGTTCACAAATTATAGAAATTGTATGACTAGAATTAACAAAATGACTATAATCTGGGAAATTCATGCCTAAATTATGAACAAAACGCTCATCGCTGGAGGAATAGTAGCTGTTGCCATTGTGGTTTCAATGGCATATGGTGCAGCAATGAATCCAGGTGGAAATGAGCAAAAACGTGCCGATTCAGAGATTTGGAGTTTTCGCTTTTCTGGACCAGAATTTCATGATGTGAATTCACATCAATTTACAGCTATATCTTTGGAACAAAATATTCCATACAAATTTGAGTTCGTACCTATGGGTGATTCCCCAGAACGGGTATCAATTCAACTTGGGCCATACTCAGAAACCTTCATCTTAGAAAGAGAATTAGTAGATACTGGAATCTCAAAATACTATACTTGGGATTATTCAGGAAACAAGTATTTTGAAATTTCTGGTATGCAATGTAAGAATCAAAATGTGTGTAATTATGATTTGAATATTCAGCGATTTGGAAATTTAAAAGGCTCAGTTAGCATTTCATTGATTGCAATCGATAGAAGTATCTAGGCTGATTAAATGGGGGCGTGGCCCTTCGGCAAAGCAATGTGAGATTCCCTCACTTGTCAGCATCAATGTGCATTAACTCTATTTTCTGCTCTGCAGGACCACGCAAGTCTAATCGATAGGATTTACATCCTTCCGCATTAATCTGGGTACGTTATTATCATATTTAAGAGATTTCACAAATTATTACAAAAAAAACTAATGTTTTTTGAAAATTATTATTGATTCAATCTATTGTTAATTATAGAAGGTGAAATAAGCAGGGACATGACGATAGAGGACGAAAAAAAGAAAGGCGGATTATCGTTATTTGCAAAACATGCAGTTCAGTTTTACATTGTTGGTGCAACCGGCGTTATAGTAAATTTAGGAATTTTATACCTTCTAACAGATATCGGAGGATTCTGGTATGTTGCATCTCAAATTATAGCAATCTCAGTTTCAATTACCACAAATTTCTTTTTCAATAGATATTGGACATTTGGTAGTTTCGTAAAGGATAAAAGAAATTCCGTCATGTATATCAAATTCCTCATAGTTAGCGCAATTGGAATGGGAATTCAATTAGGAATTACAGTCACTCTAGTAGAAAGTAGTGCATTTTACCACATGTACGGAGCAGGAATTGGAATTGCAGTCGCCAGTGCCATAAATTACGTCCTAAATAGAAGAGTCACCTTTGGGATAAAGTTCAAGAATTAAATTTGATGAGAACAGAGTGAATTTATCATGAATGCTAGGAAAAAACAAAGAATTGAGATAATTGGACTGCTAGTAGGAGTCTGGTTTATTTTATCACTTCCACTTCCATGGCTGATAACAACACCCGATGTAGCACAGCAACAACTATTGATTATAGTTCAAATGACTGGATTGATATCAGTTCCATTCGTTGGTCTAGCCATAGCATGGACTCTAAAGCCAGAATTAGCAAATAGAGATTTGAAGAATGATTAGTGAATTACCGTTTAAATCAACAATACCAGAATTAGGTAAAATTATCGAGGGAGTATTGAAAGCTGGTGAAAAGGTAATCGAGGTTTATGAAACTGATTTCTCAACTGAAAAAAAAGATGATGATTCACCTATCACTCAAGCAGATATTGAGAGTAATAAAATTCTAAAAGAGGTTTTGGGAAAAACTGGAATTACTATTTTATCTGAAGAAGACACAGATGACAAAAAAAGATTATCAGATGATAAGATTTGGATTATTGATCCGTTAGATGGGACCACGGATTTTGTAAACAGAACAGGAGAGTTTACAATAATGGTAGGATTGGTTGAAAAACAAAAATCCGTTTTGGGTATAATTTATTGGCCTATCAAAAAGAAGATGTATTTGGCTGAATCAGGAAAAGGTGCATTTTGTCATGATGAAGAATGGGGGGAAATTGAGACTACAATAATGTCAGAAATGCAAAATTGTCATGCATTAGTCAGTAGACATCATCTTTCAGAGAAGGAAAAGAGATTGCTCGATGAAATGGAAATTTCAGTTGTCACAAGTATTGGTAGCTCACTCAAAGTTACAGAGATTGCATCAGGGAATGCCGAGATCTATCTGACAACCACAAACAAAATGAAACAGTGGGATACTTGTGCCTCTAATTGTATAATTTCTGAGGCTGGTGGGAAGATGACCGATATTTCAGGAAATGAGTTATCGTACAATACTGAGATAGTGAATCATGAAAATGGAATTTTGGTAACTAATGGATTGATACATCAAGATGCATTAGATGCTATTTCTAGATTAGATTCTTAGATTTTAAAAATTCTAAAACTTCTGCAGCACTCTCATCAAGAGATTTGTTTTCAGTATCTAGGACTAAATCAGCATTGTCTGGTGCCTCATATGGGTCGTCGATTCCGGTAAAACCCTTAATCTCTCCTGAACGAGCTTTTGCATACATTCCTTTGACATCACGCTCTTCACATTGTGCTAGAGAAGCATTAACGTAAACTTCGAAGAATTTGGTGTCATCACCAATAATCTCTTTTGCGTTTGCACGATTCTCTTTGTATGGGCTGATTAATGATACACCCATTGAAACATTGTGTTTTAGGAGTAGTTTTGACAAATGAGCAACTCTTCTGTTATGCTCATCTCTTGCCTCTTTTGAGAAGTCTTTTGGAGAGAACCATTCTCTTAGTTCATCACCGTCTAAAATGGCCAGATTTGGTATGGTTTCAGCAAGTTTTCTTACTATGGTGGTTTTACCTGAACAAGGCAATCCGGTCATCCATAAACAAAAGGCCATGTAAATGGCAGAGAAATTACCGCTTAAGAATGTTATTTTGCCCAGTCTTGAGATTCTAGATAATCAATATCTTCTAAAAGAGAGGTCACCTTTTCTGCAATTGTAGATATAGACTGAAACTGCTCAAACATTTCTTGTTCTTCTTCTCTTGAGAGAATTTCTTTTTCTGCTTTTTCAAAAAAATGCTTCTTCTCTTTTCATATGTTCTATCAGAAATGTTGAATATACACTCAAAAATCTAGCAACCGGTTCACGTTTGTCTTGACCTTCTTTCCATAATTTGAGATTTTTTGAAATTGATCTTGCTATATTCCTGCTAAATTCATGTTCAATTAATAATTCACGAATTTCTTTATTCAGATGATCGTATGTTGCAACACATGGAAAGTATGAACCTTCTTCTCTTGTAAAATGTACAGAATCTAAAAATTCTGCAATTAGAAAATTAATCTTATCAATATCAGAAAATGGAATATCTACTCCATTGTACAATGCTTTGTATGATTTTGTGATTACTTTTTCAAGACGTAGAATATCTTGATGTTCATTTCGTAGAAATTCACTAGCACTCATAATTCTAATTTTTCTTCTTAGAGAAAATGGATTTTATTTTTTCTTTATAGATATCAAGTTCCATCTTGAGATTTTGAACCATTTCATCTGATTTATCGCCCATGAAAATAATAGAAATTTCAGATTTTTAAAGAGATCTATACGCCTAAGGTTTCAGATTTTGAGATATCTAAATTGACCTTATCTCCAACAGACAATCCAAGCTGCTTGTATTCATGCATATCTAGCTTGATTGATGTTGTTCCTGGGGCTGCGCCGCCCATCATACCTGGCATTCCACCACCAGAAATCATCTTGTTTAGATTTTTCATCATGTCATCCATGTTAGAAAATCCCATAACATTTGTTGTAGATGGGTTTGGAGGTTGATTTCCTTCGGCCATATCTTTGGCTAAAGAAAGAGTAACTAGAACATATGGAGCGCCATCTGGTGCTGCATCAATTCTCATAACTACAAATTCTTTTCTCATACCATTTACCTGTAAAAATCCATATTTTAACTATTCATGTTTTTCATTTTTTGGTCTTTAATTTCATTTAGTTCGTCTTCGAAAAAGAACTTGTCTTCAAATGCAGGTTTTAGATCATCAAGCCATATTGCATTTTCATCATATTTTGCAAAGAATGGACGGTTTACCCACTCTGGATTTCTTCCCTGAAGCATTCTCAATACAATAACTTTGGTTCCATTAATTTCAGAAACTCCATCAATCTGAACTTTTCCAGGAGTAGCAGACATACTTGGGCCTCTAACGGTTCTTCCTAATCCACTTACTTTTTGAATTGCATGTTGGAATATTTGATGTGCTTTGACTAAAGGTATTCCAAAGTAATGTTGTGCTCCAGTGTCTCTTACAACAAACATGTAATATGGTATACAACCAAGCTCCACTTGTTTCTGCCACATTTGAGCCCACATATCTGCATCATCATTAATGTTAGTAAGAAGTGGAGATTGAGTTCTAATTTGAGCACCTGTTTCACGAACATTTTTGATTGCAAGTTTAACAGCACCTGTTTTTAATTCTGCTAAGTGATTAAAATGTCCCATTATTGCAAGATGAATTCCTTTTGAGTTTACTCGTCTAAATGTTTCAAGTGTCTCTTCAGCATCATCATCAGAGATGAATTTGTATGGCCAGTAAGATAAGGCCTTTGTTCCTATTCGAATTGTTTTAAGATTTGGCAAATCTGCATCTAAAATTTTATCAATATATGTAGAAAATATTTTTGCCGGCATAATCATAGGATCTCCTCCAGTAAACAAAATATCTGAAATTTCTGGATGTTCTTTTACATATTGTGCTAAATCATCTCCTTCTTGCATCGCAAATTTCATTTCATCCATACCAACAAACTGTGGCCATCTAAAACAAAAACTACAATATGCATGACAAGTTTGTCCTTGACTTGGGAAAAAGAGAGTTGTTTCTTTGTATTTATGCTGCATTCCATAAAGTTTAGTTCCATCTTTTAGCATTGGAACATTTAGCTCCATTTGACCAGCTGGATGTGGGTTTAATTGTAAACGAATTTTATTTGCCATATCTCGAAGTTCCTTGCCAGATGAATTATTTTTTAAAGTTGAGGCCATCATTTCATAATGTTCTGGTTTGAGCATACCTTTTTGCGGAAATGTTAGATTAAACATTGAATCACCTGGTACATTACCCCAGTCAATTAATTGCTCAATTACGTAATTATTTGCCTTGAAAGGTAAAACGTGTCCAACTACCTCCATTTCAAAAATTTGTTCTTCTGTGAAATTTTCAATTTGTGGAATTTTCCTTAGATTTGAAAGCGTATATGACTTGATCTTTGGTGAAGAATCTACTGTCCAGATCGATTCTTGCTGATTACTTGTTTGAGCCATTCCATAATTACGATAAATCCTCTGTTAAACTTTAGGATCTGACATTTACGAAGAGATTATGCCTGAAAACGCATATTTTTGAAAAAAATTGACAGTTTTTTTAAAACTTGACGACAAATCTACTAACTTAAGTTTAGGATTCTCAAAAAATATTAGAGATGGCAGAAGAAATTAGTGAAATTTCAGTTGGTCAGTTTGATACAGTATCACAATTGATCGCATCATCAGTGTCGTTGCAATTAGCTGTAATTGGACTGATTATTGGAATTATTGTAATCAGCGTAGTTTATAGAAAATTTTCATTTTGGATTAAAACACAAAAATTCAACCATACAAGACCACATGTTGCAAGATTTGCAAGAAAAATAATTTTACCATTTTTGGCGATTGCCTTAATTTCATCTGTAAATATGTACATTCAAGTATTCGAATTATTTGATGAAGAATTAACAGTTACGCAAATAGAAGGAGAGCTAGCACCTAGTGAAATTTTTGCAAAAATGTTAAACACATTGAATATTTTGGTTATAGGATATACAATTTCACAATTAGTTCCAATAGCATTAACAAAACGCGATAGTTCACGTCTTGAACGTGAAGATTTTGAAGCCTGGAGAGAAATGAGAGGATTCCCAGATGATGCTGACGATTTATTTCATAAATTATACAAATGGATTCCACCAAAACAAAAACCAGATGATCTAACTGAAGAAGAATTCAATAGCTATTTGCAAACTGACGAAGGAATACAATACTTAGAAAACTTCCGGACGTCAAGAGGAGCCCCAATTGGAAGTTATGAAAAAAAATTCTAAAGAACCTTATGAAAAATGGAAAAAATCTGAACGAAAAAAATATCAATTATACTTTGAAGCTTGTGTAACAGGAAAGAATGTATCAGGAAGAAAGTTATTTCCAGGTGTATTACCTGAAGAGATTTATCCAATAGATATTTGGAGAGAACAGAAAAGAAATTCAGGTTTTGAGTCAATAATTTCAGGAAATAAACCACCAGGACACTCACGAAAACAAAAAGAAGGTGTACCAAAATCTGCAAAACAGGTTCTACCAATTTTGATTTTTGTTGGAGTATTAGTTGGAGTAGTATCATGGTGGGAAGTAGATTTGATAGTTTTAGCAACTGCAACAGGAGGACTTGCATTTGGTGTTGGATTAGCACTAAAAGAAACCTTAGAAAATTACTTTTCCTATATTCTTATCAGAAAAGATAAGGTTGTAAAAGAAGGAGATAGAATACAATTACAAAGTGGATATAATGGATATGTACATAAAATTACACCAAGAGTGACATACATTCGTCATGGATTAAATGAATCAGTTGCAATTATCCCTACACGCCAATTGGTTAGTGCAGAAATAATTAACTATACAAAAGAAATCAAACTGGTTCCTGCAGTAGTAAATGTTGGTGTATCATATCTGAATAATCCAAGGCAAGTTACATCAATTTTAGTCAAAGTTGGAAAACGTGCTATGATTGAAGCTACAGATGCAAGAGGAAGACATCTTGTAAGACAAAACAGATGTCCATATCTTGAAGAAAACAAACCTAGTTGTGGATGTGACAAGGATATTCATGTGGATGTAACACAGCCAGTTGTACGATTTGACAAGTTCAATGATTCATCTTTGGACTTTTCGATGTGGGTTTACGTAAGAGATTATGGTGCACAATTCAAGACAAAAAGCGATATGCGTCTGATTATGTACGAAGAGTTCAAGAAATATGATATTAGAATACCATGGCCAATACGTACAGTTTACCAAGGTGATGAAAAACGTGAAGAACAGGAAATTAATCAACTAGATTCCAAGCGTAATGAAGTGATGGACGAGTATGGATTAGGTGATTTAGGTCGTGGTGAAGCAGGAGATGAATAGTAATGATTAATTTATTTGAAAAAATTCAAAATGTATATTGAAAGATCATATTAAATTCATTTTAAAAAATTCAATAATTTTCGCTATAATTTCATTTGGATTTTCAATGATTGGAGGATTATTTCCATCAAGTGAACATACGTTTGTAATTGGAAATCCACTTGTTGTTAGTAGTGTTACATATGAACACGTAATTGGACATATTTTTTGGGGAGCAGTAATAGGATTAGGAACGTTAAGTATTAGATACATCGTACTTGGTGGAAGTTTTGCCATTTTGTTAGATGCCGATCATTTATTACAGTTTTTAGATATTGAATTAGTTTCAAGAATGAGTCATTCAATTCCGTTTGCAGTCATAGCAGCAATAGTTTTTTTTATAATCATTCGAGGAAAAGATTTAAGATTATCCGCAGTTGCATTTTCTGCAGTTTTATCACATTTAGCATTTGATGTCTTCCTTGCAGATGTTGCATTTGCTTCAAGTACAAAATTTCCACTCTTCTCACCATTTGTCTTAGAAACAGTGAAATTTCAGGGATTAGACTGGTTAGGAATTGAGATTATAGGTGTAGCAATAGTTGCAGCAGTAAGCTATCTAGTTAAAAGAAAAGAAATTAGATTAAAAAACAATCTTACGAAAACTTAAGAATCCGTTTTGATTCGTTGATTTAATGGCAAAGTTTACAGTTATTGGAGGAGATGCATCATCTGATTTAGCTAAAAGAATTGCTAGAAAATTAAAATCACCCTATATCAAAACTGAGAAGAAAATATTTCCTGATGGAGAAAGTAAAATAACAATTAACCAAATTCCAAAAAAGAGCATCGTGATAGTTGTTCAATCAACTAACCCACCAGTTGATTCAAATCTTTTAGAATTATTGAGTATTGTTTCAAAAGTGCAAAAATTTTCTTCAAAAGTATATGCAGTGATTCCTTACATGGGATATGCAAGACAAGATAGAGAATTTCTTGGTGGGGAAATAATTACTATTGGTGTGGTTGGAAAATTACTCAAAGCAGCAGGTGTAAAAAAAATACTCACAGTTGACATTCATAGTAAATTAGCATTAAAAGAATTAAAAATTCCATCAGAAAACGTTTCTGCAATGGAAGTACTAGTCAAACATTTTAAGAAAATGAAAATGAAAGATCCATTGGTTGTATCTCCAGATTTAGGGGGTAAAGAAAGAGCTGAAAGATTTTCTAATCTTTTGAAAACAGATTTCATTGCATTGAGAAAACATAGGGACAGAAAAACTGGAAAAGTGAATATCCTTTCTGGTAAAGTTGATGTGAAAAATAGAGATTTAATTCTGGTAGATGATATGGTTAGTACTGGCGGAAGTATTGTTAAAGCAACTCAATTTTTAAAGAAACAAAAATGCAGACGTGTTTTTGTTGCATGTACGCATGCATTATTGGTTAATGACGCTACAAAAAAGATCAAAAATGCAGGTGTTACTCAAATTATTAGTACAAACACCATACCTGGTGAATCAGCAAAGGTAGATGTATCAAGAGTTATTTCTGATGCATTGAGATGAAAATAACATTATGAAAATAGTTTATCTTGGAACTTCAGCTGCTGCACCGACCATTGATCGTTCATTAACATGCATTTGTCTTGTTCGTGAAAATGAAGTTTTGATGTTTGATGCAGGAGAAGGAGCCCAAGTTGCATATTTGAAAGCAGGTTTACCATGGAATAAAAAAATGAAAATATTTGTCACACATCTACATGGAGATCACTGTTTAGGTGTCTTGGGTCTTTTACAAACAATGTCATTACAAAAGAGAACAGAAGCTGTTGAGATTTACGGCCCAGATGGAATTGAAGAATTCATTACTGCAAATATCAAAGTATTAAATTTTGGATTGCCATTTCCTGTTTTCATAACAATTGTAAATGAAGGTAATGTTGTTAACGAAAAAGATTATCAGATAAATTGTTGTGAGGCACAACATGGAATTACTGCGTATTCATATTGTTTTATAGAAAATGAAAGAGCTGGTGTATTTTATCCAGAAAAAGCAAAAGAGTTAGGAATTCCGGAAGGGAAATTATGGCAGGAGTTACAAAATGGTAATTCCGTAGAAGTAGAGGGTAAAAAAATTAATTCATCACAAGTAACAGGTGAAAAAAGACCAGGTAAGAAAATTGGAATTTCAGGTGATACACGTCCTACTGAAAAATTACAAGCATTTTTCAAAAATAGTGACTACATGAGCTTTGATTGTACATTTTCATATGAACTAAAAGATAGAGCAATTGAGACAAATCATTCAACTGCAAAAGAAGCAGCAGAATTGGCAAAAAATGCAAATGTAAAAAATCTCATTTTAACACACTTTTCAGCAAGATATAATGATGAATCAATTTTACTAAATGAAGCAAAACAGATTCATGAATCAGTTATAGCTGCAAAAGATCTACTTGAAATTGAAATTTAGATTATTCATCAAATTTTAGAAAGTCAATCTCAGGGATTTCTGTTTCATCAATAGTGTTTTCAACTTGACCTGCAACATCTACTACTGTATCTCCTGCCTTTAATCCAACATCATACAATGTATCACCGACTTGGCTTGTATGCTGATTGTATTCCTTAATGTTAGTGGCATCTGCAACTAATGCATCAAGAACTAATGTACCTGCAGGAAATTGACTCATTGTTTCAGGTAAGAATAAAATTCCACCAGCTATCAATACTGCGCCAATTATTGCTAATTGTATTTTCATAACAAATGCTGTAAAAATCGATTTTTCATGACTGAGCTAAAAAAAAGCTCTCAAAATGGATAGAAATAGCTAGTTGTCTAATTCGTAATAGAATCAATTACTTGTTCTATGTCGTTTGAGCGTAAAATTATCTTAATTGGGCCTAAAGATGATTCATTTTCTTCACTGCATAAGGCTACAGTATTTACAAATGCTGCCTGTTTATTGAGATAAAACCAAGTGGAGTCACCGTCACTATTTTTTTTGAGAATACGTTGATAGGTGTTTTTGGTGTTTTTTTCATGAATTGATTTTGAAATTTGTGACAGAATTGAAAAATTATTTGTTTTTGCACTAATTTCTGCATCAGATATTTCTAATTCTATTTCAGGAAAAATGTTATTTATTGCAGATTTTACTTTTTCAGGATCTTCAGAAGGATTGATTTGACAGAAAATTTGAATTGTTGTTTTTTGATTCATTATTCAATCCACTTTTGAAATATTTTGATTGCAGATTTTACCATTTCCTCAATTGTTACATTGTTATTTTCGATTGATTCATCAGCAAGTCCAATAATTTCTTCTAAGCCAACGCCGATTTCACGATTATCACGTTCTTCAAATTTTTCTCTTGTTAACGGATCATCTGATCTTTTACGTTCACGGAGAAAATTAAATCTTGTATCAGCAGATGCGTTTACAGCTAAAAGTTTTACATTTCCAGTTTCTTTTAGAACATTAATTTCATGTATTGAACGTATACCATCAATAATTATAATTTCATGAGTTGAGTTTTCAATAGAATTTTTAAGTAATTTTGCAATTGCACCTGGTCCATTTTTTTCACGTAAATTTAACATAAGTTTACCAAGATTCTCACCTGTAGGTTCCAAATTTAGTCTTTTAGCCTCAGCTCTAACACCATCACCAAGGCTGAATGTTTCATAACCACCTTCTTTTAATTTTGAAACAATAGTTGATTTTCCTGCACCAGGCATTCCAGTTAAACAAACAACTAGTTTTGACACAGATTATTTTTGAATGACTAGTCTATGAAGGTAGCGATAAATAATTACTAACATTTTATTTTTCATGAGAGTTTTTGTAGCAGTAGAAATTTCTAATGACAGAATTTTGAAGAATATTGAAACATTCCAAAAAAATGTTCAGATTGATGCAAAACCCACAAAAATTGATCAGATTCATTTTACTTTGAAATTTTTGGGAGAAATTGATGAAAGCAAATGTGAACAAGTAAAAGATACTATTAAGAAAATATCATTTTCTTCTTTTGATTTATCGTTGAAAGGTGTAGGAGGATTTCCAAATTTAAAAAATCCACGAGTAATCTGGATTAGAATTGATGAAAATGGTGTAGAGAAATTAACCACTATAGTAAATGAAATAGGAATAAAATTAACATCGTTGGGTTTTGAAAATGATAAAAAATTCAAACCTCACTTGACAATTTTTAGAGTAAAAAAGAAAATTAACGACATTTCAGTCATAATGAAAGATTATCAGACTATTGAATTTGGTACACAAACTGTATCAAAAATCAAAGTGAAAAAAAGTGTTTTAAGTCCAAAGGGACCAGAATATTCAGATTTACTGGAGGTTAATGCAAAATGAAAAGTGATATCATAAAAAAATCAAAACAAATAGCAATTCCAAACAACATACTAAGAAAAAAAGTGGATAAAATTGCAAATCAGGTCTTTAGTCTTGTAAACAAAGAAACTGAGAAACAAAAAGCGGTCGTGTCAGTACATTTTGGAGGCTCATATGCAAAAGAAACGTGGACTCCAGAAAAAATTGATATTGATATTTTTGTAAAATTTAAAAAAACAACAACTGAAAAAAATTTTGAAACAATTGGTAAAAAAATTGGATTTGATTCACTAAAAAAATTCAAACCGTATGTAAGATATTCAGAACATCCATTTGTTGAAGCAGACATTGATGGAGTAGGAGTTAATGTTGTACCGTGTTATGACATTAAAAAAGGAGAATGGAAAAGTGCAGCTGATAGATCAACATTTCATACAGAGTTTATGAGCGAAAAATTAACGGGTTCAATGAAAGATGACATTAGAGTTTTGAAATGTTTTTTAAAAATTAATGGAATGTATGGAGCAGAGATTGCAAAGCAGGGATTCAGTGGTTATGTTTGTGAAGTTTTGGTTTATTATCTGGGTAGCTTTGAAAATGTCTTAAAAAAAATTGCAAAATTGCAAAATAATGAAATGATTGGAGAATCTCCAAGAAAATTTGAGTCCCCAATAGTAATAATTGATCCAATAGATAGGAACAGAAATCTCGGAGCTGCAATATCAATTCAAAATGTTACAAATTTCATTTTAATTGCTAGAAATTTCTTAAAGAAGAATTCAATTTCATACTTTAAAGAAAAATCAAAAATTAAGATTCCCGCTGAAATTGCAAAAAATCTACTAATTGTGAATTTTACATACAAAAAAAGGAGTGATGACATTGTTTATGGGCAGATTAAGCGTGCATCTAGCTCAATTGAATCTCAAATGATCAATGAGGGATTTAATGTTCTTAGAAATGATGCAATAGCACATGATGAAACCAGAGCTAGTTTGTTGTTCTTACTAGAATCACTAATCATATCAAAAAATGAAATAAGAACAGGACCAGATGTATTTTCTGGTGAGTTTGCAACTAAATTTATCAATATTAATTCCAAAAAATCAAAATTAATGTGGACAGATAAGGAAGGAAAATTACAATCATTACAAACTCGAAGATATGAAAATGCCAAAACATACCTTAATGATTTAATTAAAAATCATATTGGGCAATCAGGAATTCCAAAGGGATTAAGAAATGATTTCAAAAAGGGATTTAAAATTACAAGTGGAAAAGACAAACAAAACAAATCTGTTAAAAAGAGCATTTCAAAACTGATAACTACTGATGACACAGCATTTTCAACCAATTAGCGTTTTCAATAAAGAACCTTACAAAAAAATTCTAACATTTCCAGAGGGAAAACAAACTGAGATTAAAAAACGACTAACAGAATTAAAAAAATTAGGAATTACTCATGTTTCATTCACCGGACCATTACAGATCGAGAAGTGTCAAATTCTTGGAAAGGGGTATGTGGGAATGGTTGTTCTTGCAAAAAAAAATAAGAATGTTGTAGCATTAAAAATTCGAAGAATTGATTCTCCAAGGAAAAATATGACAAATGAAGCCAAATTACTCAAAATTGCAAATAAAATTGATGTAGGTCCAAAGTTTATCAAAAATTCAAAAAATTTTTTGATAATGGAGTACATTGAAGGTGAAAAAATTATTGATTGGGCAAAAAAACCTGAAACAAAATCAGAAGAAATTCGTTTAGTACTGAATAATGTTTTGAGAGAATGTTATCTTTTAGATAGCATAGAATTAGATCATGGAGAACTAAGTACAATAGACAAACATGTGATTGTTGGAAAAAATAAAAATACAATTATTGATTTTGAGAGTTCAAGTACCAACAGAAAACCATCCAATGTAACAGGTGCAACACAAGCAATTTTGATTGGAACGGGATTGGCAAAAATTATTCAAAAAAAGATAAAGTTACCCACAAAATTAAAAATAATTAATCTAACTAGAGAATATAAAAAAAATCCAACAGCAAAAAACTTTGAAAATATTACCATTGGATTAAAATTACAAACTGCAGGTAAACATGAAAAAGAGGTTTCATCTCTGTATTTAGATAAAAAACTTGAACCATTGATAAGAAAAATTGGTCCATGTACAATGAGAATTACAAAAAATTCATACCAAACACTTGTGGAGGCAATAATCTATCAACAATTATCAGAAGCATCTGCCACAGCAATTACAAAGAGATTTCTAAAACTTTACAAAAAATTTCCTACTCCAGAACAGGTTATGAATACAGGTGACAAAAAATTAAAAGATACAGGAATTTCAGGCACAAAAATCAATTACATTAAAGGATTATCAAAACAGATTATTCAAAAAGAAATTGATTTTAAAAAAATTTCAAAATTAAAAGATGAACAAGTAATTGAAGAGTTAACCAAAATCAAAGGAATTGGAAATTGGACGGCACAAATCTATCTAATGTTTTGTTTACAAAGAAAAGATGTTTTCCCAGTAGGAGATCTAGGAATACAAAAAGGGATTAGAGATTTATTTTCATTAAAAGAACTACCTAATCCAAAAACTATGGAAAAATATTCAGCTAGATGGAAACCAAACCGTAGTATTGCATGTTGGTATATTTGGAAAAGTCAGAGAATTAATTCCATAGGCTAAAAATCAGTAGAGATTTGACCTCTCATGTATGAAATAATTAAATCGTGGTGAACCAAAAAGAAGGCATGGGAACATGTTCTATATGTAAGAAAATTTCTGCAACAGACAGTGATCATTTACACTGTGTAGAAAAAAGACGAATTGAATTAGAAAATTTGCAGTTGAAAGATACTATAACCGAAAAATTGGATTTAGGAAAAGATCCTAACAATATGAGTAAAGAAATCAAGGCGCTCTTAGGACATATGAATAGGGAAAAAGATACTGAATCTGAATAATTATACTTCTTGAGTAGTTGGTCTTATTAGAATTTCATTCACGTTCATGTGATTTGGTGCTTCTAGTGCAAAGATAATTGCATTTGAAATATCTTCAGCTTGCAAACCTTCCATTTCTTTATGTTTATCAACAAATGCTTGTAAGGATTGTTCAGTAATTGTATTGGTTAATTCAGTTTGTACAACCCCAGGTTCAATACTAGTAACTCGAATATTTTTTCGTACAGAGAGTTCTTGTCTCAATCCTTCTGTAAATGCAGCTACTGCAAATTTTGTAGCACAATATACACTTCCAGCAGGGAAAACAACTCTTCCTGCAACTGATGAAATATTTACAATATGACCTGATTTTTTCTCAACCATTGTAGGAACTACTGCTGCAGTACAATAAAGAACACCTTTGATGTTTACATCTACCATTCTATCCCATTCATCGATTTTTAGAGATTTTACAAAACTAAGAGGCATTAATCCAGCATTGTTTATCAAAACATCAACTGTTCCATACTTTTCAATTGCTTGTTTAACTAAATTATCACAATCAGTTTTTTTGGTAACATCTGTTTCACAAATAATAATTTCACCACCGTCATCAGTAATTTCTTTTTTCAAAGTTTCTAGTCTATCTAATCTTCTTGCTCCAGCAACTATTTTTGCACCTTTTTTTGCAAGTGCTTTAGCAGTGGAATATCCAATTCCGCTAGATGCTCCAGTAATTACTACAACTTTATCTTGTATCAAAGCTGAATTTTATGAAATTCGTTATGACTAAAAATGTTACGTGATTTGGGGAAAAAGAAGAGTTAGCAGTCGTGCCCGCCACAACCGCATCCACTGTGAGTCTCAGTACCTTGAGATACACTTGGTCTACATTTGGAACATTTGTTTCCTCCATCTGCTGAGAAAAATCCAATTCCACATTCTATACATTTCATACTTGACATACAAATTCTCGATATTGTGACTATTTTATGCTATCCGTTCATTCCTTGCGCAGTTTCTATCATCCACATTTCGACAATACCACCAATCAACAATAATGTAACAACAATACCAATTTCGATTGAAATGATCAGTTTATCGCTTTTAATTTGATTCCAATTTTTTTGAAATACATCTTTTGCAAGTAATGTACTGCGTGACATTGCAAGTGAATAGGACGCCATTTCCATCAATCCAAATGGTGTCAAAAGTATTGCTAGCGGATTTAGTTGGGCTACTTGAGCATTTGAAGCTGCTATAGCTGAATATGCAAATCCTGTTGAATAAGCTGAAAACAATCCCCAAGCTACACCAAAACCTGGAATAAACATCGGTAATGCTATTGTTGTATTATGTACAAAGATACCAATTCCATCTATAGTATCAATAATTTCTTCAAAGAAACTCATTACCTCCTCGATTTCTTCTTCAGTAGGCTCACTTGTTACAGCAGAGCCACCATATACGACTGTGAAAATTGCTGTAAAAATGAAGAATAAGATTATTCGTTTCATTGTTAACATGGTGCACGTTTAATCGATCTATATTTGAGGTTTTGTTGTAAAACAGATTTAATTAAAACTCTAATCACTATTTGGAATGGACGAAGAAATTTCCTCAGCTGTTAGTTATGCTTTGAATAAAGGATTTCAGATTCATCCCGATGCACTAGAAATTTTACATAAGATTAACGTTAAAGAATTGGCTCAGATTATCAAAGATGTAGTTAAAGAAAAGACAAAACAAAAGCAGTTTTTGATAAATGAAGAAGATTTTGAGATCTATCTAGGAATAAAGGATGATGAGGAACATCAGGTAGAATTTGAGATTTTATCAGACCCTACCGATAAAATAACATCTGCAGAAGGTGTTGAAGGATATGGAAAATTATTTGCTAGTAGATTTAACAAATTAAAACAGATAATGTCTGATAGGCCAGAATCAAAAAAGGTCAAAGAAATCGAATCTGTCAAATCAATCACAAAAAATGATGATGAGTTATTCGTGTGGGGATTAGTTTCAGATAGAAAATCAGATAGAAATATCACAAAAATCACTCTAGAAGACCCTACCAGCTCTATGGAGATAGTAGTCTTTGAAGGAGACTTGAAAGATACCGCAGATACTTTACTCATGGACCAATTTGCAATGTTTAAGATAGTTCCTGCCAAAAATGGTGGATTTTTTGCAAAAGAGATTCTTCTCCCAGACATACCAGAACATACCACAAATCGCTCAAAAACTGAGACTTATGCTGTATTTCTATCAGATTTGCATGTTGGAAGTAAGTTCTTCATGGAAGAAGAATTATCAGAATTCATCAACTGGATTTCAAGTGCAGACCCAATAGCTAGGAAGATAAGATTTGTTATTGTTGGAGGAGACTTGATTGATGGAGTTGGTGTTTTCCCTGGTCAAGAAAAGATCCTAAATCAAACAACAACAGAAGGGCAATTACAAAAAACGTTTGAGGTTTTAGATAAGATACCAAAGCACATCAAAGTATTTCTCATATCTGGAAACCACGATGCAGGAAGAAAGGCGCTTCCACAACCTGCAATCCCAAAGATGTACAATTCTCAATTATGGGATAGGGAGAATTTCTTCATGTTAGGAAATCCATCAATGGTTTCACTAAATGGAGTTAAGGTTTTGATGTATCATGGTCAATCAATAGATGATGTGGTCAGAACCACGCCTGGAGTTAGTTATGACAAGCCAGCTGCTGTAATGAGACATTTTCTTAAAGCCAGACATATGAGCCCGATTTATGGAAGTAGGACTCCAATTGCACCAGAAACTGAAGATATGATGGTAATTGATGATATTCCAGATATCTTCCATTCTGGACATGTCCATTTTGTGGGTCTTGATATGTACAAAGGGGTTTTGATAGTCAATTCAGGTGCTTGGCAAAGACAGACGGATTTCCAGGAAAGTGTAGGAATTACACCTACCCCAGGAATGGCAATTATAGTAAATCTACAGACAATGAAGGTTTACCAAAAGGACTTTCGTGTTCATGAGTCAGACTTTATTGAACCAAAACATGCAGAGCCTGCACCACTAAGTTAGAGAATATCTTGTAGTAGCATCTCATCTTTGAAGGTAGTTTTTACCATATCTGGTGAGACTGTAATTCTGAATTTCTTTGTGTTTCCATGTGTTCCTTGGTGGACGATTCTGCCGGCAATGATTCCTGACATTTCTATCTCACTGAGCATTTGAGTGACTCTTCTTTGAGTGAGCTCTTTTTGGCGAATATCTTTACAGAGATTTTTGTAGGTTGAATATACTTCTCCTGTGGATATCTCTGATGATTTCATAATTGCTAAGATTAGCAACTTTTCATGTAATGGATAGGAACGAAGTGCTACAACCTCTTTGTTTTCCTCAATCTTTTCTGCTGCCATTCTGATATGGTCTTCAGAGACGGTTGGCATTTGGGTTCTTTCTGCTATCTCGGCTGCTACTCGAAGAAGGTCTAATGCACGTCTAGCGTCTCCTGATTCTCTTCCAGCCATAGCAGAACAGAGGTTTAATGCTGCATCTGAGACTATGTTTTGTTCAAATGCCACCTCAATTCTAGCATCGAGTATCTCTTTGATTTGTGGTAGATTGTAATTTGTGAATATGACTTCTTCCTCACTCAAACTACTAATGACACGTGGATCTAGTCTTTCTTTGAAGGTGAGGTCATTTGATACACCAATTAGTGTTAATGAGCCTGTGGTTAGTCTCTCGTTTGCTCTGGTAATTTGATAAAGAACATCTTTGCCTGTTTTTTGGATTAATTCTGCCAAGTAATCAATTTCATCAATTACGAATACTGCGTTTGTTTCGTTCTTGTCTAAAACGTAGAGAATTCTGTTGAATACTTCACTTATTGATAGGCCTGTGCTTGGAAGCCACATCTTTTCATCGTTGGTTTTTTGACTTCCTAGGCCTAGTTGTCTTCCAAAGGAGACCAACAATCCGTATAGTGTTGTCTCTTGTTTTGCGTTTGTATATGCTAGTTTAATTGGAAATGATCCCTCTTCAACCCTTTTTTGGATTTTTGAGAGTACTTTCTTAATTACCAGAGTCTTGCCTGTTCCAGGCTTGCCATACACCAGTAAGTTTGATGGTCTTGATTCCATTAAAATTGGAAGTAAAGATTGAGTGATTTTTTCCTGCTCAGGGTCCCTGTGAAGTATCTGATTAGGCATGAATGTAAAGTGAAGTACGTCTCTATTCTTGATTAGAGTTTTGCCGTTTTGGGCTGCATCTAAAAGACGGTCAATTGGATCGATTGTGGTTGTACTCATGTTGAGATCATATTATATTTCAAAACAACAGTTCAACTGATCTTTTTGAAAAACTTCACAAGACTGATCGTTCTTGTTGACTCTTCTCAGATCGATAGGATCGCTCCCAGACACCTTCATTTCTAATGATAAACTAGATTGTATAATAAAATAAAATAAAATTAGTATGAACATGAATTCTCATTTCAAAAAAATTAGAAAAGGTAACACTGGAAAGATAGGTGTGTGGGATATCAAAAAATGAAAATAAAAAAGGAAATCTGTGAGGGAATTTTACGAAAAATCTAAAATGCCTGGGATAGTTAACAACTGTTAAGGATGTGTTAAGGAAAGTGAAAGGAAGCCCATTTTACCCCCTAATTTCCAGTCTAGTCGTGAAGATGGTTGTTAACATTGTTAATATCGTAAAATCACCCCCCTATTTCCAGTCTAGGCGTAATATATCCCCAAATTTGGAGGGTATAGGAGGTAGTTTTGTTAATAACAAAAAAACACTCAGGCGTGGGCTAGGCAGTCAATGTTAACAAACCTGTTAGTTAACAAATCTCAGAAGATCAGTTGATGAGTTAAGGTTGGATCCTTATTGATCTGAATGGCAGGAAAAAGAATTAGAATAGATCTAGAGGACAAGGATGGGGCCAAGTACAAGTTCAACTTGGAGGGTAACATCAATCGTGATAAAGTCCTCAAAATTTTCGATTTACTAGACTTGATGAATATTGAAGAAACTGCAGACAACCCTGGGGTAGAGTCAGTTGGAGGTAAGATATGGCATATAGTAGACAAATACTACCCAACCGGCAAATTCACCTCTTCAGACATACTAGAGAAATATGAAGATGAATACAACCAACCAATCAAACTTAGCGTAATTTCGACATATTTGGCCAGATTTACCTCTAAAAACAAGGTTGAAAGAGCCAAAAAAGGCAGAGAATGGGCTTATCACACTCTAAAACTTACAAATACCGCCCCAAAACTTTCAGAAAACTAAGAAATACGCACTTTTCGGACCACTAAATGGTCTCCTTCCAGGCCTATTTTGAGGTAATCACCCTTCTGCATCTCTAAATATCGTCTAAATTGCTTAGGTATGGAGATGGTTCCACCTGATGTTATCTTTACTAATTCTTCAGGAACCTCACTCATATCATAATATATGATAAACTAGTATTAATTAATTATGTTTATAATTATATTATAAATTACAATAGAAAATATGAGTAAAACCATCAAAAAATCAACATCTCAAACACAATTCAACAAAGTCAAAAAACCTATCAGATCATGAAAATTACCTTGATTTTATCCAACTAGGAGGTCTGTGGGGCTATAGTTTGTGTTGCTGCACCTGATCCAGACAACCTGGAACGGCCAGTTTGGGTAATTGAGTAGCTGTATGGCTTTGCGTTGGTGTTTCTCTCCACCAACCCATCATCAGACATTTTCTTCATTGTCCTCGAAATATGCTCTCTACTCTTACCTAGTGTGATTTGAATATCACGTGATGTGCGTGACCTGTCTGTGATTAGTCTCAATACCGCCTCAACAATATCACCACTACTCATGTTAGGTGTTCTTTCTACTCTAGGCTGAACTAGAGTCTGCTCAGGCACAACTTGGGCCGGTTTCTCTACAACTTGGACCGGTTTTTCCTCATTTCTTACAATATTTTGTGGTATTTCTTGAGAAAAGCTAAGATTTTCCAAGTCAATTGCATCTAATTTAATTTTAAGATCAATTAACTGTCTTTCATAGAACTCTAAACGCTCTGAATCTGCCTTTGTTTGGTCGTTAGAGGCTGAAACTGCCTTTAATTTAGAATAAACGAATAATGTGAATAATCCGCCTATGAAGGCCAATATGAGACCGAATATCACGTCCAAGTCTGGAATCTCAACTAACATGACATATCATGAGGAATTTGTGATTTATCGTGATAGGACAACATTATTTCACACTTAGAGTAACCAAAACCTCATCACACTATTACACAAGAAATATTCCTCACAGGCACAAAATCACATTGCTGTAGTCTGCTTGACTACACGCTCTATCACACTAATGATTTCTTGTTCCTTCTCAGGGAAAACATCACCATCTTTTATCACACTCATTCGTTCGGAGAGTTGTGATATTACATCGATATCATCAGGCAAAACCACGCCTAGTATGCCTAGAACTATGAATGAATAATACAAGCCTGAAAGCTTATCCCTAGACTGAGAAACCTGCCTGTAATAGGCGCCTTTAGTCATAGTAAATTCGACATCAGAAAGATTCTTTGATTTTAGAATAATTTCAATTTGTCTCTCTGTAAATAGTGATTTTTTGATGATTTCCTTTAAAATATTAGAAAAATTAGAATTACTGGGGTCGCTCATAGCTATACAAATCTGTATACCGATACTTGAATAAAACTTAAAGGGTCATCATTAAACGTGAAGCATGACTGGAAAAGTAGAAGAATTACTCATTTCTGAGCGTAAAAAATCCCCATTACTATTCGTATTAATCGATTCAGAGGTATCTCAGATAGATTCTGCTGTTAAACTAGCCAAAGATGTTGAAGAAATAGGTGCAGCATCAATACTGGTAGGCGGTTCATCTGCAACTGATCAGATGGAGATGGCCGAGGTAGTCAAAAACCTCAAAAGTGCAGTAAATATTCCCATTATTCTATTTCCTGGCAACATTACCGGTGTTGTGCCTCAGGCAGACGCCATACTGTTTAGTTCCTTAATGAACTCTGAGAATCCATATTACATTACACAGGCACAAGCCCTTGGTGCTCCAAACGTCCTCAAATTCGGTTTAGAACCTCTCCCAACATCATATTTAGTAATTGGAGAAGGAACATCTGCTTGGTTTGTAGGTAATGTTAGAGGAATACCATTTGATAAGCCGAAAATCGCAGCTGCATACTCTTTAGCAGCCCAATTTTTTGGTATGAGATTTGTCTATTTGGAGGCAGGTTCTGGTGCAAAAACCAACGTAACTCCAGAAATGGTTGCAACTGTAAGAAAGGTCTTTCAAGGATTTTTAATCGTAGGTGGAGGCATTCGTGATGCTCAAACCGCAAAATCATTGACTGATGCAGGAGCAGACGCTTTGGTAATTGGGACCCTTCTTGAGGATAGTAAAAACTTGGAAAAACTAACCGAAATAGCCAAAGCCATCAAAAACTAACCTTCTACATGTCTACCACCGCAAATTATCTTAAAGAAATCAAGGTTCCTCAAAACTACTCTGACTATTATGAAGAACTATCACAACAGGTCTACAAGGAGTTTGAGACCGCAGCAGTTGCAAAATCAACGCTTTTAGACTCTTCTGGAATAATAGAGCCGAAAATCGCATTTGATTTGGCGGAACGAGTAGCTAAAATGCATGATATTGACATTTCTACGCCCCTTCGTGAGTTACTAGATAAAACCGGAAAAGAAAATGCTGCTTTGATAATGTCAAAGGAAATTGCATTAGGAAAGTACCAATCTCCAGATGCAAGTTTAGAAGATAGATTAGATCATGCAGTTAGGGTTGGATTAGCTATTGTAACAGAAGGTGTGACAATTGCCCCCCTACAAGGAATTAGTGAGATTAAAATTAAAAATAACAAAGATGGTACTCAGTATCTTTCTGTATCCATTGCAGGACCAATGAGGTCTGCAGGAGGAACTGAATCTGCTGTTACAATGTTAATTGCTGATCATGTGAGACGTGCAGTTGGACTCGAAAAATATCAAGCGGATTGTTTTGATGATGAGACTGGAAGATTCGTAGAAGAACTTCGAATCTATGAAAGTGAAGCAAAACAAAGTTTTCAATTTCATGTATCTGATGATGACATCAAAACCGTGATTTCAAACTTACCTGTTGAACTTGAAGGAGAAGGAACAGACCCGGATGAAGTAGTTAATCATCGTAACATGACTCGAATTAAAACAGATCGAGTAAGAGGTGGTGCATTACGTGTACTAAATGATGGATTAATTGGAAGATCAAAAAAACTCCTAAAGCGAATTGAAAAGTATAACTTGGAAGGTTGGGAGTGGCTAAACAATGTTCAAGGTGCTGTTCAAAAAGGTGAATCTGGTGATGATGCTTCTGAAAAACGTATGAGAGAAGTAATCACTGGACGTTCCGTACTATCAATGCCTAACAAGATTGGAGGTTTTCGACTCAGATATGGACGTGCATGCAATACAGGTTTTGCTAGCGTTGGGTTACATCCAGTGATTGCTGAAATCTTAGATCATACTATTGCGGTAGGAACACAAATCAAACTTGACAAACCAAGTAAAGGAGCAACTGTGGCCTTTGTTGACTCACTTGAGACGCCTATTGTCAGACTAAAAGGAGGCGATGTAGTCAAAATCCAAGATACAGAACACGGAATTCAGATTAAAAATGACATTGAAAAGATTTTGCATCTAGGTGATATTCTAATAACATTTGGTGACTTTTTAGAAAACAACGCAGAATTAATTCCAACTCCAATGGTAGAAGAGGTTTGGACCGAATATCTTAAAGCAAAACTTCCCAAACATGATGAAAGACTCGGATTTCTAACAAAAACTCCAACATTTGTTGATGCCATTTTACTTTCAAAAGAATTAAAAATTCCATTACACCCAAAATTTCTTTACTATTGGGATTTTATCACAACAAAAGAGCTTGAGAAAATTTCAAACCCAATCTTAAAATCAGAAAATGAAATTCATTATGAAATTTCAACAAAACAAATTCTTGAAAATTTAGGAATTCCGCACAAAGTTACAGATGATAAGATCATTATTTCTGGAATTGATGTTCAAATCTTAAACCATCTAATTTTTGGGGCAACCTTGAATTTTGATACCGCCAAATCTGTTTTAGAATTGTTAACAGAAAGCACTGGAATTGAAATAAAGAATAAATTTTCAAAATCAATTGGCGTTAGAATTGGAAGACCTGAAAAAGCCGCACCCCGTTTGATGAAACCACCAGTTCATGTACTATTTCCTGTTGCAGAAAAAGGTGGAATTACTAGAGATATTTTGAAAGCCGCTGTTGCATCAGAATCATTTTTCACAAATTTGAATAATCGTCGTTGTACAAATTGTAATATTCCATCAATCGGAATTGTTTGTTCAAAATGTGGTAATAAAACTACAAAATTTTACATTTGTAGAATTTGTAAAGATGAATTAGAAACACAACACTGTGAAAAATGTAAAAGAGATGCAAATGGATTTTCTTACAAACAATTCCCGCTAAAACAAAATCTGATGGCAGCGCAAGAAAAACTTGGAATACGTGCAAAAGCACCATTCAAAGGCGTTGATAAATTAATCAATCAAGAAAAAATCCCAGAACCTCTAGAAAAAGGACTAATTAGACAAAAGTTTGGTTTATCTGCCTTCAAAGACGGAACTGTCAGATTTGATGCTACAAACTCACCTTTGACACACTTCAAACTCTCCTGGATAGGAACAACAGTTGAACAAATCACAAAACTTGGGTATGAAAATGATATTGATGGAAATCCAATCACAAATGATGAGCAATTAATTGAATTAAAGATGCAAGATGTAATTATTCCTCATGAAAGTGCCGAATATCTTGTTAATGTTTCAAAATATATTGATTTTGAACTGCAGAAGTTTTTTGGCAAACAACCATTTTACAATTTAAAAAAACACACAGGATTTGTTAGGTCATTTAGTTATTGGTCTTGCACCACATACTTCCGTAGGAATTACCGGACGACTGATTGGTTATACCAAAACTCACGTCTGTTTTGCTAGTCCAATTTGGCATTCTGCAAAAAGAAGAGATGCAGATGGTGATGCAGACTCTGTCATGTTATTACTAGATGCATTATTGAACTTCTCACGACAGTTCTTGTCTGATAAAATTGGTGGACTAATGGATGCACCATTACTAATTCAACCAATAGTTTTACCACATGAGGCACAAACACAGGCACACAACTTTGAGGTAGCAAAAGAATTTCCACTTGAATTTTATGAATCATCATTAAATAATGAAAAATCAGGTGACATCAGAAATATTGAAACTTTAGCCATGAGAAAAGATACTGGCGATGAAAATATTTTCTATGATCATTTCTTTACACATAGTACGACAACACTAACTACATCAAAATCACGAAGTGCATATTCAACACTGGAATCAATGGTTGACAAACTTGATTTACAAATTAGAAATGCTGATATCATCAATGCAGTTGAAACAAGAGATATTGTTTCATATTTGATACAAACACATCTGATTCCTGATATTATGGGAAACATTCGTGCATATGCAAAACAAAAATTTCGTTGTACTGCATGTGGTGCAAAATATAGACGAATGCCATTACTTCAAAAATGTACATGTGGTCACAAACTATTACAAACTATTACTCGACCTTCAATTGAAAAATATCTTCCATTAGCAAAGAAACTAGTCACAAAATATGACGTAGATCCATACCTGAAAGGAAGAATCATGACATTATCTGATGAAATTGAACTACTTTTTGGAAAAGGTGATGGTTCACAACAACTGCTAACTGATTTTGTTAATTAAAAAATTTAATCATCATTACTGCATATGTCATCTACCATCTCAGCCAGTTGGCTATTCAAATCCTGAATTCTAGGAACATCGTCTTTGTCTGGCGACATATCATCTCCAGTAATCTCAACTTTAATACACTCATCATCATCAGGATCAACGTAAAAATCATAGTTCCAATCAGTACTCGCTGTATAATCCATATCATCTAATTTTTCAAGAACTTCATCAGGCGAATAATCAATTTTTGAATAATCTAAACGAAAAATCCCATGCGCTGTCCACTCATTAAAACCACCAGTATCAAATTCCATGTGGTAAATATGACACAGTTCTTTGTCACCATATCCAAAACTTTGAAAGCTTCCGTCTTCCTGTTTGTACAATATCTGACATTCAATCCATATCCCTTCGGTAGAAAAAGAACAACGATGAATATCATATCTGTTTTCGGAACCAAGTATCGTTCCTACATTTTTCCCTAATTCCTCACGAATTTCTTCATCACTCATTCTAGCCATAAATGCAGATGTGCTTTGTTATAGAAAAGAATGATCTTGATTTTATCTTAATTTGACGTATTCGTAGGCACCAAGTTTGTTATCAAAACAATATTGTGTCTTTTTGAAATCTGTTTTGAATTCTTTAACATGTGCTGCAATTTCTCCTGCATCTTTTTTATCAACAACAACTTGTTTTAATAAAGATGCAATCTCTTTCATTTCAGATTCTTTCATACCTAAACGGGTAATCTCAGATGTTCCCAAACGAATTCCACCTGGATGCATATAGTGACGACCTGCTTTCAAATCTCCTGGAATTAATTGACGGTTAACAATTATGTTTGCTTTTTCTAAATCAGCTTCGATAGTTCCACCATCACCATAATCTAAAACATTTACAACTGTCTGGTGTGATTCTGTATAACCTCTTTTCTCTCCTAACACTTTGAATCCTACATTGTTTAATTCTAAAGCTAATGCTTTTGCATTTTTAATTGTCTGCTCTGCATAATCTTTCCCAAACTCCAAAGCTTCTGCAAATGCAACTGCCTTTGCACCCATGTGATGAATATGATGACTACTTGTTAATCCTGGGAACATTGCTTTTTTGATTGGTTCTGCATGTTCTTCAGATCCTAAAACTAATCCTCCTTGTGGTCCAAACAAAGTTTTGTGAGTACTCATAGTCATTGTATCTGTTCCTTCTCTAAGTGGGTCTTGGAATTTTCCACCTGCAATTAATCCTGCAACGTGTGCTGCATCATAATTAATGTGCATACCATGACCCTTTAGAAATTCAGCTAATTCTTTTACCGGATGTGGAAATAAAAATACAGAACCACCAAACATTGCAATCTTTGGTAGTTTTCCTTGTGATTTCAAATCTTCAACTTTAGTTTTTGTTTTATCAACATCTAATGTCATTTCTTCAGGATCAAATGCAAAGAACTCAATATCTAATCCATGCACTAATCCTGCAGTTCCTGAATGTTCTTTTTTACCATGTGAAATGTGACCTCCTGCAGGAATTGATGATGCAATCATAACATCTCCTGGATTTGAATAAGCAGAATAAATTGCCAAGTTTGCTACAACACCAGAAACACTTCTTACATCTGCAAACTCTGCATCAAATAATTTTTGTGCCAACTCCATACATTGAATTTCAACCTCATCGATGTAGGTACATCCTGCATAGACTCGCTCACCCGGCCAACCTTCAGCATATCTATTACCAAAATCTGACATTACTGCCTCTCTGACAGCTGGACTAGGAATGTTCTCACTAGCAATTAGCGGAATAGAGTTTTCAAACCATTCATGGTGTTTCTCAAGACTAGTGAAAATCTTATCATACGATTCTTTGTTTGAATCAGCCATGATTTTGAACTTGATTTTCCTAATTTAAGAACAGCGATCTTTCTTCTAATTTTCTAGAAAAACAAGAAGCTAGCTATATATTTTGAAAATTGACGTTTTGATCTATGGCAGCACAAACTCCAAAAGGCAACATGCCGGTTGTAGTTCTAAAAGATGACGCAAGTCAGGTAAAGGGAAGAGAAGCCCAAAAAAACAATATTGCAGCTGCCAAAATTATAGCCGAAATTGTTCATACCAGTTTAGGTCCAAAAGGAATGGACAAAATGCTTGTAGATTCTTTAGGCGATGTTACAATTACAAATGACGGTGCAACAATTCTAAAAGAAATTGATGTACAACATCCAGCAGCAAAAATGCTAGTTGAAATTTCAAAAACTACTGATAATGAAGTAGGTGATGGAACTACCTCTGCAGTTGTATTGGCTGGTGCATTACTAGAACATGCTGAAGAACTTGTTTTACAAGACGTTCACCCAACAATCATTGTTGATGGATATAGAAAAGCAGGAAGAAAAGCAAAAGAGTTCTTAGATCAAATTGCAGATAAGGTTGAACCAACTGATAATGGAATTTTATTAAAAATTGCAAAAACATCCATGCAAACTAAACTAGTAAGAAAAGATTCTGAACAATTAGGAGATATGATTGTTAAAGCAGTAAAAGCAGTTGCAGAAAAGAATGGTGAAAAATATACAGTTGACATTGATGATATTAAAGTAGAAAAGAAAGCCGGCGGTTCAATTAAAGACTCTAAAATTATTCAAGGAATTGTTTTGGATAAAGAAATTGTTCACTCTGGAATGCCAAAGAAAATTACAGAAGGAAAAATTGCACTATTAAACGCAGCATTAGAAATTAACAAAACTGAAACCGATGCAAAAATTAACATTTCAAATCCACAACAAATGAAAGCATTCTTAGATGAAGAAAATAAAATGCTCAAAACAATGGTTGACAAGGTTATTGGTTCTGGTGCAAATGTAGTATTGTGTCAAAAAGGAATTGACGACATGGCACAACATTATTTATCAAAAGCAGGCATCTTAGCAGTAAGACGTGTAAAAGAAAGTGATTTATCAAAACTTGCAAAAGCAACTGGCGCAAGAATTGTAACTAACTTAGATGATTTATTTGAAAGAGATTTAGGCTCTGCATCATCAATTCAAGAAAAGAAAGTTGAAGAAGACAAATGGGTCTTTGTTGAAGGATGTAAACATCCAAAATCTGTTACATTATTACTTCGTGCAGGCTCACAAAGAGTTGTAGATGAAGTAGAACGTTCAGTTCATGATTCACTAATGGTTGTAAGAGATGTAATGGAATTACCATCTATAGTAGCAGGTGGTGGTGCACCAGAAACATTTGCAGCAACAAAAATTAGAAGTTGGGCAAAATCACTTCAAGGACGTGAACAACTAGCTGCAGAAAAATTTGCAGAAGCATTAGAATCAATTCCTTTAGCATTATCTGAAAATGCAGGTATGGATCCAATTGATACACTTACTCATTTACGTGCAAAACAAATCAAAGGTGAAAAATGGACAGGAATTGATGTCATGAAAGGTAAAGTTGGAAATTTGAAATCAACTGATATTATTGAACCATTGGCAGTTAAACATCAAATTGTTTCAGCTGCAACAGAAGCTGCATGTATGATTCTAAGAATTGATGATGTAATAGCAACTGCAAAATCTGCAGGACCTCCACCAGGAGCCGAAGGCGGAATGCCTGATATGGGTGGAATGGGTGGAATGCCAGGTATGGGAGGCATGGGAATGCCACCTGGAATGGGAATGTAGATTAGCAAAAATTTTAATCAACACAATTTTAGTCTAAATTATTATGGCAAAACATAGAAGATTTTCTGATAAACCAAAAGACAGACCACGTACACCACCACCTGTTGATGTACCTGCAAATCTATACACTGAACCAACTCAAGATCTCAGTGCTACGTCCCCTAAAACCAACAAAGATTTCAAATCAATTCTTCTATCGGGAACGAAGTATGCTTACATTATAGCAGCTGTTGCATTACTTTCTGGAATATTTACTCCACTAACATTGAACGTGGAATTTGAAGATGTGATATTTGGGATGCTTTCAATCTTTTTAGGTCTTGCAGGTGGAATAGTTATTTTTCTAGGAATTAAAACACAAAAATTTACAACAATAATGGTTTGTGGTGGATTAGGAATGATATTTGGTTCATTAATTCTAATTTATGAATTGACTAATCATCCGTTAATTAACTAACTTAAACATCAAAGTAAAGATAAAATTCATGTGGGTGTGGTCTAATTGCAATTTCTCTATGATCTCTTCTTTCCAATTCAATAATTTTATCTAAAACATCATTTGAGAAAATTGGATTTAGGAATTTTCTATCACTTTCCAATTCATCAAGTGCTCTTCCAAGATTTGCAGGTAACGTGTCAATTCCATATTTCTTCCTTTCTGATTTTGTCATTTTGTAAATATCTTCTTTTACAGGATCACCCGGTTCTGTTTTCTTTTTAATTCCATCTAGTCCTGCAGCTAAGACAGCTGAAAATACAAGATACGGATTAGATGCTGGATCAGGTACACGATATTCCATTCTTTTCATATATGCATATTTTTCTCCCTTAAAATGACCAGGAATTCTAATTGTTGCAGAACGATTACTTGAACTCCATGCAATGTAAACAGGTGCTTCATAACCTGGAACTAATCTGTGGTATGAGTTTGTTGTTGGATTGGTAATTGCTGTTAATCCTTTTGCATGTTCCATTACTCCCCCGCAGAAATAACGTCCAGTTTGACTTAATTCTAAATCTTCATCTTTGTCATAAAATGTATTTTCATCTTTTTTCCATAAACTGACATTTGTGTGCATTCCAGAACCTGCATCCATTGATATTGGTTTTGGCATCATTGTTGCAACTTTGCCAAACTGTTGTGCAACATTTCTTACAACATATTTGTACGATTGAGCACCATCAGCAGAGTTAGTCATTAAATCATATTTTATATCAATTTCACATTGTCCTGCTGTTGCTACTTCGTGATGATGATTGTCACACAAAATACCAAAATTATCATTCAAAACATCTACGCATTCATTTCTAAATTCTGCAAGAGTATCTGACGGTGTGCTTGGGTAATATCCTTCTTGTAATCCCATAGGGTATCCAGTTCCTTCTTGACTCCATGGTGATTCAGATGATTCGATTGAATATGATTGACCTTTGTATGGTGTTAAAACATCCCAGTGTACCTTATCAAATACAAAAAATTCTACTTCAGGTCCCCAATTGCTAAAATCAAATCCCTGTGTCTTAACATATTTTTCTGCTTTTTGGCAAATTCCTCGAGGATCACTTTCAAGACGTCCTCTCCCTCCGCCCCAGTATACATCACATAGTAATCTTGCAGTTTTTTTCTCTTTTACCCATGGAATTATTGCAAATGTACTTGGGTCTGGTTTTAGTATTAAATCCGAATCTGCAATGTCGGTAAACCCAACTATTGATGAACCATCTAATTTTGGTAATCCATCTTCCATTTGTTCAGGAGTAAATGTATTTGCTGAGATCGTAGTATGATGAAATCTGCCTGTTAAACCGGTAAATTGAAGATCTATGAACTTGATATCCTCATGTTTTATTCTAGAGAATACCTCGTCAGATGAATATTTTACTTGTGTGGCTTTACCACCTATTACTTTGTACGGCAATTTTCTACTTCAAGCTAAAAGAATTAAACGTACCATTTAAGATTAACTTTGTATTAAAATGTCAACTCTTGAATCACTAGATCTAAAAAATCTTCATGTAATTGTAATGCAAGAATATCAAACTGATGATATACAGGAGCTTAGCATAGATTTTTTCAGAAATTTATCAAACCTTATTGGAAAACTAAAAAATGAAGAATATGATGGAATTGAAAAGAAAACAAAAAATGAGATTATTTTAACTGCTACAAATCTTACTGAACTCTTAATAAATAAAAGACTAGATAAAATCTCAAAATCGCCAAAAACATCTTATAGTATTCTAAGCGATGAAGAAAAATTTGTAATTGATTCAAACGATGAAATGAATGATCGTAAAGATATGATAATTTCTGGAATAATTAATGGAAAATCAAAATTTTTAGAAACTACTTCCACAAAACACAAAATAAAACCTGTAACTGTAAGATTTGTGAAAGAATTTGATGAAATAGTTGGAGTTGATTTAGAAAAATATGGCCCATTCAAACCTGAAGATATAGCAACAATTCCTAACGAAAATGCGCAAGCTTTAATTTCAAATGGAATTGCATTAAAAATTAGAATAGAAGAATAACATGTCTCATCCCGGTTCAGTTGATATAATTGATTTTTTAGCTTTTACAATCTATCCTTTCATAGCTCTTGGTGTAATTGAATTAATTAGTAGAGGAATCAAACTTTCATCATGGAAAAAATTAACCACACAAGGAATTGCAATGATAATTTTATCTGTGATTTATGTTGTTTTCCCTGCAATGATTGTTACACAAGAAAATAATGTTCATGTTGAACCATTGTGGATGTCAATTTTGGTTATGCTTGCATTAGCTGTTACATTATTTTTCCAAGCTAGACGTTCAAAACTTGATCCTACTAAAGCAGATTATTGATTTAACGAAATTTCCCAAAAAACTTTTTGAATTTACTGGAACCTGGTCCTCCATCTCTGATTACTTTCTTCTCTCCAAACTTTTTTGCTCTTATGACTGTTAATTTTACACAACGATGATCTTCTGGAAGTCTATGTTCATCACAAAATGGATCTTTACAGTATGTGCATTCAAATGGAATATCTACCATATCCCCACAATATGCACATTTTTCCTGTATCATAACATCAAATAGATTTTTTCTCTAATAAATTTACAACATTTTCTCTAATGCTGTAAAAGTACTGATAACACAAACTCTATACTTTTCAAATTTTGTGGTTGGATTTGTATGTGATATGCCAAGATACTCTAATTCTCTGATATTGTTTCCAATCGCTTTTTCATCAGGTTTCAATCTATGTGCATATCTATTTCTTATACTGTTAATCAAACGAACATTTTTCTTTACGTTGCCCTTGAGTAGACCTGATTTTTCTAGTATCAAGTATTTCTGTGTCCACATAATCATTGGATCATCTAATGCTTCTAAAGGAATATTGAATTTCTTTTCTAATATTTTCTCTAACATCCTTTCGATACAGACTTGTCCAACTAGAAATAATTCATGTACGTTATCTACTTCTAATATTTTCTCTAATTCTTTTTTTGATGGAGCCCACATTGGTGCTTTTTTACCCATGACTATTCAAAATTAATATACGATTCAAGTGTTGCCTGATTAAACACCATTACAGAGAGATCTGAGAACTCTTTTCCTTCTAATTGTTCAACTGTACCTTCAAAACTAGTCTCATTTTCTGTAGTTATTGATTCATAGACATGTACTTTCATTTTTGATGTTTCAAAACCATTCTGTTTCAAATATTTTGCAATTTCAGATTGCATAAAATGTTTTTCTGGAACTTTTGGCCATGGTCTTGGAACAAGTATAACGCTAAGACCATCTATGAGTGCTTTTTGTAATTCTAATTTTTTTTCTTCAATTGATGTTGAAATATGCATAGTAATTACTTTGGATTTATCAGTTGGAACTTTTGCACGTGATGCAGCTACCTGTGTTGAGCTAATTCCAGGAATTATTTCAACTTCGTCATAAATCTCAATTAATCTATCCACAACTTCAGATTCAGAAAAATTAACATCACCTGTAAAAGGAACTAGTATTGTATGATTATCTTCTTTTGCAATTTCTTGGTATGCATCTTCTTGATTCTGCATTGTCACTTCAAGTATTTTTTTACCTTTGACATATTCTTCAATTGTTTTTATTGTATATCCATAACCAATCACAACGTCACATTGTGATATTGCTTCTTTTACTATATCTGTAACATATTTTGGTGAACCTGGACCCACACCTACGGCAAAAACTTTGTTCATTTTATTTTGTGACTCGTTGTTTTGATTTAATGAACTCAATACATGGTTTCCAGTCAACACTAAGATATTTTGTAGGATCCTTAATTGGATATTTTACCCAATCTTGAACAATTGAAAAATCATATTTCTTTTCTTTTCCATCTTCAATTGCTTTAATTGATAATACGCTACCCCATGTTTTTTCTTCTTCTCCAATTTCTAAAATATTGTCAAATGTGATTTTACTGATGTATTTTTTTTTTAACTTCTTCTAAATCAACTTTTAAATCTTTTTCCTCATAACCATCCAATTTCTCAGTCATTGTATTTTTATTTTGTAATAATGTAACTATCTGTCTTTTACTTGCGGCACCCCACCATTTTTTCATTCGTTCTGTTCTTTTTAGAAATATTAAATGATTATCTGTTAATAGTAACATTCCTTCTTTTCCTCCAACACCAAAAAATGATTTTGATTCTCTCCAAACAGACATCAAATGTGTATGAATTTTTTCATCAAATTCCATAGAACAACTTGAAAAATAGATCGTTAAAAGTCAATTGCAGATCTAATTTTTATTACAGATATAATTTTCAAATTTATGAATAAAGGATTCTTTATCTTACCTTTTGTATTATTGACTATTGCCATTACGCCTCAAGCTTTTGCAGAATATGAAGATACAATTGTAGTATTAGAAACTGATTCGGGACGCTTAATTATAGAATTTTTCCCTCAATTTGCACCAAATCATGTTGAAAATTTTGTAACATTATCTGAAGATGGATTCTACACTGGAACTATTTTTCACCGTATAATTGAAGGGTTTATGATACAAGGTGGTGATCCTAAATCTGCAGATCCTGATTTCTCAATGTCTGAATGGGGAACTGGTGACCCTGGTTATTCCATTGATGCAGAATTTAACAATATTGAACATAAACGAGGAATAGTTTCAATGGCACGCTCTGCAGATCCTAATAGTGCTGGTTCTCAATTTTTTATTGTTCATAAGGACTCAAACTTTCTAGATGGACAGTATACTGTATTTGGTAGAATCTTGACAGATGAAAGTTTTGAAACATTAGATAGAATTGCAACAATGGATACGGCCCCAAATGATCAACCAATGGATGCATGGAGAGCAATTATCAAAAATGTCAGTGTATTAGATCGTTCAGAGTTGTCAAGTTTGCCTGAATATTCAACTCCTGTAATTACCAACGAAGGTGATGCTCTCATAGCTCCAACCACTAGTCAACCAAACTCTTTTCCTGAGTATGGATTATCATTCACTTCTCCTGCAGGTTGGCTAGTTCAAACACCTCCTCCATCTGGTAATAGTCCTGATATTGTAGTTGTTGGACCAAAAACATCTACATCAGCTCCAGCTGTATCTTTTGCCATTACTCGTGAAGATATTACAATTGAAGAAGCAATAAACGGACTGAGACAACAAGTTACTCCAATGATTGAAACAGGTGCATTAACAATTGTAAGTGAAGAAGGCACACAAATTAGTGGAAATGATGCGTATTTACTAAAAGCAATTGGTCATTTTGAAAATAGAGAAGGAATAGAAATGAATATTGGATTTGCGACTTTTCTAATTAAAGTAGATGACATGTTTTACACTGTACAATATACAAACAATTTAGAAAGTTTTGACAGACAAGCAAATTATTTTGATGAAATTGTTAGCACAATAGAATTTTCTAACATTGATTTTGCAAAGGTTCCCACTGGTGCTGAAACTGATCTAGAAGGGTATGAAGGAACATTATCCAATGAAGAAGGCGGTGGTTGTCTAATTGCAACAGCAGCATTTGGTTCTGAAATGGCACCACAAGTTCAATTCTTAAGAGAAATTAGAGATAACACCGTAATGACAACACAATCAGGTACAGCATTCATGACAGGATTCAACCACTTCTACTACTCTTTCTCACCAGCAGTTGCTGACTATGAAAGAGAAAACCCAGTCTTCAAAGAAGCAGTCAAAGTTACATTAACTCCAATGCTAACATCA
>JAOLYB010000007.1 GCA_028343215.1 Candidatus Nitrosopelagicus sp. | reverse complement strand
AAGTTGGTTGAGGAGTGCATAATTGCCTGTTGTTGAATTAAACATCAATCGAATTAGAAAATTAGTTTCTGGAAATGTTACGCGTAAACAAATTCTTGATGTGTTACCATTTCTTGGTTTAGATATTGAATCTGAAGAAGGAGATGAAATTAGAATTGAATATAGTCCAAATAGACCTGATTACTCTACAGATTATGGAATTGCAACTGGTTTACAAGGTCTATTAGGAATAAAAAAAGGAATTCAAAAAACTCCCATCAAGAAAAAAGGAAATTATTCAATTAAGGTTGAATCAACTGTAACAAAGATTCGACCATATGTAACCGGAATTATAGCAAGTAATGGAAAATTAGATGATGTTGCAATCAAACAATTGATGAACATGCAAGAAGATCTACATGATGGAATAGGAAGGAAAAGAAAAAAATCATCTATTGGATTACATGATGCTGATAAGATCTCTTTTCCTCTAACATACACAACCGTCTCACGAGATCATAAATTCATCCCATTAAACGGTAGTACTGAACAAACAATTAATGAAATTTTAGCCAATACTGAGGTAGGACAAAATTATGGTTCAGTAATTGAAAATGCCAAAAATGTGCCTATAATTTTTGATTCAGACCAAAACACCATCTCCTTTCCTCCAATAATTAATTCTGGATTAACAACTGTCACATCAAACACCAAAAATATTCTGATTGAAGTAACCGGAATTGATAAGGAGGCAGCCGAAGACATGCTTTCTGTAGTAGTATCCATTTTACAAACTGCTGGATTTGAATTTAATGAATTAAAAATAACCGGAAACAAAAATTCTACACCTCAACTAAAGGATAAAACCATGATCTATGACCCAAAATTTACTTCTGAAATAATTGGAATAGAAATGAGCCCATCAAACATGGTGACATGTCTAAAAAAATGTAGATTAGATGCGTCAGTAAAAGGTAAAAAAATCACATGTGTTATTCCTCGATACAGATTTGATATATTCAGTCCAATGGATCTAACTGAAGAAATTGCACTTGGATATGGAATTGCAAACATTGAGCCAAAATTATCACCATCTACAACAATTGGTCAAAAAAATGATGTAACAATTAAAACAAAATTAATTAGCCAAACTGCGGTTGGTCTTGGATTCCTTGAAGCAATGAACTCTAGTCTTACAAGTAAAAAAGTTCTATACGAAATGACAAAAAGAGATTCATCTCAAATTATTTCTGTACTAGATTCAAAAAGTCAAGAGCATACAATTCTTCGTGATTCACTGTTACCTAGCTTGTTAGATAATCTTTCAAAAAATATTCATGAGTCATATCCACAAAAATTATTTGAAACTGGTGTGGTATTCTCTAAAGGAACACCTATTGACGAATCAATTAATTTGGCAATAATAATTGCATACAAGGATACAAGTTATTCTGAAATTAAAGCAATAATGCAGTCTCTTCTTAGAACCAATTTCAAAATTAATTCAGAAACAAAAACTTCCAAAAATAATGAATTATTTTCAAAAGGTAGGCATGCTGACATTTTTGTAGATGAGAAGAAAGTAGGAGAGATTGGAGAAATTGATTCTAATATATTAGAAAATTTCAGAATCAGAACTTCTGTAGTAGGTTTTGAGATAAAATTATCTGGATTAATATTTGACTAACTGAAAATAGTAATGCCCAAAGAGCACGCATTCAGACGGATTAGGATGACGAGATCGTAATGATTACAATGATTTCTAATTCACCCAGGTTTGCGACATATCGGGCAACCCCGGTTTCAGATCTGAAATGAGGATTTGGCTAAAACCAATGATTTTTTGCGAGTCAGGACCGGGGAACATTTTTAAAATTTTAAATGTGGATTTCTAAAAATAATTTTGATTGAAATGGTAAATTATTGGCTTGCAAAACAGGAACCAAGTGGACCACGTGGTTATAATATTCTTGATCTAAAAAAAGACAAAACAACTGTTTGGGATGGTATCCATAACAATCAAGCACTAAAGTTTATGCGTGATGCAAAAAAAGGTGACGAAATTATCTATTATCATACGGGTGTTGAAAGACAGGCAGTTGGAATAATGACAATTACTTCTGATCCATACCCTAACCCAAAAGAGGATAACAAACGATTCATCGTTGTAGATGTAAAATTTAAAAAATTATTCAAAACTCCTATCACACTTGACGAAATGAAACTACAAAAAAGTTTCAAAAACTGGGAACTATTACGAATAATGAGATTATCTTTCATGCCTGTTCCTCCAAATATTTGGAAAACCATTTCAAAATTATCTGATAAATAATTTTCCCAATAGGATAATTGATATACATGAACCTTGTAGTTTTGCTATGGCAACAGCATATGTACTCATTAACTGTGAGCTTGGTTCTGAGGAAGCTATTATCTCTCAGTTAAAAAATCTAGAAGGAGTAATAGAAGTTCACGGTACATTCGGTGCTTACGACATTCTGGCAAAAATTGAATCGTCAACAGTTGAAGCATTACGTGAAACAATTACTTGGAAGATTAGAAAAATAGAAAAGATTAGATCAACCCTAACCCTAATGGGCATAGAAGGTCAAACCTAATCACTACCCTTTTTGTTAAAATGCTCTTACACTTTATTTTTGTAATAAAAGAAGAAGATCTTCCACACCGTAAAGAAGAATTTGAATATGTGAAATCTATGGCAAAATTTTTCCAAAAATGGATTAAAGAAAATTTTTCAATATCGTATGAAATTCAATGTGATGAAATGATTACAGAACCACGTAGTATACTTCAGAAACTTGATTCTCATACCCTGTTGGATGATCATCGTCAACGTGGAAAAGAAATTTATCATTTCTATCTAACACATTTTAGACCATTTTGGACTGATTGTACATGTGAGGGATTTCACGCTGAGAATTTTGGAATGGCTCTCTGGCAAAAACCAAAAAATGGTTATGATGAATTGTTTCTAGCAGAAAAAAACTGTACTACTGTATGTCATGAAATTTTACATGAAATGCTAAGACAGAAAAAACATAAACGTTACATTGAAGATGTTCATGATTTACAGACACAGCATCTTTTCAATGATTTACCTTTCATTCAATACGATAAAAATTATGAAATTACTGAAGATAAACCAAAATTTCTTTCAATGGATATTTCAACAATAAACTATTAACATTTTACAACAGAATAAATTCTATTTTCAAAATTTGCAGTTTTAAATTCTAATTTATTTTCTGCATCATCTTTTCGTGATTTACTGAGATTTCCTAACTCAATCAATGCATCACCTTTGAAACCAACAGATGAACCATAAATTGCATCAATGAGTTGTGTTCCATGTTCTCCACTTTTTACATCATCGGCAATTTCATAAAATTTTCCAACATCTTTTTTATTTATTGCATTTCCTGTTCCTTTGTTAAATGCAATTGCCATGTACATGCCGTTGCTTTTTATAGAAATTGGAACTTTGTGATCCTTTCCAGATTTTCCTGGAATGCTTTCGTTGATTAAAACTTCACATTTATGATACATGCTTGAAACATATGCAAAAAATCTGTACTGTGCATACTTACCTTTTTTATCTTCTTCACAATCAACAAAAATCCTATTTAGTAATTCCAACGCTTCATCATTCATACTTTGTAATCTATCGTCAATTCTTCCTCTTTCTAGGAGTTCAGAGTTTGTATCTTTTGCAACTAATTTTAGAATGAAGTCTGGTAAATTATAATTTTTTAATGCTGTAACATATGCACCAGCTTGAGACATTCCAAATTTTGGAAAACCTTTCTTAACCATGGATGTTACATCTCCTAGTTGATAGGCATTTTAATAATAAAAACACAAAGCAAATATTCTATTTTCTCTTATAACTGTATGTTAAAATTCTAAAAAATCTATCACTGACCGTTTATAAACTGAAAATTCCATTATGAAATATTGTCTAAAATCGCAATAGAAACCACTCCTAAAATGGTCAAAGAAGTATATGATAAATTAGAAAAAAACATATCAAAATTTAGAACTACTCTAAAAAGACCTCTAACTCTTACCGAAAAAATTCTTTCTGGACATCTTGAAGATGAATTTTTAGATAAACTCTTAGATGAAAAAAAGAATTATGTATTTCTTCGACCTGATCGTGTGGCATTACAAGATGTTACTGGTCAAATGGTAATGTTGCAGTTTATGCAAGCTGGTTTGAAATCAGTTACATTACCGACAACTGTCCACTGTGATCATCTAATCCAAGCAAGAACTGAAGGAAAGTCTGACACAAAATTAGCAATGTATGAAAATAATGAAGTTTACAAATTTCTTGAAACTGCATCTAGCAAATATGGTGCTGGGTTTTGGAATCCTGGAGCTGGAATAATTCATCAAGTGGTTTTAGAAAATTATGCTTTTCCCGGCGGTTTGATGATTGGAACAGACTCTCATACTCCAAATGCTGGTGGCTTAGGAATGATAGCTGTTGGTGTTGGAGGTCTTGATGCAGCAGAAACTATGGCTGGAATGCCATGGGAATTACTTTACCCAAAACGAATTGGTGTTTATCTAAAAGGCGAGCTTAGTGGATGGACAGCACCTAAAGATGTTATACTGTACGTTGCAGGAAAACTTTCTGTATCTGGTGGAACAAATTCTATTATTGAATATTTTGGTCCTGGTGTAGAATCAATTAGCTGCACTGGTAAAGCAACAATTACCAATATGGGTGCTGAAATTGGTGCAACATGTTCTATATTTCCTTATGATAAAAGAATGGAAACATATCTGAATTCAACAAATCGAAAAGAAATTGCATCTCTTGCCAATGATCATATGACTTTACTTCAAGCTGATCCTGAAGTAGAAAAAAATCCTGAACAATTCTTTGATAAGGTAATTGAAATTGATCTTTCAAATCTCGAACCACATGTGGTTGGACCGCATACGCCTGATCTTGCAAGACCGATTTCAAAATTATCTGATGAAGTAGACTCAAAAGAGTATATTGATAAAATATCTGTCGCTTTAATTGGAAGTTGTACAAATTCATCTTATGAAGATATGTCTAGATCATCAAGTGTTGCTAAACAGGCTGAAAAACATGGAATCAAGGCAAAAATTCCACTATTGGTAACTCCTGGTTCTGAACAAATTCGCTCTACAATAGAGAGAGATGGACAAATTGATACACTGAAATCAATTGGTGCAACGGTTCTTGCTAACGCATGTGGTCCATGTATTGGTCAATGGCAAAGACCAGAACTTAAAGAGGGAGAAAAAAATTCAATCGTTACATCATTCAATCGAAACTTCCCTGGACGTAATGATGGAAAACGTGACACAATGAATTTCATAGCAAGTCCAGAAATTATTACTGCCCTTGCACTTGGAGGTAGTTTATCATTTAATCCTTTAGAGGATTCACTTGAGGGAAAAGATGGTAAAAAAATTAAACTTTCTCCACCAGAAATTGCCCCTGAAGTACCTGCCAATGGATTTGTAAACACTGAAGGTGTTTATGTTTCTCCATCAGAAAACCCTGAAAATGTTGATGTAATGATAGATCCTAAAAGCGACCGATTACAAAAACTTGAACCATTTTCCTCTTGGGATGGAAACGATTTCACTAAATTAAATTTAATATTAAAAGCTAAAGGAAAATGTACTACTGATCATATTTCACCTGCAGGTCCTTGGCTTCGTCTTCGCGGTCATCTTGATAATCTGAGTGATAATCTACTACTAGGTGCTGTAAACGCATTCAATGATGAGGTTGGCAAAGCAAAGAATGTACTTTCGAATAATATTGAAAGTTGTTCAGATATTGCAAGAAGTTACAAAGAAAAAAATATGCGTTGGGTTATAGTTGGTGATAATAATTATGGTGAAGGTAGTAGCCGTGAACATGCTGCAATGACTCCTAGGTTTTTGGGATGCGCTGTAGTAATTGCAAAATCTTTTGCACGAATACATGAAACAAATCTAAAAAAACAAGGTATTCTTGCATTAACATTTGAAAATTCTAATGATTATGATAAAATTAAAGAAGATGATAAAATTACTATCTCTGGTTTAAGTGATTTTAAACCTGACAAATCATTTGAATGTGAATTACAGCACTCGGATGGAAATTCTGAAAAAATTATTCTTAAACATTCTTACAACTTTTCTCAAATCGAATGGTTCACAGCTGGTTCTGCTTTGAATGTTTTAAAAAATAAAACATCGTAAGTGGGCCCGATCGGATTTGAACCGACGATCGACGGTTTTGGAGACCGTCGCCCTACCAGGCTAGGCTACGAACCCACAAGAATTCAAATATTGAGCGGGAATTTTAACTATTACCAAGGTTTATTTGCAAATTAGCAATATTTGCAGTAAAATGGTAAAACCTATTCTTCTTGTTGGTGGTGCAATTCCAATAATTTTTGCAATAATAATTGTAATTCCTTTAGTCACAGCACCAGAAATAGCAAAGACTGCAGTAGATCCATCTGATAAATCAGAAATAGAATTTACCACGCATCATCTTAGAAATGTTTCACCAGGTATAACTGATAGAATTACTTCAGACCAAACAGAAATTATTGTAATAAAAAATGATGGCACAGTTACTTACTCTATTACTAAAGATGGAAAAGTCAGTTCACCAAAAATCATTAAAATTGATAACTCACAAAGAATCAAACTTGTTGCAATGATTAAAGAAACTGGTTTTTTGTCATTGCCATTTGAATCATTTTCCATAAAAGAAGGAATTGAAACCTATCAAAAATTTGGTCTTAAAATTACATTAAATGATGATACTAATCAATTGTACTGGCCTGAACCTAACGCAACAGAAAAAATGATTCCTCCAATTATTACAATGGTTCAAGAAGAATTGGAATTAATAATGGAGATCATAAGGGAATAAATATCGATGAGGCATAGATAGTCTATGATTCCACTTTCTGGAGATATTCCTGATTCAAAAGGTGCAATATGTGGAAAAATTGATTCTAATTCAATTGTTCGTGGTACTTCCACACTCAAACGTGGTTTTGCACATATGCTAAAAAACGGTGTTGTTATGGATGTTACAAATGTTGAACAAGCACAAATAGCTGAAGAAGCTGGCGCAGTATCTGTAATGGTATTGGACAAATTACCTTCTGATGTACGAAAAGCAGGTGGTGTAGCACGAACTGCAAGTATTAGAATTATAGAAGAAATTATGGACAATGTAACAATACCTGTTATGGCAAAATGTAGAATTGGTCATATGTATGAAGCAAATGTTCTGGATGAAACTAATGTTGACATGATAGATGAATCTGAAGTTTTAACTCCTGCTGATGAATATCATCACATTTGGAAATGGGATTTCACTACTCCATTTGTTAATGGTGCCCGCTCTTTAGGTGAAGCATTAAGAAGAGTTGAAGAAGGTGCAGCAATGATTAGAACTAAAGGTGAACCTGGAACCGGAAATGTCGCAGAAGCAATTTATCATATTAAAAAAGTCAATGAAGAACTGCGTACTATCAAAAGTATGTATGATTCTGATGACAAGCAAGAACTTGTTAAGATGGCTAGAGAATTCAAAGTATCTTATGATTTAGTTGAAGAGACCGCAAAAATTGGAAGATTACCTGTAGTAAATTTTGCCGCCGGAGGAATTGCAACTCCTGCAGATGCTGCTTATCTCATGTCATTAGGCTGTGATGGAATTTTTGTAGGATCGGGAATATTCAAAGCTGAAGATGCTCAAGAACGTGCTCGTGCTGTTGTTTTAGCTACAACCTTCTGGGAAGAACCAGATAAAGTAAAAGAAGCACAAAAAATGATTGATGAAAGACAATCGTTACTTGGTTTGGATGTAAAAAATTTAGATTTGAAAATGCAAGAAAGAGGCAGTACTGTATGAGTAAAATTCAGATTGGTATACTTGCAGTGCAAGGTGATGTAACTGAAAATTTTTTAGCCACTATGGCTTCTATGAGTGAATTAGGTATTGACGGAACTGTTGTTCAAGTAAAAACAATTGAGCAAATATCTGAACTTGATGGCTTGATAATTCCTGGAGGCGAAAGTACTGTAATCGGTCAAATGTCTCTTGTAAATGGTGGATTAAAAAAAATTAAAGAAAAAATTGAATCTGGAATGCCAGTATTTGGCATATGCGCAGGAATGATTTTTCTATCAAAAAACTCCAAAGATAAAGTTGTAGGCAAAGTCGAACAACCTCTTTTAGATGTTTTAGATGTAAAAATTGAAAGAAATTCTTTTGGACGTCAAAAAGATTCCTTTGAAGCAAATATTTCAATGGATCCTGTTGGAATATCTTCTTTTAATGGTGTGTTTATTCGTGCACCATCTGTATCTGAAACTGGTTCTGATGTTGAAATACTAGCAAAATTTAATGAAAAAATTGTTGCAGTAAAACAAGGAAATATTCTTGCAACTGCATTTCATCCTGAACTTACAAGGGATATTTCATTACACAAATCATTTGTAAAATTAGTTGATAATCTTAATTAGATTCTAAATTATGCATTGCAATTAAATCTTTTTTAAATTGATTTAACGTTTCTGGAACATCAATTTTTATTGAATCTTTTAATGAAAGTTCCTTCTGTTTCTTTTCATTCCATACTTTTGAATTAAATTCTGAAAGTAACTGTGTCATTTCTGACATATCATCTAGATTTTCGATGTTTGGTAAATTTTCTTTATGTATACTATCTTGTGAGTATAATGTTTGCCAAAGATGTTCTGTGATGAATGGTGTAATTGGTGCTAAAAGTTTCAATATTGTGGATAAAACTTTGTGTAATGTAAAAATTGCACCATCTCTTTCTTCATCTGTAAAACCAATTCCATATGCTCTTGCTTTTGCAATTTCTATGTATTGTGCGGCAAAAATATTCCATGTAAATTCTCTAATTGCAGTAGAAGGAATAAAGAAATTATATTTTGAATATCCTTCTTTACAAACTGAAATTAATTTATCAAGTTCAGATAATATCCATTTGTCTGATTCAGACAATTGACCTGATTTTATTACTGGAAAGCTAGATAGAAATCTTGAAACGTTCCATAATTTACTTAAAAATTTTCTTGTAGATTCAATTTTTTGTTCTGAGCATCTAAAGTCATAACCTTGATTTATTTCACTTGCACTCCAAAATCTAAAAGTATCTGCACCTGATTTTTCAATTACCGGTAAAGGATCAATTGCATTACCTTTACTTTTACTCATTTTCATTCCCTTTTCATCTAATCCGTAACCCATTATCCATGCTTCAGACCATGGTTTTTCTCCAGTTAATTTTTCACATCGCAATAATGTATAGTACAACCAAGTTCTGACAATATCTTTTGCTTGTGGTCTAATTGCAGTAGGATATGTTTTCTTAAAGAATTCTTCATCTCTATTAAATTTTGTAACAAATAATGGTGATACACTAGAATCCATCCATGTATCAAATGTTCTTTCTTCTCCTGTAAATTCAGTATTACCACATTTTACACATTTTTTTGCCGGACATTTATCCTTCCATGGACGATAATACTTTCCAGGTTCTGGAACAAATGGTTCTGAACATTCGTTACAATACCAAATTGGTATCTCCGTACCATAGAATCTTCTTCTAGAAATTGGCCAATCAATAGAGATTGATTCTAACCAATTCATCAAAATTTGTTTATGCATATTTGGATAGAACTCTATTTCTTCTCCTAATTTCTTCATTTTCTCGAGTGAATCTTTCTGTTTTAGATAATATTCTTCCATAGGAACAATCTCAATTGGAGTCTTACTTCTTTCAGATAATGGAGTTCTATGCGATATATCTTCAATTTTTTCTACAAGATTTGCATTTTCCAAATCTTCAATAATTTTGGTTCTAGCCTGTTTTGGTTTCAATCCTTGATATTCTCCGGCTACTTCTGTCATCCGACCATCAAGTCCAATTGCAATAACTTCATCTAATTGTAATTCTCTAAATAATGCCACATCATTTTGATCACCATAACTACAAACCATTACTGCACCTGAACCAAATTCAATTTTTGCAGAATGATGTGGTGTAATTTTCACTTCGCTATTGGTAAGTGGAACAATCAACTCTTTCCCAATTAAATCTGAATATCTTTCATCATTTGGATTAACTATGACTGTTTTACATGCACATAGTAATTCTGGTCTTGTACTTGCTATGATTATTTCTTTCTTAGTTTCTTTAGTGATAAATTTCATGTAAACTAGCTTTGTTGGAATTTCTTCATACACAATTTCTGCATCTGCAATCGTTGTACCCGAAACCCAATCATAATTATTTGGTCTTGTTGCAAGATAGATTATTCCTTTCTTCCAAAGATCAATGAATGTCTCTTGTGTAAATTTTCTATAATCTTCTGAATCGGTTCGGTAATAATTTTTAAAATCTCCACTTAATCCTAGATTTTTCATTATCTGAATCATCTCAGCTTCTAAATCATCCAATGCATTTTTACATAACTCTAAAAATTCACCTCTTTCTGTTTCTCTCATTCGTATTCCGTGTTTTTTTTCTGTGTACAACTCAACAGGTAAGCCGTTTCTATCTATTCCAATTGGAAAATACACATTCTTTCCAGACATTCTTGCGGTTCTTGCAATCATATCTATCTGTGCATAATGTGATGCTGCTCCTATGTGCCATGGTCTTCCTGATGGATATGGTGGTGGAGTGTCTATTGTATAATTATTATCGCTTAATTGAAAGTCATAGAGTTTTTCTTCTTTCCATTTTTTTAAAATTGCATTTTCGAGTTTTGGGTCCCATGCTTTTTCTGCAATTTTTGGTTCCATGTCTAAAATCTTGTTCTTTGTCTATAAATCTCTAAAGTGCTGAAATTACATAATCTTATCTAAAAATTTTGCAAGGTTCATATCATTTTCAGAAATTCCTCCTACATCATGTGTCATAAGATCAATTACGAGTTTATTGTAGACGTTAAACCATTCTGGATGGTGGTTCATCTTTTGAATCTCTACAACTGCTATTGTCATAAATTTCCATGCCTCATCAAAATCAACAAATTCCATCTCTTTGTGCAATTTTCCATTTAGAATTGTCCATCCACTCAATTCTTTCATACCCTCTTCAATTTCACTATCTGAAAGTTTTACCAATCCCATACTATTGTCTAACATATGAACAATAATAAATTATACAATCCAGTTCACAAAATTATGAATCAACTATTAGATGAGATACAACGTGCTATCAAAAATACTGTTTTAGATAATTCTGTTGGTGTTGCATTTTCAGGTGGTGTCGATAGTACATTAATTGCAAAATTATTACACGATAATGGATATGATATCCATCTTTTGACTATTGGTTTTCATGATTCGCATGATATCAATTTTGCAAAAGAAGTAAATGAAATTTTAAAATATAAACATGATATTTTAGAAATAGAACCTGAATCTTTCCAAGAAACTAGTGAAAAAATTAACGGTATAATTCAAACAGATAATCTTTCTTGGAATGAAAACTCAATTGCATTTTACTATGTTTCAAAATTAGCTAAGGATCTAGGAATTTCTACAGTTGTAACTGCAAATGGAATTGATGAATTATTCTGTGGTTATAATGCATATCGTGAAGCAATAGGCATTGGTGTTGATGAAGTAATGACTGTCATGGATACAAAATTAGAAAATGAGAAAAAAATGATGATTGCAGTAAATAAAGTTACTTCTAATTTCAATGTAAAAATATTACAACCATTGTTAAATGAAGAATTTATCTCATTTGCGAAAACTATTCCTATATCTGAAAAAATAATTGATCCTGATGATTTACAAAGAAAACATGCTATACGTAAACTTGCCATATCTTGTGGTGTACCTGAAATATCTGCTCATAAACAAAAAAAGGCATTACAGTATGGTTCTAAAATTCACAAACAGCTTTTAAAACTTAGATAATTTTTTTACATCTGATTTTACGTGCTTATCTACATTGTTTATGATAATTTGTGATGCACCGAGATGTTTTTCAGGAATAAAAATACCTCTGACTTCTTTTTCTGTAAGTGATTTTGAAATAGCCTTATCTTCAATCAATGCATCCATGTAATTCATTTTTTTATCGTGAGCTTCAAATGCAACTCTTTGTACATCTCTATATGCTATGAATCTAGGAATACCTTTTTTGATTAATGCTTCTAGAACAAATTCTGCAAAAATTTGACCCTTTGTAATATACAAATTTTCTTGAACTCGCTTATCATTAATTTTTAAATTACTAATTATTCTAATCATTGTTTCAATCATCTCATCGAGTAAAATAGATGCCATTGGTAAAGTAAATCTTTCATTAGCTGAATTTGATAAATCTCTTTCATGCCATAATGGAATGTTTTCAAATGATGTGTTTATTTGACTGCGCAAAAGTTTTGACAATGAAGAAATTCTTTCACTTTTTATTGGATTTCTTTTGACAGGAACTGCACTACTGCCCATTTGACCCTTCTTGAAATGTTCTGATACCTCTCCAATTTCAGTTCTTTGTAGATTTCTTATCTCGATTGAAATTTTTTCTAATGTTGCTCCTAAAAGGGATAATTGAAAAATATATTCTGCATATCTTTCACGTGGAATAATTTGTGTGGTAACTTTGGCAGGAAATAACGATAATTTTTTTGCTACTCGTTCTTGAACTCTTACTGCATCTTTACCCATCAAAGAACCAGTTCCTACAACTCCAAGTGTTTTACAAATGAGAATTCGTTTTTTTATCTCATCTAATCTCTCTAGATGTGTTGCCATTTCTGATGCCCAATTGGCAAATTTCAAGCCAAATGAAATTATACTTGCATGTTGACCATGTGTTCTACCTACTGCTGGAAGTATTTTGTATTTGACAGCATTTTTTGATAATAGTAATGCGAGTTTTCCAACTTTTGGTTGAATTATTTTAATTGCGTCTCTCATCTGCATAGAATTACTAGTGTCTACAAGATCATTACTTGTTAATCCATAATGTATCCATGGTCTTGATTCCTTTCTACATCTCTCTGCTAATGATTCTACTAATGCTGCTGTATCATGATCACTTTTTGCCTCTAATTGTTTAATCCGTTTGGCAGTAATCTTTCCTGAACGTGCTGCCTTTGCAATATCTTTTGCAATTGACTTTGGAATTAGATTTATTTCACTTTGGGATAATGCAGCAGCAGCTTCTATCTGTAATTGATAATCAACTTTTTTCTGTTCTCCAAAAATTTCTAGCATCTCTTTTGTGCCGTATCTTCCACTGTCTATAGGTAAAATTGCCACTATTTGGTGTAGATTTTTTACAAAAATAAACTTATGTCTAGTCAGAAAATAAAATTAGAATTTGAACCATCAAAGTTGATTACTGCTCCTGAGAGATATTTTATCTCTTTTTCCACTATGGAACTGACAAAATTACCAATCTCTTCAGGTTCTCCTAGTCTTTGCATTGGTAAACTATCTGCATATTCTCTTACATTATCAACTAATTCTTTTGTTCTATCTGTATTGATTGGACCTGGTGCTATGTTGATCATGCTGATATTTCTAGATGCAAAGTCTTTACTCAAAATTTTAAACACACTGGAAAAAGCTGCTCTGTATGCACTTGATATGATTAATTTTGCATTTGGTTCTTTTATTACATTTGATGTTATCGCAAAAATATATCCGTCATCATTTACCTTGATTTTTTGTAATAGCATACAAAATCCAACAAATAATTGATTATGATATTTGTTCCAATCTTCATTAGTAATTTTTCCAAATTCAATTATTGGTGGACCTCCTGTGTTTAACACTAGAATATCTGTTACGTTATTTTTTTCTGCGAATTCATTGACACTATCTAAATCTGAAGTATCGATATCTGCACTTGATACTGAAAGAACTTCCAAATCAAGTTTTTTTAATGAATCTGAAATAGCTTTTCCAATTCCTCTACTACCTCCTAAAATGATAGCTTTTTTCATTATCTAGTAGAAATTGTTATTTAATTTAAATTGCCTGAAGAGATTTTTATCATAGGAAATGACTAATTTAAAACCAAAAAAAATTGGTGAAAATGAATATCAAATTGACGCAGATTCTTCTTTAGGAATGAAAGTACCAGTTACAATTTATGCTGATGAAACACTATTGCAAAAAATGATGACTGATAGAACATTAAAACAAGCTATCAATGTATCAACCTTACCTGGAATTCAAGAACATGCAGTAGTTTTACCTGATGGTCATGAAGGCTATGGTTTTCCTGTTGGTGGTGTAGCTGCTATGGATGCTGAAGAAGGAATGATTAGTCCTGGCGGTGTTGGTTATGATATTAATTGTGGTGTTAGGTTATTACGAACAAATCTCACTGAAGAACAAGTACGTCCAAAACTTAGTGAATTAGTTAATGATCTTTTCAAATCAATTCCATCTGGTGTAGGTTCTAAAGGAGCTGTAAGATTAACTCAATCTGAATTAGATGAAGTTTTAGTTAAAGGTGTTTCATGGGCTATTGATAATGGGTATGGAACAACTGATGATGCAAATGTTTGTGAAGAAAATGGCCAAATAGCAAATGCTGATCCAAATAAAGTATCTGATAAAGCAAGGAAAAGAGGACTTCCACAGTTAGGAAGTTTAGGATCTGGAAATCATTTCCTTGAAGTTCAACGTGTAGAAGAAATTCATGATGAAGAAGCTGCAAAAAGAATGGGAATAAAAAAAGGTACTATTACTGTGTTAATTCATTGTGGTTCTAGAGGATTCGGTCATCAAGTTTGCAGTGATTATCTAAGAATCTCTGAACAGGTACAAGAAAAATATGATATCAATTTAGCAGATAGAGAACTTGCATGTGTTCCAAATACCTCTGAAGAAGGTGAATCTTATAGAAAAGCAATGTTTGCAGCATTAAATTTTGCATGGAGTAATAGACAAATGATAACTCATTGGACAAGAAAATCGTTTGAACGAGTTTTTTCACAATCTGAATCTGATTTAGATATGAAATTGGTATATGATGTTGCACATAATATTGCTAAAGTTGAAAAACACAAAATTAATGGAGAGCAGAAAAATCTTGTAGTACACAGAAAGGGTGCAACACGTGCTTTTCCTGCAAACATGGATGACGTTCCTTCAAAATATCGGGATCTTGGTCAGCCTGTTTTAGTTCCTGGTTCTATGGGGACTGGAAGTTGGATTCTTTTAGGAAGCGAAAATTCAATGTCAGCCAGTTTTGGTTCTACGGCTCATGGTGCTGGTAGAATGATGTCAAGATCAAAAGCAAGGCGTGATTTTACGGAGTCTGAAGTAAAAAAATCACTTAACGATAAAGGCATTTTTATAAAATCACTAACAAGAGATGGAGTGGTTGAAGAAACACCTCAAGCATACAAGGATGTTGATGCTGTTGTTAATGTCTCCCATAATCTTGGAATAGCAACTAAAGTTGCTAAACTAGTTCCAATTGGAGTGATTAAGGGATGAGCGATGAAGATAAGGAGTTAGAGTTGCTAAAGGCTAAAAGATTAGCTGAAATGCAAAAAAATCTATCTATACAGGATCAATCCTCTGAAAACATAACTGAAGAAAGTCAAAAACCAAAACTTTCGTTACGTGATTATGTAGTAAATAGTCTTGGTCATCGTGGCATGGAAGTATTACAAAATGCTGAATATCAATTTCCAAATGAATCTAAAATTATCATTGAAAAATTAGGAGAATTGATTTCATCAGGTGATATTAATGAAACATTGGATGGCGGGAAATTATTAGTGCTGTTTAGATCTGTGGGACTCAGTATCAGAATGGAAAATAAAATTAATGTTGAAAAAGATGGAAAATTCGTTTCTATTGCAGATAAATTTAAAAAAACAACTAATGACGATGAATTATGACCTATTATATTCAGATTAGTACAATTGATTGGCCTAAAGATAGGGTCCTTTTTGAAGATACTTTGAACACATTAGAAAAATTATGTGATACTCAAAATGGATATATTCTCAATGAACCTGTATCTAAATTTGGTTGGACATTTATTGACATGATCTTAAAGGCAGATTTGCATATGCCTATGGAACAAGAATTTGCTGAACAAATTAAAAAATCCAAAGGTTCTAAACCTGAAGAAAAATTTACCAATTTTCTTACAAATTATCTGGAAAATAATAATTGTAAAATAAAATTAAAATTAATGCAATCTAATTAGACTCTTCTTCCACGTTTTCCACCTTTCTTTCTTGTTGTATCATGTGGAATAGGTGTGACGTCGTCAATTTTTCCAATTCTAAATCCTCCTCTTGCAAGTGCACGAATTGCAGCTTGTGCTCCTGGTCCTGGAACTCTAGAACCAACTCCTCCTACTGCTCGGACTCTAATGTGTAATCCTGTGAATCCTTTTGTTCTTGCAGATTCTGTTACAACATTTGCAGCTTTCATTGCTGCAAAAGGTGATGACTCATATCTGTCTGCATTAACATGATGTCCTCCGGAACTAATTGAAACTGTTTCTGCACCAGTTAAGTCAGTAATGTGGATGATAGTATTGTTATAACTACTAAAGATGTGTGCAATTCCCCATTTTTCTACTACTTTTGTTTTTGTAGGTTCTTGTGGTTTTGCTTCTACAACCTCTTCAGTTGCTTCTACAACCTCTTCAGTTGCTTCTACAACTGTTTCCGGTTTTTCTTCAACAGCTTCTGACATAGATTTTGCAGAATTTTTTGGCTTTATAAAAGAATGCCCTAAAATTATCTAAAATGTTGCCATCCATTGTCTTTGATAATAAATGAATCATTACCATCGTCAAAAAGCACTCCTTTTCCTTTTGATACATGACCAATCTCAAAAATATTAATTTCGTGCTTTTTTGCTAGTCTATGAATTTTTTTTAAATTTTTAGGCGTTACTGTGAAAACTAATTCAAATTCTTCGCCCCCATCAAAAACTAATCTGTTTAGACTAATGTTATTTTTGTTCGAAAATTCTATGACATCCTTATTTGTGGGTATTTTTGTAATTAAAAATTTTTTCTTATTTTGGATGGACAATTCATTCAAACATGATGATAGTCCATCACTTGAATCAATAGATGAAGACGTATAATTAGTTAATTTATGACCAAATTCTAATCGTACTTTTGGTCGAAAAAAAAGATTTTTTGATTTTGTTGAAAACGCTTTACTAGATTTTTTCCTTTTCAATATTATATCCAATGCTGCAGCAGTATATCCAAATGCACCTGTAGTGCAGATTATGTCTCCTATTTTCGCACCTTTCCTTTTTGTATATTTTTTTACATTTCCAAATAATACTATGTGTATTGAAATTTCAGTACCTTGATTTGTATCTCCACCTAATAATTTAATTTTAAATTCTTTACATGCTTTTGAAAAACCCTTCGATAATTCTTGTACCTGTTTTTTTGATATTGTTTTTGGTAATGTTATCGATATAATACAAAATTTTGGTATTATTCCTTTTGCGGCAAAATCACTTACACTAGAAACTATACTCTTCCTTGAAATATCTGATAATTTTGAGCCTTTTGGAATATCTGTACTCTCTACTAATGTGTCAACACACACTGCACATTGTTCATTTCCTAGATTAAAAATTTCAACATCTTCAGAACTAATATGTTTACTATTGATTATTTTGATAATTTCTTTTTCATTTAATTTCTTCATAACAATTCTCTACCATTTTTATCATCTCTTTTTGTATTTTTACTAACAATTCTCTATCGTTTGATTCAGTTGAAATTCTAATAATATCTTCAGTATTTGATTTTCTAATCAATGACCATGTATTATCATCTATACTAATTTTTATTCCATCCAATTGATTAATTTTGTATTTTTTTTCTATTTTTTTTGCGGTTTCTGTTATTATTTTGTCATGTAAATTAGATTCAATTGACACTTTGTCTCTAATCTGTGAAAAACTTTCAAAAAATTCTATATCTTTTTGAATAGATTCATCATCAATCATTGATGCTATTAATCCACTTGTCAATAATCCATCCCTACACATGTTGAAATCTTTTAAAATAAATCCTCCACTACTTCCTTCTCCTCCTGCATCTGCATTATTTTCAATCATCATTTGAATTACATTTGCTTCTCCCACTTTGGATCTCCAAACTTCTCCTCCATGCTGCATGATGTATTTCTCAACAGCTAGACTGCTATCTATACTTAAAACAAATTTTTTTATTCCTAACTTTATTGCTTTCACAACTCCTAATCCTAATGTAATATCTGAAGATTTTTTTACACCGTTCATCACTAAAATTACTCTGTCAGAGTCTAAATCGAAAGCAAAACCAAGATCTTTTGTTTTACTGACTAGCTCAGTTAATTCATTTGAAGTTGGGTCTGGACCTCTCGAACAACCATCTAATTCATCATTTATTGTGTCAACTTGACATCCAATTTCTTGCAATAGTTTTGGAGCGATAGTTTTTGCAGCTCCGCCACCAATATCAATAGTAACTTGTTGAGTCTTGTTGAGTTTTCCAATGATATTCACTGCATCAGAAATATAATTTGACTCTGAAAAAATTTCTTTGCCTATACCATTTTTATCTAAATTCTTATCATTCTTGACAATTTCTAATTCATCTAACGTGATCCCTCTTCCATCGATAATGAATTTTAATCCATTCCATTCTAGTGGATTGTGTGATGATGTTATGACAATTCCTGCACCTATCTCTTTTGCTTTTCTGAATACAACTGGCGTTGGAGTAATTCCTAGATTATAGACGTCAATTCCTCTTTCTAACATGGTTGCAGAAACTAGTTTTCCTATCATCTCTCCCGTTTCTCGTGTATCCATCCCTATTACACATTTTCTAGTTTTAATTAATTTAGAAAAACCATTGCAGAATTTCATCACATCTTCTGGAAAGAAATCTTTTCCATACACTCCTCTTATTCCTGAGATCGAAATTTTCACTTCTTTAAACCAGAAACGCTTTTTATAAACTCTGAGAAGAAATCGTTCGTGCCTCGATAGCTCAGTCTGGTAGAGCGTTTCACTCGTAATGAAAAGGTCGTGGGTTCGGATCCCACTCGAGGCTTTAATTTCTTAATGAGTAATTATCTCTAAACTCATAATTTTGTTCATAGGGTGGACTGTCTGGATTTAATTCTAATTTTATTTTACAAATCATTCTATTAATCAAATCTTGTTCAAAGCAACTGTCTGTTATCGTTTCATTAATAATCACATTTTCCATTTTTGCATTTTTAAAAAAAGAATTTTGTATCTTTGCACTGTCTAAATTAGCATTTGTTAAATCTGCTCCCCCCAAATCTGTATTACTCAAACTTACATTTGTCATATCTGCATTTTTAAAATTTGCAGAATTTAGGTATGCTGAATCTAAATTTGCACCAGTCAAATTAGAATTCTCAAAATTAGAATCTTTTAAAATTGAATTTTCTAAATTAATTCCTGTTAAGTCCAATCCTTTGAAATTTTGTCCTGGCATATGAATTCCTTGCAAATTAGCATTTCGTAAATCCGTATTTTCAAAACTAACTCCTATCATATATGCCCCCGAAAACTTTGCACCGTTGATATCTACCTTTTTGAAACTAGCATTTTCTAGGTTAACTCCTGTTAAATCTGCTCCATACAATTTAGAATTATCTAAAATTGCATCTTTGAGATTTGCACCAGATAAATTTGAATTAGATAGATTTGCACCAGATAGATTTGCACCTATTAAATTAACACCAGATAGATTTGCGCCTATTAATTCAACATTAGTCAAATCTGTATATGATAAATCTGATCCTTCAAAATCAACATGTGCCATTTTATTATTAGACATATCTGAATTTGAAAAATCTATTTTATGAAATTTTGACTCTGAAATATCCATATCGTTGATCTTGGAATTTGAAAAATCTTTTTCTAATAGATTAGAATATTTTTGTAACATCTCTATATTCGATTTTTTATAAAATTCCTCGGTCTTTGCTTTATCAGCATCGTTCATGTTTACACCATTAGTTTTTGCTGAAGTAAAATCCACTCCAAAAATCTTAGCATTTGTAAAATCAGCATTTTCTAAATTAGCATTTGTAAAATCAGCATTTTCTAAATTAGCTTCAGTTAAATCAGAATTTTTTAAATTAACTGAATATAGATTGCTTCCCTTAAAATTTACTTTTTTTAAAGAATTACCTGAAAAATCAGAGCCAACCAAATAAGCTTCTTCAAAACTAGTCTCATGAAATATTGCGTTACCCAGATATGTAAACTCCATCTTTGTGTGTGCTAGATTTGCACCACTGAGATTTGTGTTATGAAAAATTTTTTCTGTTAAGTCTTGTCCACAAAAATTTGAATATGATGCATCCACATTCGTAAATTCTGTATTTGCAAGAATCGTTTTGTAGATGTATGCATGTTTTAATGATGCATGATTTAGATTGACATTTTCCATCACAGTATCTCTCAAATCAGTTCCATCCAAAATTGCATTTTCTAAATTAGCTTGATACAAATCTGCTTGTCGTAGGTCTACTCCATACAATTTTGCACCACTCAAATCTGCACCTACTAAATTAACTCCCGTCAAATCCGCACCACTCAAATCCGCACCACTCAAATCTGCACCTACTAATGAAACATGTCTTAGTATAACTCCAGTTAGATCACAATTAGACCAATCTATGTCAAATTGAGATGAAATGGTCATATACGTCTCAAATGAATTGTCTGTTTTAGAATTCTCACATTGATTAATTTTTTTCAGTGTTTCTTGATCTTCTATTCCTTTCAAACTTGAAAATGAATTGTCTGTTCCACTCCAAATTGTAAATACTATTAGGATAATTCCTAAAATAACAAACGAGAGATTATTTATTTTTCTCAATTACTGATAGTTGTTGATAATTTATTATAAAAATAGGATCTAATTGTCATCAATTGTAATTTCGATGTCTACTTGAAGTTCTTCTCCAAGTCCTTTCCACCATTCGATATTATCTGTCATACTCCCCAGAAATTTGTCTCTCTAGTCCTTTATAGATCTGCCGGTGTAGTTTTGATTGAGCTACTGATCTATTTTGATAAATTTTGATCTTGTTTTTTTCTTTGACGTTTTCTATAAAATATAATTGCAAGTGCACCAATTGCACAACCCCAAAAAACTGGCCAACGTAATTCTGAATCACCCATGCCCAAAAATGAAATGATTGTTCCTCCAATCAATGCGAAACCTACCAACTCTAACGATTTAGACATCAATCATGCTAAAACAGATAAATGATTTAATCATTTGGTATTATTATGAACAAATATCTCATGGTGATTATGTGTTGTATGTTGATAGGTATACCTATTGCATATGTTGATCCAACTGAGGGTGGATTACGTGAAGAACCTTACACCGGTCTGTTTTTTGTATCGATAGGTGGTGCAATAGTTATCATACTTTACAGTTCAATGCAAACGCGTAAAGAACAACAAAAACTTAGACGTGAAAGAAGAAAGAAATTTAGAAAATAAAATTATAAATCTAATCCAAAAGTTCCTGCTAGATCTGAGAATTTTTGATAAGACTCTAGGTACTGTCTACCTTTTTCAGTTATGACAAATGTATGTCTTCCATCAAATTCTATTTTATTCATCAATCCTGCACCAGTCAAATTCTTTACAAATTTCTCTAATCTTGAATGTGAAAGATTAGCTTTTGTAAGAAGTGATGTAGTTTTGATGCCTTCTTGACCAGTTTGTTCTGTAACTGTTAGTACATCTGCTACAATTTGCATACTGGTTCTATAGGTCATTATACAACAAATCGCCTAATGAGATATAAGAGTATTACTCAATCTCTGATGAGATAAATAGGCAAAATTTGTTTGTTAAACGTGTCTGAAAACCCTTCGATCTCTTGGTATGATGATTTTCTAGGTGTTGCATATCGCTATTTTGACATTAGAATGAATGTAGTTTTAATGTTTAAGGAAAGTAAACCCTCTCGAGATCTATGGTATGAAACTATGCATTGGTGGAACGATCATACAATCAAGATCAGATTTGTTGAAACTGGAGATGATTATTGGTTTGTGATGGGTGCAGATTCCAGACGTCCTGATACTAACAAATACTTTTACAAAATTTTAGAAAAATCTGCAAATTATGAGCGTTTCAAAAAAGGACATCAAGGAAGTGCATACATGAGATTTGGAATTTATTCTAAAAAAACAGTTGATGAGGTAAAAAATGATGCATTATGTGATTGTGGACATCGAAAAGACGATCATGATGTAGATTCACACTCTTGTCTCTATGAAATCTGTGAATGTACAAACTTTGACACTTTTCAACTAAACATACTAAAAAAGAAAAAAGTTGTAACTAATATCAAATTCTTATCTGAAGATGAGGTAAAAGATGATGCATTAGCATGGAATTGTCTTAACAGAAATAAATATTCTAAAACTGATTAATCATTTTCAGTTAATCGATTAACTCTGATATGTTTACCTGGATAATGGTCTTCAAGTTTACTTGAATAACACTTTCCGCATAACGGTGCTTTCATGTTCCAACCTTCCATTGGATTGTAAGGTGTTTCTCCAACATCTTGATTACATTCTGTACATTTAGCCATACAATCTCAACGAGCAGATTTGGCTATAAAATCATTTGCGAAAAAAATGACGTAAATACTACTATTCCATACTATGATCGGTAATAGTCTGGTCAATGTAACCTCCTGCAAGATTTTACACTGGCCGGATTGTTACCTTTTCTAAATTCCAAAAATTGTTTTCTTGATGAATGCAATGTCTTCTGTTTCTTGACTAATTTTTCTATCAATAATTTTGAGCATATCATTTCCATACACCTGATTTGAGAAAAAGTTATGAGCCGTATTTGATTCTTCAATTTTTGTTTCAACTGCTGAATCTTCTAAGAATTTTGTAACTACTTTGTCTGCCACATTCAAAATCTTTTCACATAATCTAAAATTCTGCATTATTTTTTCTAATTCTATAATATCGATTTTGAAATCATCATGTTTTGCAAGAATATTTTTGTGAATTATTCTTGCTGTAACTGCAACAAATAGGCTTTGAGCATATCTCTTATTCTTATTTTGACTACTTTTTCTGTCATAACCTAAATTATTCTTGGCGAATTCTCGAATCAAATGTGGAAATAAGAAATATCTGTAATCGCATTCTAAATCATCATTGAAGACATTTTCATACTTTGCTCCGTTTGGAAGATATTTTGCAATTCCTCCATAGACCTCATTTGGTTTTTGAATAAAATATGATACAAATGATGCAATAGCTGAATCATCTTTTATTCTACATCTATCTTTTGCATCAGGAAGGTATTTGTTGTATATGTCATTTCCTTGAAACTTTGCCTTTTCAGCTACAGAAAGATTTAGCCATAAACCTTGTTGATGTTCAAAACAATAATCTAATCTTGTTGCTAACATATGATGAATTGATACAAAGTAATCTTGCAATGATACGTAATCTTTACCTTTAACCGCATTTTGTGAATTTCTATATTTTGTAATTTTTCTTTGATGTTCTTCATCTTTTGTTTTAATTATGGTGACTAATACTTCGGCATCAACGTTGTTTGCTTTCTTTTTCTTATCTAGAATACTTTTTGATGTTTGTGCTCCATTAACAATCTGGGCACCTTTTAGGTATAGTTCATTTTTCTTTATTGAAACATCGTCTACTGTTATGGTAATTCCATTATTCCACTCAAAGAAATTATGTGGATCGTCTTCTAATGTGGATGAGATTTTTTTATTTATTGAGCCCTTTCCACCCAAATGTTTTCTAATATTTGATTCAAAAATGTAATGTTCATTTTTCTCTACTAATTCTGCTAAATCAAAAGCAGATACTACGCAAACTTTAGAATTTTTATGATCAAGTGGTTGTCCAAGAATTTTTAAACTTGCATTTTGCCCCTTTGCAGGTTTCTTGATACGTTCCCATAATGTCTGATAAACTTGCTGTCTTCCCATAACTCTGACTTTGTCATTTTGATAATCATCCACACATTGGTCCGTTATGTAGACCAAATCTATCTTCATCTTCTTATCATTAAGAATTTTCCAGAGGTATTGTAACTCATCTCTTTTTAGTTTCGATTGTTCTTTTTCTTTTAATCGTGATACATCTTGAACGAACTGGTCAATTGCTCCTATAGAATGAGCAGAACCATACTTTGATTGGAATAATCTGATTCTCTTTTCATCTGGATCAACTAGATAAGCATCTATCCCTTCATCATATCCTCCATCAATTATTGCATTTTCTGCAATGTCTTGCAAAACCTCTTCAACATTAATCAAATGCCATAAGAGATAATCACGACCTTTCTCAACTGTAGTGTTGGAATCTTTCATGAACTCACTAATACTTACATCAACTGAATGTGTGGCAAATCCTTCTAATGGTGCGCTAGAAAATTTTGAAAGAATATCGCGTCCCTGTTCGCTATATTCTAAGAGATTTGCTCCTTTAGGTGGCATTTTTGTTATTTTGTTTTGTTTATCCTTAAGAAGGGTAGGGTGATTACAACATAACCTTACTAAGAAACATAAAGAAATAAGAACAATCTAGATTATGAATAAGAAAATCGCCATTATTCCTATTGTAATAATTATTGCCATAATCGGAGCAATTTCTCAAATGAATGTTGAAGAAACTGCTGAAACAGAAACTGTTGAAATTGAAACAGTTGAAGAAGTTGAGGCCATGATTACAATTCCTGTAAAAGCTGCAAGACCTGCATGTGGACCTCATCCTGAATGCTACATTCCATCATATTATGTCACAAAGCTTGACGAACCTGTAATATGGAAAAATGAAGATTCTGCATTTCACAGTGTAACTAGCGGAAGTTATGGAGAGCCTGATGGAATGTTTGATAGTGGTCATATGGATCCTTATGGAACTTTTTCATACAAATTTGAAGAGACTGGAATGCATCCTTACTACTGTACCTTACATCCTTGGATGGCAGGAAATATCAAAGTAGAAAGGTGACGAGGGGAGTCGAACCCCTTTAGATAAGCTTTGCAGGCTCACGCATAACCGCTCTGCCACATCACCAATCAAAAAAATGAATATTTGCAATTAAACTCTTTACTTCAAATCTTTCCTGATGTTTTTGATGCCAATTTGACATCTTCAGCTTTGACTGTTTTCCTACCTGCGTGTTTACTCATATCCACGGCATTTTTGGCAATCTCTATTGCAATATCTTCTAAAACCCGTCTCAATTCTTCAGCTGATTCATCGCTGACTCTGTCGGCACCAGCTTTTTTCAAAATTCTATACATCGCTGAAACTCCCAAATCAGATGTTTTCATACTATTATGAGTAAAATTGGCGATAAAATACTTTTAGTGAAATAATCTAACACATGTCATGAGCTGGATTTATGATGCACATATCCATCTATCAGATCCTGAATACAAATCTGATATTGATATGATTCTAAATTACATGGATTTGTTAAAAATCAAAGCATGTTGTGTATCAATGGATATTGAAACTTCTAATGAAACCTTGACTTTACATGAAAAATCAAAAAATGTTTTACCTTTCATCGGAATTCATCCTGAAATGGCTCAAAAAGATCCTTTACCTGTTTATGATTTGATTGGAAAAAACTATGAAACTATTAGTGGTGTTGGTGAGATTGGACTAGATAGAACCTACATTGATTCTGAAGATGAATGGAACGTACAAAAAGATGTTTTCTCAAAACAACTATCTTTAGCAGAGAAATTTAACAAACCTGTGTCCATTCATTCACGAAAAACATTACCTGATATTTTTGAAATTTTACCTTCTTACAAAATACCTGGAATCTTACTTCATTGGTTTGATGGAAATAAATCTCAATTAAAAACTGCTATGGACAATCAATATTTTGTATCATATGGTCCTTTACTGGTGTATGCAAATGATAAACAAGTTCTACTTACAAAAACAGATCCTTCTAGGCTTTTAGTTGAGACTGATGGTCCTGTCAAATTCTCTCACTGTTTTGAATACAAAACCACTGAAATGATGTTTGTGCCAAGCGTAATTTTCTGTGCCTCCAAAATCCTTCATATGTCATACGAAAGTTTACTAGCCCAAATTGAAGATAATTCGAAGAAATTTTTAGGAATTTGATGGTACATATATAAAAAACCAAAAAACCAAACTGCTAGTGGATAGAATAAAACGTATTTCAAATGAAGTTATGAATGAATATTCTGAACGTTTCGGAACTGATTTTGCAACTAACAAACAATCATTGAATGAAATATCTATTGTACGTTCAAAAGGTCTAAAAAATAAAATCGCTGGGTATATTACAAAAATTCTTCAAAGAAAAGCCAAATTTGAAGAACGAAAACAAATGTTAATTGATAATGAAAAGAAATCTCAAGAACGTAAACAATCAAGATCTAAAAAACCTGAAGTCGAATCCGATGAAGATACTGCATCTATTGAAATTGTTGGCGGTGTTGAAGATCCTCATACCGACGAAGGAATAAGACATGTTACTGAAGAACCAGGCTCAGAAACTGAAACTACCGCATCTGAAGAAAAATCCACTGCTGAAGAAATTGTTGATGAATCTAAATCTGAATAACAAAATCAATTAATTTACCAAAAATAACTGATCCTTATGATTACTGTTAATTTCATAGGCGGCGCGAGAAAATCTTTTCAAACTGATTCATTAGAAATAACTCAAAATATTGACACTATTTCTGAAATGATATCTCATCTAATTTCAAAAAAACCAGAAAATACTCCCGATTTTGATGGAAAAAATTTATTGATTGCTGTAAATGGGGTTGATTCTTCAGCTCTTGCTGGTAACAACACTCATCTAAATTCTGGTGATGTTGTAAATATCATACCAATAATTCATGGTGGCTCAAAAACAAATGTTACGTTTACGATAAAAAATAATCAGATTCAATTATTTGAAATTAAAAAATCACATGCAAATAAAGAATATCTTATTTCATTAAGAAAAAAATTTCCTAAATTGTATTTACAAGCAATCTCATCAAAATTCATACTTGATAAGGAACATGCAAAAAAAATCATAAACATTTCTATAAATCAAAAATCAAATGATCAACTACTTTCTGATAAAATTGAAACTGATTTACTTCTGAGATTTTCAAATACCACTCAAATTAAAGATGCAATAAAAAATGTTGGATTATCGGAATCTGAAAATTTTATTTTAATCTCTATAGGTGCAAAATCCCATCTAACTAAACTAAATGAATCTATATCTGATGATCAAGATGCAATTTTTACCAAAAACCATTCTATTTTTATCAAAAATTTTTTCAAAATATCTAATCAAACTCTAGATTCAATTGAATCTAAAACACCTCTTGCTGATTTACTTGTTGAAAAAGCATCAATACTAATCTAATTCAACACGTTTTTGTCTATTCACACTTAAAATTGTATTTGGCGGAATTATACTAATTCCTGTTTTATTTCTTAACACTTGAATAATTATTTCCCAATCTGAATTTTCTAATGAAACTTTATTTGATAATGAATCTGCAATGTTGGAAATAATCTCACTAGTATGTAATGATGATTGTCGTTTTTCTACTGTAATTCTGTATGTATCATTTTCTTTAATCACCTCTGATAACCCGTTCACTTTATCCCTAATCTCATCTAATTTTGATTCACATTCTGCTTGAATAGGAATGATTCTCGAACAGTATTTGATTAACCATGGTTCATCTTCGATCACTTCTTTAAAATCCTCTAAAACTTTCATTATATCCAATTCAGTCTCCACCTGAATTATTCCTGAAAAAATAGTTTTTTCAACAATTGATTCTGTATCTCCGAATCTTTCTAACATATTTTGTATCTCCAAAATAGTTGGTTCTTCAAGATTTCTCTGACATGTAATAATCATATTCATAATATTTTCTCTATGTCCTGTTTTGAAATAGAACCTTCTCTAATCACTTTCAATTGATCATCAACAAAATCAATGATGGTTGATTCACCTAAACTAGTAATTTTTCCACCATTCACTAAAATATCTATTTCCGGTAGCTTTGTTTTACATTCGTTTGAATCTAGAATTGATTTTTCACCTGAAATATTTGCACTAGTCCCAACAATTAATTTACATTTTTCTAAAATTGCTAGCACACATTCATTATTTGGAACTCTCACAGCTAACTTTCCATTATTACTAATTCTTTGACTTATTTCCTTTCTAATTGGAAGTAACATGGTGATTTGTCCCGGCCAAAATTTTTCCGAAATGTTTTCTGCAATTGTGTTAAATTCAACAATTTTCTCTAATTCTTTCTTTGAAAATCCTAAAATTGGAAATCTCTTCTGACCTTCTCTGTTTTTTATATCATAAATTTTGGAAATACTATCTTTATTGAAAGGATTACATCCTATCCCATAAACTGTATCTGTTGGATAGGCGATAATCTGTCCATTTTCATACGCATTTACAATTTTATTTATTCCATTTTCGTCGCAGTTTACTATATTCACAATGTAAATCTAAACTTCACAAATAATTATGTTGTTTAGTTTTCCTAAATTGTTAAACCAAAATTATCTGTAAATTCAGAAAATCTCTTAAATTCTTTTAAGAATTCCTTTCCAGACATACTGATTTTATATTTACAAGCTCGTTTAGAATCAACCTGTTCTAATAATCCCTGTGAAACTAAATTTGTTAAAATTTTTGAAATTCTACTGTGAGAAATATTTGCTTTTTGAATTAATTTGGTAATTGATGCTCCTTCTTGATCAATAGTGAGTTCTTCTGCAGCATCTAGAATATCCCCGACAATTTGAATCTGTTTCCTATATGTGCCCATCTGATGAATTTCTACTTGATTCTGCTATGATCTTATTCAATATATTGAATAAACAAAGAGACTAAACTTTCTTGACTCTGAAATATTTCACGCCTATTTTCCAAATTCCTCATCTTCCTCATCTTCTAAATTATCAAATTTTATTTTTCTTAACGGTAATCTTGAAATTGGTAAAAATAAAGAAATCAATCCTGATATCTTCAATAAAATTGAAATTGAATAAAGAATTGATTCTGGAAAAACTAAAGAGTACCATGCAATAAATTCGCCAAATGCTAATAATGCTAGTCCTGTACCAACTGCTAATGCGCCCTTTTGTTTTCCTTCCAAAAATGAAACAAATGTCTCAATTGCTCCATAAACAAGTAAAATAAATGAAAACGATCTGATGATATGTTCTATGTTCATTGCTGATAGTGCAAACAATGGTAAAATTCCAACTGATCTAAAGTATCGTGATTTTGGGAAAAATGATTTGATTGTATGTGAAAATGCAATAAAAAAATAGCCTATTGTTTGTGTTCCTAAACCTAAAGCTTGTAACCCTCGATTAATTTTTCCCTCTTGCAAAACCAAGTCATCAATCATGTAACCTCCCCATATTATTCCAAAACCAATTCCAATTGCAAAAAATGCAATTGTCAGTCTAAATAAAACTGGACTTCCAGTATTTTTGTAACCCACATATGCAAAAGCACCTATGATTATTCCAATAATGAATCCTATAAGATTCAAAATATTTTCTAATACGAACTCCATGCAATTATTTGCCTATTGCTAAATTAATTAAGTCTTGTAGAAAATTGATTCATAAAATGATTAATTCCATTCAATCTTCCCATTCGTCTAAAGTTCCAGCTGTTTCTCCTTCAGTTGATCCTGTATAATCTGCTAAAATGTCAGAATATTGTGCTTCGTTATGTGCAACAAATCTCACATATTCACCATAACTCATGTCCAAACCACATTTTTTACATTCTACATATGAAAAATCTGGAGCTAGTTCCGCATCTTCTTTACATTTTGGACACTTGATCTTCATATTCTATTTTTATTTGCAGAGTATTATTGCTTTTATGAAGAAGAGATAAATTGAAATAAAATTTCTATCTCTTATTGAGTAAAATTTGCACTAAATGTAAAGAAGAAATTCCCGATAATGATGTATTGGAACCACAGGCAGAGAAATATCCTGTATGTTCAAAATGTTGGGCTGAGTGGAAAGAGATGAAAATCATGGTCATAAATGAAATGCATCTTGATTTGTCTTTATCAGATCATCGAAAGGTACTACGAAAACATGAAAAAATATTTGCAGGCGTTATGACTCCTGAGGGTGATTATGTTGACTTTCAAAATGAAGATAACAGAAATCCTGAAGAAAAACCAGCTTAGAAATTAAATAATTTTTTAGCAGACTCTGGAGCTAACAAATTCATCTTTCTTTTGGACTCTGCATCTAATCTATCAAAAACTATCTTTATTGACGCTATCAAAATCTGCTGTTTTTGACTATCTACTTGCAAAAATATCTCAAAAATTGCATCTAAATTAAAAAGAATGATCTTATCTGGTGATGCTAGTATATGTTTAAAGTAATTTGAAAACATGTCTTCTCTATTTTCATTATTAATTGTTGAAAGTACCTCTAACCATGTTCTGAATAATTTTGAGAAATTGGGGAATGGAATAGTTGGACCTGCGTTAAGTGCATTGATTATGATCTCTGCTTTTTCATCATCATTCTTTGAGAAAAATTCTGTCATTCTTTTTTTAAGAATTGGTGTTCTTAGAAAATCTGGTAAACTGGCAAGATTTACAATAATATTTCCAGCAAAATTAGGTTCTGACACACTATCAAATTTAGAGACTTGATATTAACCGTAATGCACTTTAGCTTAAATATGTGATTTGAAAATTTGTGTTATGGGTGCAAGTATAGTTGTTGGAGGTTTTTTTGGAGATGAAGGTAAAGGCAAAATCATATCATATTTGGCACAAAAAGATAATCCTTCAATAGTTGTTAGAGGTGGTGCTGGTCCAAATGCTGGTCACACAATCAAAGATGGCGAAAAAACTTACAAAGTTAGAATGTTGCCAAGTGGATTTCTAAATAAAAATTCTAAAGTAATGATTGGACCTGGTGTTGTTGTAAATCCTGATGTTTTTCTAAAAGAAATAAATGATTTTGGAACTGATGGAAGATCATTTCTTGACAATAATTGTGGAATAATTGAGAAGCATCATCTTGAAGCTGATTCACAAGGTAGATTAAAAGAAAAAATAGGTAGTACTGGTTCTGGAACAGGTCCTGCAAATGCTGAACGTGCAATGAGAACTCTAAAAATGGCAAAAGAGATTGCATCCTTACAAAAATACATTGTTGACGTTCCTCTCGAAATTAATAATGCATTAGATAATAATGAGAATGTTTTGATAGAAGGAACTCAAGGTACTCACTTATCACTTTGGCATGGAACATATCCTTTTGTAACTACAAAAGATGTAACTGCATCTGGAATTTGTGCTGATGTTGGAGTGGGTCCAAAAAGAATTGACGATGTAATTGTAGTTTTTAAATCATATTTGACTAGAGTTGGTACTGGCCCAATGGAGGGTGAACTTAGTCCTGAAGAAACATCTGAAAAAGGTTGGGAAGAATTTGGAACTGTAACTGGAAGATTAAGACGTGCAGCTGAATTTGATTTCACTCTTGCCAGTCGTGCAATTATGCTTAGTAGTGCAAATCAAATTTCAATTACAAAATTGGATGTAAGATTTCCTGAATGCGCAGGGGCACAATCTATCGATGATTTAGGCTCCAAACCAAAACTATTCATAAAAAATATTGAAGAAAAATTAGGCGTGCCTGTTACATTAATTGGAACTGGAGCAGGCGTAAATGATATTATTGATTTACGCACATAATTTTTTTTCAGTAAGCTTTAATTTAGAATTTTTAAAAAAATAATCAATGGCAACTCTACCTAATTATGTACAATTGGATTCACCTTTAGAATTTACACGTCTGGTATGTGCTCTAGAACGTTCTCCTCGTGTATCATTTCTACATGAGCATAATGGAAAAAAAGTCTTATCTGTTCAAATGGATTTACTAAAAGAAAAACCTGTAATTTACTTTACACCGATTGAAAATATTGGTCACTATCTTTGTTATGGATTTAATTCTGGTCAGGAAAAGCTTGAACTAGTAGATACTACTTTAGATAATTCTAAACTTTATTCTCCAATAATTAAAATAAAATCTCTTCCTGCATCTCTAAAACCTGACATAGAAGCTTCCAAAGAAAAATACCAACCAATTGAATTAGAAGATCTTTCTAGTTTGGCTAAACTCAGCTTTGGATATGAAGAAGCACCATTTCCATTGTTTGCATTTAAACAAAGAGGCAAGTGGTTTCTGGGTGTTTTTCTTAATTTTAATGAAGATGGACCGTCATATTTTTGTCATGTTAGTTTAGATGATGAACCAACAAAACCATTTCTGAAATACACGACATCTAAAAACTCTGAGCCTGAATTTGTAACTCATACTGGTGAACATGGTTATTCTTACATCAAAATAATAAAGTTAAAAGACTCACATCCATTGGTCGATTATGACCAAATTCAGTGATAGAATAAAAAAATCTGCAAAAACATCTCCGATCATTTTAGCAAATGACTATGATCCAAAAATAACGAATATGGAATCAAAGACATTACGTAACATTAAACTTCTAAACAATTACCTATGTGGGATAAAAATCAACTTTCATCTTCTTTTACAACTAGATAAAAAACAAATCTCAAAAATTAATAAAAATGCACATGATTATGGTTTACAATGCATTGCTGATATAAAATTAAATGATATAGGAAATACAAATTCCATTACCACTGAAAATTTATGGAATATGGGATTTGATGCAGTAATTGTTAATCCAATTATGGGTAAAAAAAGTCTAAAAAATTTAGTAGAACTATCTCATAAGAAAAACAAAGGAGTAATTTCACTATGTCATATGAGTGCACCTGAAGCAAAACTTTCTTATGAATTAGAAATTAAAAATAACTCAAAAAAACAACAACTATATCAATTATTTTTAGATTGGGCATTGACTAGTCATGTGGATGGAATAATTGTTGGCGCTACTTACCCAAAAATCATATCTTATTGTAAAAAATCAGCACGTGGAAAATTATCATTATTCTCTCCAGGAATAGGCACACAAGGTGGAAGCGCATCAAAAGCAAAAAAACTTGGTTCCGATTATCTAATTGTTGGAAGAACTATTCTGAATTCAAAGAATCCTCTTGAAACTACAAAAAACTTGGTTACCGATTCAATAATTTAAAAATTCTTTAGATTTTTTTAGAAGATTTTTTGCATTTTTATATGTAATTTTATCTAAGGCATTATTGTAATCTAACCAGATAAAATCCAAATGTTCATGTGATAAAATTATATCTGTAGTTTTTGTTTTTCCTAGAAAAAATATAACTTTCTTATGGATATCTTGATTATCTGCACGAAAATAATATTCAATCTCTTCTTTAAAACCTTCTAAAAATTCTACATCTGATATTCCTGTTTCTTCATTAGTTTCTCTAAGTGCTGTTTCATGAGGTGTTTCTCCTTCTTCCATTTTACCTTTCACAAAGTCCCAATGTTTGGATGGATAATTTAATAACAAAAATTTTCTATCTCCCATGTCATTAAATAAAATAATTCCTGATGACACTTCTTCTTTCATTTTATTTTCCAATTCTTCGTTTTCTTTTTTGAAATGTTCTAATTGCTCTCATTAAATCAATTTTTCTAAATTCTGGCCAAAAAATATCTAAAAATACTAATTCACTATATGCACTTTGCCATAATAGGAATCCACTCATTCGTTTTTCACCTGATGTTCTTAAAATCATATCTGGAGATGATTGTGGTAGGTGTGATGTATACAAGTTAGATTCTATCACTTCTTTATTGATATCTTTTGCATCTAATTCCCCATCTCTAATTTGTGTCCCAATTTTTTTTACTGCATCAACTAACTCATCTTGTCCTCCATAAGCAATTGCAATATTTAGAAAATGTTTATCGTAATCTTTTGTTATTTTATCCAATCTAGTAAGAACATCTTTAATTGATTCTGGTAATAATTCGATAGTTCCAATTGCTTTCACTCTCATTTTGTTTTTGTGTAATCTAGGATCATCGTGTAATTTTTCTAATCTTTTATGGATTAATTCATAAAGATAATCTAATTCTTCATTTTTTCTATCAAGATTTTCTGCTGATAAGACGTATAATGTAATAATTTTGATATCAAACTCTTCGCACCAATCCAGTAAATTTTCAACTGCATCTGCACCTTTGAAATGGCCTTTTTCCTGAATTGTCAAATTTCTTTTTGCCCATCTTCTATTTCCATCTAGAATGATTGCTATGTGATTAGGCATATCCCCTTGAAGAATATCATTTTCTAGTCTCTTGGAATAGATTGAATAAAACCCTGAAAGATATAATGCTGCGTCTTTTATTCCGTTAATAATCTGCCACCTCGTTTCCTGTATCTACGGAAAAGTAGTGTGGCTGATATCAGTGTTATTGCTGCACCTGCTAACAATGGTGGAATTAATGAAAATGAACTTTCATTGGTAGTTAGTATGTTTGTAAATTGTGCAACTGTTGGATAAATTGCCGCTAACACAATAATTCGTAATACGTCGCTAATGTGCTTCAATTTCCTATTTAGCCAATTACTAATTAAAATCCCAGCTGCAATTGTACCGAGTCCCATCCATAAAAATGGAAATAAACCTTGAAGAAACTGTCCAATTACTATTTGATTTGATAATGATTGTGAGAAATCCATTCCATTTTCAAATAATTGTGAATCAATATTTGTAACACCTGCTGGTACTGATGCAAGAATTAGAATCACTCCTGTTACAAGTGCAAATATTCTAATGAATCCTGTCGGCGTTGCTTTTGTCCAATTAGACCATGATTTGTCTATGTCAAATGCACGAATAAGAAATGCACCGCCTAAAATACTAACTAAAACTGCAAAAATCTCTGCAGTATAACCTACTACTGTTCCGATACCTCCAATTAATAATAAAATTCCTGGAACTCCTAAAAAGAATTTTGAATATGTCTTATCATACATTGCAGTCTTCAAAAACTTTCCAAACACTGCATAGGAATGTTCAATTGTTCTACTAACTTGCATAACAACTCTTTGAACTGATACTACTGGTATTACATTTTGAATAACTGGAATTACCATTTCATCATCTTCGCCGTCTGAAACAATTACTGCTCCATTAGCTGAAAATTTTTGTAAAATAGATTTTATTTCACTAACAATTTTCTCATCTGCTTGAACTCCTCTTTTTTCGACCCCTGCTACCACTGCAACTTCAACATTGTAACCTTTACTTACTAAATCTTCATAGGTTTTTACTGCATAAAATATGGAGTTTGAATCTGCATCTTCCGGATCTTCTAAAGCAAGTCTTTGTCCCGCATTAATGCATGAGTCTCTCCCTACTACTGGAGTTGTGATTCCTGCTTTCCTGCCCACATCATCATCCCTGTCTACACAAATTACAAGTAATTTTGATACAGCAGTGGTTTCTATATCTCTCTCCAATTTTTTATTCTCTGACATTATGAGTATTATTACAAAATTACCTTTTAATGATTTCCAACTAATGAATATAGTATTTTTTGTATTTACTCACGGTTTTGAGGAGTTTGCCAATTTGCCATATTGGATAGATTCTTCTTTTAATTTCTCTATATTGTTCAAAATTTCATTTCTTTGTTCAATCTCTCCATCACTCTTGATTAGATTTGCCATAACCATAGTTTCTATGATGTATGCTTCAAATGATTTTAATGATGCAATTTGATTAATGTAACTTTCTTGCCATTCTTCTGGTGCATCACTATATGCTAATTCCATTAGTAATGCATTATTCTGTGATGAAGAAACTTCCGCAATTCTAACATATTCATCTACTGAAATTTGTTCATTAATTAATTTTGAAAACGAGACTTCTATAGCATTTGAAATAATCTTATGTCTTTCTGTAATGCCTTCTTGATGATTCTGAAAATCAGTAACCACAATTGTCATTTCTGTATTTGTTGAACTATTTACCATCCAAACTGAAAAACTTGCGATTGTTATTGCAACTAATATTGCTACTGTGATTGCAACACCTTTCTTAGAACCCATGTCCATATCCAATTCTTAATCATTATAATACTGATCTATTTTATTTCAATTTAGTCATTTTTTAAAAAAATTCAATATTTTTGATCAAATTTAGAAATATTTCCAAATTAGTTAATAAAAAAGATCCTTCATGTCTAGCCTAAAGTGAAATAATATTCACGTTCTCTTTTCAAATAGAAGATTGTTTTGTGTTTGATATATGACTGAAGCATATTGCGTAAAATGCAGACAAAAAAGAGAAATTCAAAACCCAGAAGTGACTAAATTGAAAAATGGACGTCCAGCTGTAAAAGGTGTGTGTGGCGAATGCGGAACTAAAGTTTTCCGAATAGGTAAACCTTAGACTCTCCTTTCCTTTTTCTAACTAAACCCATATAGGGGATTTGAACAACTGTTAGTTATGACAAAGTCTGACTATGAAAATTTACTTAAAAGAATTGAAAAAAATATTTCAAATACATCTTCATCAGGTAAACGTTTTGAGCTACCTCCAATCGATATTACTTGGGAAGGAAAAAAAACTATTCTTAGAAACTTTGCAGACTTTCCAAAAGCACTAAGACGAGAGCCTAACATCATTTTACAATATTTATCTAAAGAATTTGCTGTTCCTGCTGATCGTGTAGGTGAAAAAGCAATTTTTGTTGGAAAACGTGATCCAGATGATTTTACTAGATTATTTGGAATTTATCTGAAAGACTATGTTGAATGTCCAACATGTCAAAGCCCTGACACTAAAGTGGAAAAAGAAAATAGAATATCTTTTCTAATTTGTGAGGCATGTGGAGCAAAATCTACAATTAAAGGCAAATATGCATAATGCTTTTTTCTACAAAAGTAATTAGCGCAAGTGGAAATTTAATGTTAAATATTTGTGATCCTGAATTAATAGGTAAAATCATTAAAGATGGAAATACAAAAATCAAAATCAATCCAAATTATTATGCTGAAAGAGATGTAGATGAACATGAAGCAAAGAATCTCTTAACAAAATGTAATTCCATCAATATGGTCGGTGAAAAAACAATTTCACTTGCAACAAGTCTTGGGATTGGTTCTGAGAAAAGTATTAGACATATTGAGGGTGTACCATTTTTGATAGTATTCAAGATGTAACACCACAATTATATACAAAATTTACATATCTTTTGCGTGGGAAAACGTAAAGTACTCAATGAAAGTGCATTAAAAGAAATTAGATTAGCTGAAGAAGGTGAAATGTACGGACGAGTAATCAAACTTTTAGGTAGTGATCAAGTTCTTGTAAAATGTACTGATGATATTACTAGACGCGGTAGAATTAGAGGTAAATTAAAAAGAAGAATTTGGATAAGAGACAATGATGTTGTAGTTATTGCTCCATGGGATTTTAAACAAGATGAACGTGGTGATATAGTTTGGAGATTTACATTACCTCAAGTTGATTGGTTAAAAGATAATGATCATATTCCAAAAGACTTCTAACCTCAGAAATGATTTTTTATTTGTAGATATGCTATAAGACATGTCTAACAATTCTGAAAAAAAAATTGAATTAAAGATAAAATCTAAACTTGAACAAAAGAAAAAAAAGAAGACTCTAGATGATGGATTTAAAAAAAATAAGGTAATCAATGAAGTTTTAGATAAAATAACTGTAATGCAACTCTATGCTCTAATCACATCAAAAATAATTTCTTATGTTAACGGTGTAGTAAAAGCTGGTAAGGAATCTGTAGTTTTTTGGGCCAAAGATCCTGACGATAATGATATTGCATTAAAAATTTATTTAGTTACTACATCTAATTTTAAAAAAAGAAGTCAATATGTTATGGGTGATCCTAGATTTTCTAATGTTAAAAAAGGAACAAAAAATCTAGTTTATCTCTGGGCTAGAAAAGAATTCCAAAATATTTCAAAATGTTATGATTGTGGCATATCTGTAGTAAAACCTAGACATGTGTCAAAGAATATCCTCATAATGGATTTTGAGGGTAAAGATGGAAAACCTGAGAATACTCTATTAGAATCTGAAATTGATGAAAATGATTACCATCAATCAATCACTTTAATTTCTGATTTATTCAAAAAAGCGAAATTAGTTCATGGTGACTTTTCAGAATATAATATTTTTAAAACCAAAAATGGTCTAAAATTGTTTGATTTGGGATCTGCAGTTGATACAACACACCCTAATACAATAAATTTTTTGAAAAGAGACATTAATAACATAACCAACTTCTTTGTAAAACGAGGATTAACAGTTGAAAACCCTGCTGATATTCTTGAAAGGATAACAAAATGAGCTTTGAAAAATTAATTAGAATTCCAATTGAAAGAATTGGTGTCATTATAGGAAAATCTGGAAACACCAAACGTCAAATCGAAAAAAAATGTCATGTTGATTTGAATATTGATAGTGAAACTGGTGAGGTAATTATTACTAGTGATAAAATTGATGGAAATATTAGTCCCTTCAAATCTGTTGAAATTGTTTCTGCAATTGGTAGAGGGTTTTCACCTGAAAATGCATTCCGACTATTGCGTGGAGAAAATAGTTTACATGTTATTGATTTACGTGAATTTGGTGGAAAATCACCTGATCAAATTGAAAGAATCAAAGGAAGAATAATTGGTGAAAATGGAACTGCTAGGCTAAATATGGAAAATTTAACTGGTTCAACAATATCTGTTTATGGTAGAACTGTTGGAATAATTGGAGAACCAAATCAATTACGTTTAGCAGTTGATGCAATTGCTTCACTTTGTAGTGGAAGTATGCATGGTCCTGTTTACAGTAAATTGGAATCTGCTAGAAGACGTGAAAAAGCTGATAAAGCATTATTATGGGAAAATCAAGATGTCTTCTAAAGAACAATTTAATCAAATTTCTCCTAGTGAGTTCTTCTATCGTAATCGTGATCTTGCAGGATTTAGTAATCCTACTCGTTCATTATACACTGCAGTACGTGAATTTGTAGAAAATTCACTTGATGCATGTGATCATAGCGGAATATTGCCAAACATACACATGACAATTAAAGCAGTAGATCCAGAAAAACCTGACCCAAAACAATACATCTTAACTGTAAAAGACAATGGTCCTGGAATTCCTTCAAAACATGTTCCTCTGGCATTTGGAACTGTTTTGTATGGTTCAAAATTTGGTCTTAAACAAGCACGTGGAATGTTTGGATTGGGTGCAACTATGGCTATACTATATGGACAAATTACTACAAACAAATCTGTAAAAGTTAAAAGCAATGCAGATGGAAAAACTCGTTTTGATTTTGAAATGTTATTAGATATTCAAAAAAATAAACCTGTCATAGTAAAAAAACAAGAAACACCTAGTACTGAAAATGGATTGAGTGTAAGTATTTGTTTAGAAGGTGATTATTCTAAAGCAGGTACAAAAATTCGTGATTATGTTTATCAAACTTCTTTGATTACACCATACGCAACAATCTCGTTTGATGATCCTAAAGGTGAGAAATTTCATCATAAAGCAATCATTCGTTCCATGCCACCTGCCCCAACAATAATTGCACCTCATCCTTATGGAATTGATGTTGAAACAATACGTCGAATGCTTGTTGACACACATTACCAAATACCAAATGTTGATGATAAAATGATTGAAAAAGTTAGAAAAGAACTTGGAATGTCAAAAAAGAAATTCACATACGGTGAAATTATGAAAAAGACTGAGAAAAAATGGAAATCACTTTCTAGACCTGTACGTGTTGTAATATCTCTAATGTCATTTCTTGAAGCAGATTTTGAAAAATTACAAAGAATTAGAATTGAAGATGTTGATCTTCGAAATAATAAATTAGTTTATTGGGATTATAGTACTTCTCAAACCCTTGTAGCAGAAATGGATGTTGAAAGTCATTACTATAAACAATTAGCAAATACTGTTCAAGGTGAATCTCTTACCCACTTTTTATCAAAAAGATTTCAAAGAGTAGGTCCAACTGCAGCATTAGAATTTTGTAAGTTTGCCAAGTTTAAACCGGAAACTAGAGTTGGAAATATGACTGACCAAGAATTAGTAAAATTAAGTGATGCATTGCAAACATATGAAGGATTTAGATCTCCTGATCCTACATGTTTAGCACCGCTTGGTGATGGTCCACTTGAAAAAGGAATTGAGAGAAGATTTGAACCTGATTTCATGGCTGTAGTTCAAAGAACTGCATCTGCATATTCTGGATTTCCATTTGTTATAGAAATGGGAATCGCATATGGAGGTAAAATTGAAACACGTGGCACTACTGTATACCGATTTGCAAATAGAATTCCATTGTTATATGATGAAGGTAGTGATGTGGTACTAAAGGTTGTAAAAGATACTGATTGGAATCGTTATAAAGTGAAAAATGATTCTGCACCTATGATTATTGTTTCTCATATTTGCTCAACTAGGGTACCATACAAAACAGTAGGAAAAGAAAATGTTGCAGACAGACCTGAAATTGAAAAAGAACTTAGGTTGGCACTTCAATTTTTATCAAGAAAACTTTCTGGGTACATGTCTAAAAAAGGTCAAGCTGAAATGGCAAAAAAACGTGCAAATCTGTATTCCAAATATTTGCCACTTGTTGCACAATTTTGTACGGAATTATCTGGAAATAAAAAAGAACCAAACTATAAAGAAATGATAAAAGAAGAAACTGCATTGACTAATTCAGATGGATCACTTGAAGAGGTAAAAAAGAATGGCTAAAAAACAGACTAAAAAAGAAACCAAAAAACAGACTAAAAAAGAGAAAATAGATAAATCAAAGAATTTGATCAGTCTTCTCAAAAAACATGGTGCTCAAGTGTATGAGGATCTTGAAAATGGAGAATTTCCAAAATTTTCAATCCCAAATCGTTCCATTAGCAATATAATTTATGATAAGAAATTAAGACAGTATGTACTGGGAACTAACACTTCTCTAAGAAGTTCAAGAAATAGTTCACAATTACGTTCATTTACTCAATTACTGTGGCTTGCATTTTTTGCTAACAAATTAACACATGAAAAAAAATCCTCCACTCTTCGAGATGTTTACTATTCATCACAAGCATTTGCTGTAGATTTTGAAGACCAAGGTGAATCTGATAACATCATAGTTGATCTGGAAGCTGTTTTATCTCAACCTAGAGAAGACTTCTATGTATTTCCTGAAGAGAGAAGTAGTATTTTTGGTGATTTGACAATAGAATATACAATTCCCGGATATGAAGGAAAGACGCAAAATCTTTCTAGCCATCCTGACGGATATGCAATTGGTCCAAGTATGACTTCTGCAGAATTAGTCGATACTAGTGCTGAACTTGTAATTGCTATAGAAAAAGGTGGTCTGTTCACTAGATTTGTGGAAGAACAAGTTGATAAAAAATTCAAATCAATAATTATCAATACTGGAGGTCAAGCTCCTCGTTCAACTCGTACTTTGTTAAAACGATTGCATGATGAAATGGGTTTGCCTGTTGTAATTTTAACTGACGGTGATGTATATGGAGAACACATTGCGATGGTTATAAAATCTGGTTCGGCAAACGCAGCTCATCTAAAAGGATTAACTGTACCGGATGCAAAATGGATGGGCGTATGGGCTACAGATATTGATAAATTTAAACTTCCTACAATACCTATGACAGAATCTGACATCAAACGTTGCTATGATCTATTGAAAGATCCTAGATATCAAGAAGGATTATGGAAAAGAGAACTTGAAGTGTTCATAAAGATTAAGAGAAAAGCAGAACTGGAGGCATTTTCTAAATATGGTCTTAATAATATCACTGAGAAGTATCTGCCAAAAAAGTTAGAAGAATCAAAGAGCTTCTGATGTTTTAATTCTTAATGTTAATACACCATTTCTATATTTGAAATCACCAATCTCCATTTCTTTTGGCCCTTCAATCTGAACTTCTTTTGAAAATCCTTGAGATCCTCTGATGTATAAGATACCATCAATTAATCTGACGGCAATTTTGTCTTCCGGTCCTGGAACTTCTGCAACAAAAACTGTTTCATTATCGCCTTTGATTAAATCATATACCCAATTTTTGGTTTCTTGTTCTCTCGCAGTAAATTTTGGTTTCTGAGTAATAACCATTTTTTTAATTACTTTAGTCCAGTAAACTATTGTCACTAGAGCGATTCCGATTAATATGAAACTAACAAATCCGTTATCTGCTCGTAATGACATTGCATACACTAATCCAAAAAAAACTAGTAAAATTATAGGTATTACATAATTTAGCGATTTTTCAGTTGGTTGTGTAGCATTCGCATATTTACTCAATACACAAAAACTAGTTTTACCAAATATAAAGCATCTTTGATTTTTATAGGCAGAATCCCATTTGAAACTGTTGACTGATAGCCCTGCAAAAAAAGTAACATCAAAGGATCTAATCACTAAAGGTTCCTTAGTCGCAATAATTATCGCTGTTCCTACATTAATTGTATTTTTTGTTATATGGACCGTAACGAATGATCTAATTTTTGGTGGTGTTGCTGGATTAATTACTAATTTCATCACATTGGGTATTTCATTTAAAATTGTAACTAAGAAATTTGTTAAAAAACCAAAAGATGATTTTGAATTATAATCAATAAAATGAATCTCTCACAAATAATTAAAACTCTAGTATCTGAAATAAAATTAACAGAAATTCAAGCAAAAATTTTCTTACATATTGTAATTCATGGCAAAATGAATACATCTAAACTTTCAAGTGATCTGAATATTTCTCTCGATGATGCAACTCAAAACTCAAAAAAACTAGTAGAGTTAGGAGGATTCATTGATATGCCTAATGATGAGTTTGAGGCAATGCATCCTAGATTTACTGCAGTTAATATGTATAGAAAAATGTGTGAACGAGAACAAAAAGAATTTAAGAAAAATTTGAACATCGATAACATTGGTGTTGCATTGGAAGTATCTTATGATGATGCAAGGACTAAATATAACAAATAAAATGAAAAAATATGAGTGAATCTGATGCTCCTTCTGGAAAACCTCAAAGTTATACTAGAAAAACTCTAGGTGACTCTGAAGACAAACCAAAAGCTCCTGAAATTTACAAATGTTGTAATAATCCTCAGATAACTTATCTTGCTCCCGTTAACATCAACATTGATGAAAGAACAATTGGTTCCGTTGATGTTTGGAGATGTGCTGCATGTATGAAAGCATTTTGTGAAGAAAAAACATTAGGAATTGATTCTATTTCGGATATTGTTGGAATGCCGCGAATTGAAGATAATGAAAAATGGGCTGTTGTTGTAAGTAAATTACAGAAAGGAAAAGACAAATGGAAATTAGTTAAATTAAAAGAAACTGGAATGATAAAATTTGAAACATCTGATGAAAAACTCATTGACCTAAAAATTCAAGATTTTAAAATTGTGGATGATTTTCATTCAAGTTTTCTTGTATTAGATCATATACATACTGCAGTTGAAATTTGATCTTGAAAATTACTGTCAACGTTCAAGAAATTACTGGTACTCAAATGGCTGCAAAAATTGTTGGTAATTTTATTGTAGATACAAATTCATTCCCTTTCACTGGAATTGCATTTGGAAGAATTGGAGGTCAAAATATAGGCGTAAAACTTTCTGAAGATGTTGAAAAAAACATCAAAGACTTGGGTTATGATCTTGATGTTGTAATTGATACTCTACAAAAAAATTTAATTCAAGGTGATCTCACTCTTCCTGAAGGATTAAAAAGAGAATCTTTCGCTGACGATTAAAATTCTGCTTCTTCTAAAGCCTTTTCACACGAACATGATTTTGAAACTGGAATCTTATCAATTAATACCGTGAGAAGTTTTTTTGTCAATTCAACATTTTTTGATAGTGTTTCAATAACTTCTTTTGCGGTAACTGGTTTTTCTGCCCATACATCGTAATCGGTTACTGTTGAAATTGATGCATAGCAAATCTGCGCTTCTCTTGCTAATTGACATTCAGGAACGAGTGTCATGCCAATAATTTCTGCACCTGTACTTTTATAAAATTTTGATTCTGCTTTGGTTGAAAATCTTGGTCCTTCAATACAGACATAGGTTGCTTCTTTGTGAATTTTTAATTCTTGTTCACTTGCTACATCCAAAATTGCATTTTGTAATTCTGGACAGAATGGATCCGCAACCGAAATATGTATAACTCTTCCATCTTCTGAAAATGAACCCTTTCTTGATTTTGTGAAATCTAAAAATTGTGTTGGTAATGCAAAATCTCGTGGAGCGAACTCTTCTTTTAAACTTCCCACTGCTGATGGAGCTATGATTCTTTTTACTCCTAATTCTTTGAATGCCCAAATATTTGCTCTATAGTTTATCATATGTGGTGGAATTGTATGTTTTTTTCCATGTCTTGGTAAAAATGCAATTTTTCTTCCGTTGAACTCACCAATTGTTATTGAATCTGAAGGTTTTCCATATGGTGTATCTATTGAAATTTCTTTTGGTTCTTTTAATAATCCTGAATCATAAATTCCTGTACCGCCAAAAATCCCTATCTCTGCAGACTCTTCCATTAGTATTCAACCAATGATTCTGATCTATATTCTTTAATCTTTTCTCGTCCATTAAGATCAAGTAATTCTATAATAAATGCAAATCCTACCACGGTACCTTCAATCTTCTCAATTAATTTTGCTGCTGCTTTGGCAGTTCCACCAGTTGCAAGTAAATCATCACAAATTAAAACTCGTTGCCCTTCTTGAATAACATCTTTTTGAATTTCCAATGTTGCCTTACCATATTCTAGTGTATATGATGTCTTAACAATTTTTCCAGGTAATTTTCCTGCCTTTCGCACAAGAATCATTCCTTTGTTATATTTTAGTGCCAGTGCACATGCTATAATGAATCCTCTAGATTCAATTCCTGCAAAAACATCTACATCGTTGGGATGAAATTTCTTTGAAAATTCCTCTACCATAAATGATAGTGCTGATGGATCGCCTAAGATTGGTGAAAAATCTCTAAACAAAATTCCTTTTTTAGGAAAATTTGGATAATCCGCAATCTTATCTTTTAGATTCATAACTTTAGACGAAAAATTGAGAAATAAAAACCGTTAGTTGATCAATTAATGATGAATTTTGTAGATGTATTAGATGCTCCATCATCTACAGTCATATTATATTCTCCATTTTCTAAACTTGGTGGAATTTGCCATATTGTTGAAAATTCTCCATTATTTTTTGCAGTAATATTTAGTTCACTAATTTTAATTTCATCTGAATCAAACATCTTGATTGTAACTGTTGCTGATTGTCTTGCACCGGAACCTGATATACTCATTAATTCATTTGTTTTATACTCATTTTTGTCTGTAAATATTACTAATTCCTTATCTTCTCCAGAAACTGAAAATTCAGTTTCATTGAAATTTCCTCCACTTTTTGCATTTACAGTCCATTCACCTAATGCTCCGTCTAATGGAACTCTAAAATTATCTACTTTGAATAATCCGAATCTGTCTGAAAATGTTTCAATTTTTTTAATGATTTTTTCACTAGGATCACTAATGGTGATATCTAATAGTACATTGATTGCACCCGTATTACCTAAAATCAAAATTTGTTCTCCTTGCTTATAATCATCTCTAGTTGTTTGAATTGTAATTGCACCAGAACCTGTAGTCAATCCTATTGTAAATACACCAGAACCTGAACTCTCCCCTCTCTTCGCATTCAAGGTATAAGCTCCTGTAGGTAATTCGCCCGATTTAATTTTGTAAGATTCTTTACCATCAGGTCCTAAATTCAATGTATCTGAAAGTTTTTCTCTATCTGCAGAATCAATCAAAATAATTGAAACTTGGGCATTGGATGGACCTTGAATCTCAACACTAATTTCTTCACCTCCTGCGAAATTCAATTGTAATGGTCTTACAATTAAAATTGGTTCTGGTTCTTGCCCAACGCCGAAAATTGTAATGCCTGATTCATTTCCTTGAAATGCAGATAAAATGTAAGTTCCTTCAACTGAACCTCTTGGTATTTCCACATTAAAATTAACTAAACCCGATTCTTCAACTGATACTGTTCTGGAGAAAAATTCTGTACCTATTGCATCCTCGATGATTACGGACATTTCTTGATTTGGAATTGCAGTACCTTCAAACACAACTATATTTCCAGATTCAATATTTGTCTCTGTACTTTGTATGTTGATTAATTTTGCACTAATGACATCGATATTTCTTAATGCCTTACTTTTACCGTCATCAATTTCAATGGAGATTGTCCCCAAATCTAAGTCTGGAGCAAATAAATTATCATAAGTCCATTTTCCATCAAATCTTACTTGAATTGTGTCTATTGCAAGAATATTTCCATTCACATCTTTTGATGTAATTGTTAATGTTGTATTTGGTGTTGACATTCCTTCAAGTGTAATTATATCTCCACGTTTGACCTCTTGAGGTGTATTGCCTAGTGATAATTTTATGACATCTGCAATTTCTCTATTCTCTAATTGTGGTATTCTGATACTGAGACTTTTTTCGTTTCCACCTGAATCTCGTAAAATGAATTCGGTTCTTTCATCATTTGAAATAACTGGTAATTTAGATGTGAATAATATTTTTCCATTTTCATCGACTTTAATTGATTTTTGTAATTTATCTGAAATATAGAAATCAAGTAATTGATTTGGAACAAACTCTTCCCCTACCACTCTAAAATCAGAATTTGAAGCTGGTCTCTCTGGAATGAATCTAAAGTTTGAATTTTCTTTTATCGTAACAATTTTTGGTTTATTTAATTCTGGTTTATCTTGAGATGTTGCAGAATTTGTAATTGTTGTACTTGCAGAACTAATTATTTCTCCGTTTAAATCTAATGCTTTCCAATTTATCACTGGGTTATTTTCTATAGTTTTAATTCCAAATTTTACAGATTCTCCTGGACTAATTTCATTTTGCGATGTAAAGACAATTACTCCTTGTGGTGTATTTTTACCCATCCATCCTTCTTCAGTCTTGAAAGATTTGAATTCATTATCTCCACTTAACCAAATTCTTACTGTATCTATATCTGCATTATTTCCTCTGCTGTTTTTTAATTCAAGTATGGTTGAATCTTCAAAACCTGTACTGGTAGCAATGATTTCCTCAGCAAAACTAGTCTCAAAATTAGATACAAAAATAACTGATGAAATTAATAATAATGAAAAAACTAAAACTGAATATGATCTCATTATAGAAATGTTCTATTATCTACAATTAAATCTTAATGAGAATTGATTCATGAAATATCTAAAACTATGCAACCTGGGTTGCTTTCAATTCGTATGGATTTTTTGACCACCATTGTGCATACAGTTGGTCAATTTCTTTCATATCTGAATCACTTAGATATTTTCCATCTGACATATCTGAAAATATTTGAATTTCTTCTTCACTAATCACTGTTGGAAGTACTGAAGAAATTCCTTTTTTTGATAAGATGAATTTAATAGACAATTCTTTAATGCTTAATCCATTTCTATCTGCAATTGGTTTTAATTCTTCAACTTTTTTCAATGAAGCCTTGATCCATTCACCTTTTCTTACTGAACGATGATCTTTCTCGTCAATTTTTGTATCTGCGTTTACTTTACCTGTTAAAATTCCTGATGCATCTGGAACTCTAACTAAAATCCCCACATCATTTTCTATACCTGAATTTAATAATTCATTTCCAGGTGTCTGTTCTAAAATATTAAAAACAGTTTGAACTGCAGTTACATTTTTTCTTTTCATTGATTCTAATCCTTCTTCTGTCCATCCTATTGCAGGCCCTAACGCAATTTGGTATGCTCTAATTTTTTCTTCTTCAATTAAATTATCTAATGTATTGAAAATTGAATTTTCTTTAATGTGGTGCATCTTTGGATTATGTAATCCATACATATCGACATAGTCTGTCTGTAGTCTATCCAAACTATTCTTTAATGCTTTACGTGTAAACTCTTCATCAAATTGTTGTGGTAATTCAGTATGTCCAATTTGTTTCACTTGCTGAAAATCATAACCATATTTAGTTGAAATTATAATTTCATCTCTCATATCTTTGAAAGCTTCTCCAATCAATCGTTCACTTTTACCTTTTCCATACATGTCACCTGTTTCAAAGAAATTTATCCCACAATCGTATGCTTTTTTTAACATTCTTTTAGCTTCGTCTTCGTCAATTTCTTTCCCCCACCAATTCAATGCAATGGTCCATGCTCCAAATCCTATTTCTGAAACCTCGA
>JAOLYB010000006.1 GCA_028343215.1 Candidatus Nitrosopelagicus sp. | reverse complement strand
GAATTGGTTGAATCCTGTCATGAATGCCGTACCGGATTGTGTTGTCATTACGGTGTTATCTCTAATTTCTCTTAGGAATTGAACTTGTGGTGCCATTTCAGAACCAAATGCTGCTGTTGCGATTAAACATCCGCCACCTTCTTTTTGTTCTGCAACACATTTACCATCTTTCATTACAGTTCCCTCACCACATAGTGCTTGTGGTTCTGGTTCTGGTTCTGGTTCTGGTTCAATAATTGCAACTGGTTCTTCAATAATTGCAACTGGTTCTTCAATAACTGGTTCAGGCACAGGTGTTGGTTCAGGTGGTGGAGGTGGCGGAGCAGTTGAGCCACTACCGCCTGCATAATTGAAAGTGGTTTCGGCTTTTTGTGCACCATAATTTGCTTTTACAGTATAATCACCGCCAGCTTTCCAAAGTGGACCGCCAGCAACAAGTGTTGTAGAAAATTCATTATTTGAATTAAGAGCTAATTGATCAATTTTTACTATATTACCATCAGGAGATACAACCATCAAGGTAACAGGAGTGGTATATTCAGATAAAGATGATTCTTTAACTTTGCCAGAAATTATAATTTCACTATTTTCTGCATACCCAGGATAATCAGTGGATACAGTTAGTGGAAATTCATTAGATTGTGCATTTGCAAAAGTTGGCATTCCAAATGAGATGATTGATAACATCAATAATAAAACGGCACCCGATATGACTATCTTCATTTAGAATTTCTGTTGTAAAGTGGTATTTATTAATTATAGATAAAAAATTTGACAAAAACTAGATAATTTTTATTCATAAAGATGGATTTGACGTTAGAATGTATTGTATTTTGGACAATATGTAGCATAATTTGTCGATTATATTATTACGCTAGTCAAATACATGACAATCAGCCCTGCAGATATTCCTGCAAATAGTGAAGTATTTGATAATAAATCAGATTTCTCTTTCATATATTGGAAAATTGACAATACGACTTGGAAAATTGCTCCCGCTCCAATTGCGAGAAAAATCAAAGTGAATAAAGGTGAAAATGAGAAACCGCCAACCCAACAGCCAAAAATTGCAGGGACCCCAGCAATAAGTCCAAGACCAATCATTTTGAATATTTTGGCTTTTGATTTAGTTAATGGAGCAGCAATTGCTAATCCTTCAGTTGTATTATGAGTAGCAAATCCAATAATCAAAAATGTACTAAGAGCAACTTCTCCAAGTGCAATAGCAGCACCTACAGCCAATCCCTCACCTAGATTATGAAATCCAATACCAATAGCAATCATTAGAGATATTGCTAATCCTTGAGATAATTTTGAAAATTCTATTTTTTTGGTTAATTGTTTACCTATTCCATACAAAGCCAAAAATGATAAAATTACTACGGTTGCAATTAGAAGTTCACCATTAAAAATTGATGAAAGATGATTCTCAGATATTTCAGTAGCCTCAATTACTGCGTCAATTCCGAGAAATACTAAAAGTCCCATAGTGAATGCCAAAAAGAAGTTAAACGTATTTTTCCCTAATTTCTTGATAAATGGATACCACAAAAGACCAATCATTATTGGGACTACGCCTATCAAAAATCCAATCGTTCCTAAAAATACAAACAAGTCTACGTTTGGCTCTAGTGCAGGAAACGCTGCGTCAATTCCCTTAGCAAACCTTGTACCATCACTAATTGTGACCCCAATTTCATATGGTTGACCTTCATTCCAATCAAAAGGAATTCTTACAAGTGCAGTTTCAAACCGTTTTAATGAAGTATCAGGTTCTATCGCTGCAGGTTGAATACGATCATTTACATCTGCTAATACAACATCCACATCAATTGGGCCAGTGTTTCTTACAGTGGCTTGTATTTCATTTTCAACAAATTCAATTTTTTCAATTGATACTTCAGGAAGTACAACACCAAATTGTAAAAAAGACGATGCAGGACCTAAGAGAAATACAATCATAATAATTAACAACACAATTGGCGCAATAGCACTAATTGCAAGTACAGGTTTAGATGATGTCATCATACTCTATTTGTGTATCAAAATTACCAGTATTTTCTTTTACAAGAAATGAACTGACCCAACCTTTTTCTGAAAATTCTGTGTTATGTGCATGGAACATGTACAATCCAGGATATTTATAATTAAATTCAAGAATTTGCCTATCACCTTGAGACATTGTTAGCATATCATTATATCCAGATGGTACAGTGTCAGTACCTGCAGGATAATGATGAAATAGTGTGCCATGAAGATGGAAATTATTTACTGCATCAAACTCTAAAATATTTACAACGTATGCACGTATGTTTTGATTGGCATTAATTTCAATTGGATGATGTTGGTAATAAAATGGAATTGTGTTTGCAGCATAGAAATTATTTTCACTATCAAAATCAGTATCAAAACCGTTCAAAACAAATACAAATTCATCAGCAGGTTCACGAGGTTCTTTTGGATCTACAATATAGGCACCATAAAGACCATGATTGATATGCTCCTCAACCGGATGAACATGACAATGATAAAGGTGTAAACCTACAGGTTCTGCATAGAATTCATAAGTGAATTTACCACCAGTTCCTATGCTTTCAAATACACCATCCATCTCGGCTTTGTGAATTCCGTGGAAATGTAAACTATGGGGTTTTGAACCTTCATTTGTGAAATGAATTCTTACCAAGTCTCCTTCTGTTGCACGAATAGTTGGTCCAGGTACCGAATCATTGAATGTCCACACATTGTAAAATACACCAGGAGATACTTCCATGATTTGATCATCTCTTGCGGTGATGTAATATTCACGAAGAACGGTTCCATCATCTAAAACAGTGACTTCGCCATAATCAAATTCTTTCATAAATTTATCAGGATCAAAATCTAAGGCTTCACCATCATATCCAATAGGATCAATTACATCACCAGTTGTTTGTATAACCAACCCTGTATGAGTAAGAAAAGTTGTAGGAGTTTCTTCGGCAATTATTACACTAGGTACTACAAAATACAAACTTGAAACAGCTACTATGGATATGAGAATATAGAACATTTTAGCAGATTGGATTGTACTTTGCATATTTCAGTTACAATTCAGTATATATATAAAATTTAGCCTAGGCTAACTTTTTTAGCCATAACTAAATTTTGTAGTCATGACAAATACAGATTTATCCATGAAAAGTAAAAATCATTCATGTCAAATTTGACAAAATATTTGGTAATTGTTGGAATTATGATAGCAATTGGAGCAATGTTACTGATTTATGGTTCACAAACGATTACAGGTGATTTAGTTATAGAAGAAGGAAAAATTAATTCACTAACCCAATTAGAAATTAAAGCAGAATTAGATCCAGACATCAACACACAAGGTGTTTATGCAGTTCAGACCATAGAAGGAAAAGAATATGACATTTCAGCTAGTGTCATAGATCCATCTCAAGATGAGATTAGAGATGTATCAATCAATAGAAACTCATTTGAAGATAATTTTGAAATTGATGAAGCAGGAACTTACACACTAATTATCAGCACTGCAGAATCAGAAGAGATACCATTAGTTGGAGGAATTGGTCATTTACCAGATTCAACAGGAGTTACAATTTCAATTGCAGGTTTCATTGTTATTGTATTAGGAATGATTGGAGTTGCAGTAATAGGATTTATGATAATTAGACAGAGAAAAAATAAATTTAGTTAAGATACCCATCCATCTTTGCCAAACCTGCATCAACATTTTCGAAATTATGTGCAGTTTCCATTAAGTTTGCTAATTTTTTGGAATCAACAGAATATTCAGCATGAGAATCAGATCCGATCTTTCCAACAAATTCATGTTGTATAAGAAAAGATAATTTTTCATCCAAGTCATTAGGAGTAATCTGGAATTTTTCAGTCAAGAATTCACACTTTTTTGGGGATGTTTCCATTTCAGCCAAGATCTCAGATATATTTTCATCAAAAACAGCATCTAAAATTTTCTGAGTATGTTCATCAGATTCATTCATGATACAATTTCATCATTTTGAGTTATAATACCATTCGATTAGAATTATTCAAAAATAGGCACAAAATAGAGCATGGTTTTTAATGGGGCTATAGAAAATCTTGCTACTTGAGCGAACAATACGAAAATCTGGTAAGAATATTGGGAAATGATATTCATGGTGAATTGAATATGCTAATTGGTTTAAGTCAGATCAAAGGAATTGGGTATATGTTCGCAAATTCGATGCTTCAAGTTTTAAAAATTTCTCCTCACCAAAAAATCGGTAATCTTACTACTGAACAAATATCTTCAATTGAAAAAATTATAGAAAATCCTAAAGCAGCAGATTTCCCAACCTGGTTTTTGAATAGAAGACAAGATATTCTAACAGGTGATGATTTGCATTTTGTCACATCAGATATTGCATTTAACATTAGAAATGATATAGAAAGAGAAAAGAATCTTTTCAGTTGGAGAGGTTACAGACACATGTATGGATTAAAAGTTAGAGGTCAACGTACTAGATGTACAGGCCGTAAAGGTGGTGCAGTCGGAGTTGCAAAAGGTGGTAAAGTTCTACCAAAAGGAGGAGCAGGAGCACCAGCAGGTGGAGGAGCTGCAGTAGAAGGAGAAGTAGCACCAGCAGCAGATGGTGCAGCACCAGCAGCAGATGCAAAACCAGCAGCAGATGCAAAACCAGCAGCAGCAGAGAAAAAGGAGTAGATGAGATATGGGAGATACTAAAAATTTCAGAAGAGTTTGGAAGAAACCAAAAAGACCATTTAATTTTGAATTAAAGATGGAAGAATTGAAGACTGTAGGTACTTTTGGATTAAAAACAAAAAGAGAACTTTGGAAATCAAGAACAGAATTATCAAGATTAAGACATCAAGCACGTTCATTACTTGCAGTAAGACAAGAAGTTAGAGAAAAGGAAGAACCAATTTTAATGCATTCATTATCACGTATAGGACTTGTAGAGAAAACTGCAACATTAGACGATGTTCTAAACTTAGAAATTGAAAATTTATTGGCAAGGAGATTACAGACAATTGTTTTCAAGAAGTTTTTCTTTAAGACACCATACCAAGCAAGACAAGCAATATCGCACGGACATATTTTAATTGGAGATAGAATTATCAATAGACCATCATATGTGGTTAAAGTTGAAGAAGAAGATAGCATCAAATTAACACCTGAATCAATTTTTAATAAGATCTTATCAGAACCAGAAGTAACATCAGATTTAGGAAGTCCTGAGACAGAAAATATAGAAATTCCTGCAGAACCTGTTGCTGAAGCAAAAGAAGAACCTGTTGCTGAAGCAAAAGAAGAACCTGTTGCTGAAGCAAAAGAAGATTCTAAAAAAGACTAATCAAAGTATCATTAGTAGTAAATACCCCTATTTTCAAACATAATCTAATGTGTTCAATTATCGGCTTTTCTGGAAATGAAATTGCAGCTCCAATTATTGTAAAGGGATTGAAAAGAATGGAGTATAGAGGATATGATAGCGTAGGAGTTGCAACAGAATCAGAAAATCATATTGAATTAAAAAAAGGAATCGGTAAAGTGACCGAGGTAAATTCTAAATTTCAACTAGACACATTGCCAGGCAAAATAGGCATAGGTCATACTAGATGGGCCACTCATGGAAAAGTTACAGATCTTAATGCACACCCACATCCAAGTAATTCTGGAAAAATTGCAATAGTGCATAATGGAATAATAGAAAATTTTGAAGAATTGAAAAAACAATTAGAGGATGACGGATATAATTTCAAAAGTGAGACGGATAGTGAAATAATTGCAAACTTACTTCAAAAAAATTATGAATCTACAAAAAATGTAAAAGATACAATCATGAAAACGGTTTCAGAGATAAAAGGTCATTACGCATTTGTAGCGATGTTTGAAAATGGTCAACTGGCAGCAGCCAGATTTCATGAACCATTAATAATTGGAGTCGGACAAGAAAATATTTTCTTATCAAGCGATGTATTAGGATTCATCGAATATACAGATAATGCAATATACATGAAAAGTGGAAATTTTGTAATTTTAGAGAATAAAGAATTTGAAATATTAGATTTTAATGGTGAAAAAGTTAAACATGAAATAACAAAAGTTTCAAAAGAGTTTGGAGATGCATACAAAGGTGATTATGCACATTTCACATTAAAAGAAATTTATGAACAACCAGAACTGATCTTTAAAGCAGGAGAAAGAACAGTAGAAGGCATAGAAGAAGCAGTCAAATACATAAAAAATGCAAAAAATATCTACATTACCGGAAGTGGAACTAGTTACAATTCAGCATTAATTGCAAAACAAATCTTATCAAAATATGTAAAGATAAAATCAGAACCTATTATAGCAAGTGAGCTTCAATTTGCACCAGAAACAATTGAAGAAGATTCAGTTTTAATTGCAATATCTCAAAGTGGAGAAAGTGCTGATGTTTTAGAAGCAGTAAGAATTGCAAAAAAAAGTAACTGTAAAATTATTTCTATTGTTAATTTGCTAACATCATCACTTACACGTAAAGGAGATGTTGTATTAGGAATGAATTGTGGACCAGAAATTGGAGTTGCTGCAACAAAGAGCTTTACTGCACAACTACTAGTATTATACAAAATCGTACAGAAATTAAATCAAAATATTACAATAAATTTTGAAGAGTTTTCAAAATCAATTTCAGAAATTCTAGAAAATCCAGTTAAAATTCAAGAAATTGCAAAAGAATTGAAAGAGGTATCAGATGTTTATATTTTGGGTAGAGGAATAAACTATCCAATTGCAATAGAATCAGCATTAAAATTAAAAGAATTGACATACATTCATGCAGAAGGAATACCAGGTGGAGAATTAAAACATGGGCCTCTTGCATTAATGGATACAGACGTTTTTGTAATTGTCATTAATCCAAAGGATTCAACATATACTGACACACTAACAAGTGCGCGAGAGATTAAAGCTCGTGGAGCAAAGATTATCGGAGTCTCAGATATTGAAAGTGACGTTTATGATTATTGGATAAAAATCCCAAAAATTAATGAAATTCTATATCCAATTTCAGAGATCATTCCAATACAATTACTAACATACTATTCAGCTTTGGAAAAAGATACAGATCCAGACTATCCTAGAAATTTAGCAAAATCAGTTACTGTCAAGTAGAGATTCTTTTGTATTCTTGCTCAAACAAAGAAAATAATTGTTCTATGGAAGTTTCTGTTTTTAGTAAAGATGCAATTATGGCACCGCCAGCTCCTGCACCTTCCTTTACAAAACCGTCTGCATAAGAACGGAATCCAAAATGTTGAGAGTTATGTAAACAAGGATCACATGATAGGACAGCAATATTATCAATTTGATGTAAGGTTTCAAGAAATTTTGCTTGAGAATCATCAACAATATATGAAGTACATCCAATTGCAGAATTTTTTTTATTGTAACCAATATGTTTTGTAAGTTGTAGTACAGCAAGCATTTGTGTTCCACCTGCTAAGATAACATGACAATTTTCTGATGCAGATGACAACATACCTGCGCAAACTGGCATCATAGGATCACCAAAATTAGCAATTATTTCTAATGGATCATTAGATTTTTTACGTTTTAGTGCATCAAGAACAATTTTGTTTTTTAGATCTAAAGGATTATTCTGCATACTAGAACTAACATTACATTCCAATTCAAATGCTCTCAAAACTGCAAGTGCAGTAGTAGTACCACCAGGAATACACTCACCAATAACAAGGCAATCAGTGTTTTGTGACATAATTTTACCGAGTTTTTTTCCATATTCAATTGCAGATTTTACTTGTTGAATAGACATTGCAGGAGATTCAGAAATATTTTTTCCTGGAAGTATATCAGCGTCAAAGTAACATAAGGATGGAGCAACTTTATTTCCAGCGTTTACAACAAAATGTGGAATTTTTGCAGAATTTAATGAAACACGTGTTAATAATGCAGGAGTAGGTTTTCCATCAGGAGATATAGGAATTCCAGGTATGCAGATGCATTTTCCATATTCAATATATTCAGAATCTGCAGGTGCAGTAAATTTCAGAAATTCCTTATCAGCTCCTGCAATAGTAATTCCAGGAATTTCACAAGTTTCGCTATATGATGAAACTAGACCAAAAGTAAACCGTTTTTTTGAAAGATCTTGAATAATTTTTTTTGCATTGTCCACGTCTCCGTGGCATGTAATTGACACATTATCCACCCATTCTATCTACAAAAGAATCTTCATTCATCTTTTGCATTACAGGATTTGTAGTTTTTTCATTTCCAATAGTAGATGTTGCAGCCATGCCATAATCATGACCAGGATATAATACGAGATTATCATCCAATGTGTGAAGTACATCAAATAAGCTGTGATAAAGTTCATTTGCACTACCTCCAGGAAGATCAATTCTTCCACAATTTCCAACAAATAAAGTATCACCTGAAAAGATTTTTCCATCACCTACAAGACAAATGCTATCTTTAGAATGACCAGGTGTATGATACACAACTAGTTCGGAGCATCCAAATTTGATCGAATCACCATTTTTTACAGTCATGTCATTTTGTAAAGTTGATTTTTCATGTTGTACAATTTTTACACTCAACATCTTTGCTAATTCCTCATTTCCTCGTGTATGATCATCATGCCAATGTGTATTTACAATATATTTTGGTTGAAGATTTTGTTCATCAACTATAGAAATAATTTTGTCTAAATCCCAAGATGGATCAATAACAATTGCTTCATGTGTGGATTCATCTTCAACAATATAAGAAAAATTTTGCATTGGGCCTACAGGAATTTGATGAACTATCACAAAACATCTATCTCCGCTTCAGGCGGAATTCCTATTTTTTCAACAAATAATTCCCCAGTCAAATCTTTTCTCTTTGGAATTCCTTGTTTCATTTTATGAAAAGTTACAGTCATATCACATTTTGTATAGATGTTAGCAGTTTCGCCTGTTTGAGGATTTAATCCAGATGGAACATCAACTGCAAATGTCAAAATCTCTGGATCAATTTTTTTTAAATTATTGAATCTATTAATGGCGGTTGCAAAAGGTTCTCTTATTTCACCAGTAATTCCAGTACCTAGAATCCCATCAATGATGATGTGAGGTTCATGTTCAACCACTTGTAAGTAATCTCCAAATTCATCATGATCAGATGGTAATGGTCCATCTGCAGCCATGTCATCAACAAAACCTTTTAGATCTGTTTCAAATTCTGTAAGAGACATTATGTCTACAGATTTCATTTTTTCTAAGATTGACCAATTCCATTTACTCTCTTCAGTTTTGATATTTTCAGGACAACCTAGAAGAATAACTTTTACTCTTGCACCATGTCCAGCTAAATGTCTAGCCATAACTAAAGCATCACCACCATTATTTCCTAGTCCAGCAAAAACTAAAATTATTTTTTCTTCTAAATTTCCAAATTTTACTAGTAATCTTCTGACTGCTGAAGCTCCTGCATTTTCCATCATAAATTTTTTTAAAAATCCCATTTCATGACCTTTGTTTTCAATTTGATACATTTGATCTACAGTTATTTCCACAGAACAACTCAAAATGGTTTCAATAAAGAGGTTTTGCAAACGCCTTTAACTAAGAATGATAATTTTTGATTCTATGGGATTAAAAAATGTAAAAATTTCACTGCCACAAATTTCTAAAGAATTAGAAAAAACAAACTCATCTAGAGAGTTTTTAATAAAAAATAATCGGGAGGTTATAATAAATTGTAGTCAAGCAATAATTGCAATTCATAAAAATGACTTAGGTTCAGCGAAACTAAAAATCAAAAAGGCAAAATTTCTTCTTGCGAAATTAAAACAAAAAGCAACTGGAGATCTTGGCAGATATATCTTAACACCAGAACAAGAATTGGTTGAGGCGATTGCATTATTATCAATAATCGAAGGTAAACAGATTCCATCTTACAAATCAATCAAGGTATCAGGTGAGTCATACATACTTGGTTTGCTTGACTGTATTGGAGAATTGAAGAGACAGGTGATTGATCAAATTAGAATAGGTAATTCAAAAAATGCTGAAAATTATTTTGGAATTATGGAAGAGTTGTATTTAATTTTGTATCCATTTGCAACATATGATAAGATCGTTAAAGAATCTAGAAGGAAATTAGATGTAAATAGAATGTTGGTTGAAGATACAAGACTAGTTCTTACCGAAGAGATCAGAAGACAAGAATTTATCAAAAATATACAAAAAAACTCAAAAAAATAATCATGCGGGTAGTGGGATTCGAACCCACGAACTCCTAAGAGACTAACCCCTCAAGCTAGCGCCTTTGACCAGGCTGGGCGATACCCGCATAGAAAAATCCTTGTAGGGTTTTTATAATCCTTGATTGATTTTTTCAAGTGTGTTAGTACCTGTAAGATGTTTTACATGCGGAAAATTAATCGCCAATAAATATTCAGATTATCAGAATAGAATCAAGACCGGCGAGGATCCAAAGAAAGTTCTTGATGATTTAGGTATGGAACGATATTGCTGTAGACGTATGCTATTAACAACAGTTGAAACTATTCAACAAGTTATTCCATTTTATGAAGCAATGCATAAGAGAAATCAAGAAGTGCAAAGCGAACTAGAATAAATTGTCAAAGATTACCTCAATTTCTGGTAGAGTTCTGTATAACAGTCGAGGTAGTAAAACAATTGAAGTGGATATTACAACTGATGGAAAATTTCTTGGTAGAGTTTGTGCACCATCGGGTGCCAGTGTAGGTAAATTTGAAGCAGTTAGTTTTCCTAATAACAGCCCAGAAGAAAGTTTATCACTTCTAAATCATAATTCAGATAAATTTATTGGAATTGATTCAAGTGATCTAAAACAAGTACATGATGTAATTCATTCTATAGATGAGACAGATAATTATGCAAAGATTGGTGGAGCATGTGCATTTGCAATAACAATTGCAGCAACAGAATCAGCAGCAAAAGTTGAAAATAAACAATTTTTTCAGATGATCAGTGGGAAATCTGATTTAAAATTTCCATTTCCATTAGGAAATATACTAGGTGGTGGCGCACATGCAGGACCAGGTACTCCAGATATTCAAGAAATTTTAGTTGCATCGATAGGTGCAAAAACTGTTCGAGAATCAATTGATACCAATCTTCAAGTACATAAAGAATTAAAAAAATTAATTCTTAAAAATGATCCAACTTTTACAAATGGACGTGGAGATGAAGGAGGATGGGCACCAAAATTCAATAATGAAGAAGCACTAGACATCTCAGTTAATGCAATTGAGAATTTAGGATTTACACTTGGAAAAGAAGTTGGATTAGGAGTTGATTTTGCATCATCAACACAATGGAATGAAGAAAAGAAAAAATATGTTTATGATCGTGCAGGTTTTGAAAATGATTCAGGAGAACAAATTGAGTTTGCATCAAAGATTATAGAAAATTACAAATTGATTTATGCAGAAGATGCTGTACACGAAGAAGCATTTGATGACATGGCAGAAATAACAAAAAAATTCCCTAACTCAATGATTACAGGAGATGATCTAACTGTAACAAATAATAAAATTCTTGCAAAAGCAATAGAGGTAAAATCGTGTAATGCTGCAATTCTAAAGGTAAATCAGGCAGGAAGCTTATACGATGCATTAGAATTTGCCAAGGTAGCCAAAGAAAATAATATTAAATTAATCACATCACACCGCTCAGGAGAATCTAGTGATTCACATATTTCACACATTGGAATTGGAACTGGTTCAAAACTACTCAAAGTGGGAATCGTTGGAGGAGAAAGAGTAGAAAAAGTGAACGAATTGATTCGTATTTCAGAGCATGATTTAATACATGGCATGATTGACTTTTAAAAATCGCAATGAGCCAACAAACAGAGATTACTGATCTAAAGAAGAAAGTTCTAGCAACAGGTATTCGTGTTGGAACCGACATGAAGACTAAATCAATGCGTCCATTTATCACATCAGCAAGTCCTGAGGGACTTTACATGATAGATATCGATATCACATTAGCCAAAATCAAAAGTGCAGCTAAATTTGCAACAAGATTCGATATGAAAAAAGTAATCGTATGTTCTGGAAAAGAATATGCAACAACTCCAATTGAGAAATTTGTTGAATTAACAGGAGCAACACAAATGCTTAGAAGATTCATGCCAGGAACATTAACAAATCCAACATTACCATATTTCATAGAACCTCAATTAATCATAGTTTCAGATCCAGAAGTGGATGGACAGGCAATTATCGAGGCAACAAATGCAGGTATACCAGTTATCGGAATTTCAAATACAAATAACATCACATCAAACTTGGATTTGATAATTCCTGGAAATAATAGAGGACGTAAAGCACTAGCAACGATATACTGGCTATTAGCAAGAGAAATTCTAATTCAAAAAGGTGAACTCAAAGAGGATCAAGACATGAAATATGAGATTGATGACTTTGAGACAAAAATAGAAGAAGAATTATAGAAGTTTTCTTCAAAATAACTATTTGACTTCAATATCTAAAGCACCTGGAAAAATAATTCTTTTTGGAGAACATTTTGTGGTTCATGGAAATAGAGCAATTCTTGGTGCCATTGATAAATATGCAATAGTAACATCTGAGAAAACAAATACAAAAAATATCCTAATCTCATCATCATTAGGACAAACATCAATACAAAAAGATCAAGATGTAGATGGAGTTGAAAAAAAATTTAGACCATTTTTTTATATTGCAAAACAAGTAATATTAAAAAATAATTTCGATAAAGGAATTAGCATAAAAATTGAATCAGATATTCCAATTGGTGCAGGATTGGGTTCCTCATCTGCATGTTGTGTTGCAGCCGCAGCATCAATTTTAAATTTATTTGATAAATCAGATGAAAAAGAGATACTAGAATTATCTATTCAGGCAGAAAAAACAATATTTCCAAATTCATCTGGAGCAGATTGTACAGTTTCAGTACATGGAGGAATAATTGAGTATCAAAAAGAAAAGGGATTTTCAAAAATTAATATAGAAAATAAATTAAATTTCTTAATAATTGATTCAGAGCAAGTTCATGCAACAGACAAGGTAGTTGCACAAGTAAAAAAATTCAAAGATGAAAATAGTAATATATTTTCAGAATTGTGTTCAGAAGAAGAACGATTAATCACAAAAGCACTTGATAGTATAAAAAATAATGATTTGCAAACTATCGGAAAATGTATGGCACAGAATCAAATGTACTTAGAACAAATTGGAGTTTCTAATGACACATTATTATCAATAACAAAAGAAATTGAAAAAATAACATTTGGTGCAAAAATTACAGGAGCAGGTGATGGAGGATGCATCATAGCATTAACAGAAAAAGATAATGATCTTTCAGAATATGTGAATACAACAAAATATCAAACTCACCAAGTATCAATACAAAATACAGGAATGCAGGTTTTTAACACCTAGGACTGATGTAGAAATATGATATTAATCAAACTTGGAGGCTCCATTATAACAAATAAGCAAAAACCACTTTCACCAAGAAGAAAAACCATAGATAAAATTTTAAAAGAAATTGGAAAAATCAAAGAACCAGTAATAATTGTACATGGAGGAGGTTCATACGGACATTATTGGTCTGTAAAATATGACATGCATACTAAACCTGCAAAAACAAGTCCAAAAGGAGTTGCAATTGTTAAAAACTCAATGGTTGAATTAAATAAAATAATTTTAGATAGTGCGGTAAAAAATAGAATCAATTCTTACTGTTTACCACCAACAGATTTTATGAATGGAAATAAAGCAATCAAGAGTAAAATCCTAACAATAAATGATATTTCAAAATCAGGATTGACACCTATAACTTTCGGTGATGCGTTATGGTTTGGTCAGAAAAAATCATACATTTTATCAGGAGATGTAATAATGACTACAATTGGAAAGATTCTAAAACCAAGACTTTCACTTTTTGTACTTGACGTAGATGGAGTTTATTCAGATTTGAAAACAAAGAAATTGATTCATGATTTCAAAAAAGAAAAACCAGAAATTAAAAATAATAAGATGGATGTAACTGGAGGAATGACTAGAAAAATTACGGAAGCAAATAACATGGCAAAGGCAGGGTTGAAAATATTTTTTGTAAATGGTAATAAACCAAAAAGAATTACGGATGCAGTTTCAGGAAAGAGATTTGAAGGGACCTATTTTAGGAAATAATCATGGATGAGTTTGTAATTTTAGTTGATGGGAATGACAATCCCATTGGAAAAGAAGAGAAGGTAAAATGTCATTTACCAGATGGAAAACTTCACAGAGCATTTACTGCATTAATTTTTAACAAAGACGGAAAATTACTACTAACAAAAAGAAGTGATTCAAAAATGCTGTGGCCTGGAGATTGGGACGGAACGGTTGCAAGTCATCCCAGAGAAGGAGAGACATACGTATCATCTGCAGAACGTAGAATGCCTGAAGAAATTGGAATTACATGTAAAATGAATTATGTTAACAAGTTTGAATATCATGTTCCATACAAAAATGTAGGTTCAGAAAATGAGGTTTGTGGAACACTGTTGGGTGTTGTTGATGATTTTGAAGAATCATCATTAATCAAAGATGAAATTTCTGCAATAAAATGGATTTCACCTGAGGAATTAAAACAAGAACTCGAAAATAACGTAGACATCTATTGCCCATGGATGGTCATTGCATTATACTATCTTGCAGAATGTGAATCAGAAACAAAAGAGAAATTTTCTTCAATGATTTCTAATTGGACAAAAGATGAATTAATGCAAAATTATGAAAAAGCAATTAAACATTACATACCTGAGAATAATTGGAGATTGGTAAATTGAATCCATCAGAATCAATAAAGAAGAATGCTGTATTTGTAAACAAATTCCTGAAAAAAGAATTGACTGGAGATCCTAAACAACTGTACGATGCAGCTGCACATCTCATAATCCATGGTGGTAAAAGATTACGACCATATCTGGTCTTGAAAAGCTGTAAGGTTTTAGGGGGAAAACAAGCAGATGCAATTGCTGCTGCAAGTTCGGTAGAGATGATTCATAATTTTACACTAGTACATGACGACATTATGGATAATGACGAAATGAGACATGGTGTTCCAACTACTCACAATAAATTTGATATGCCGCTAGCAATTTTAGCGGGAGACGTTCTATACTCTAAAGCATATCATACAATCTCATCAAAATCAAAACTTTCTCCAAATCATACTACGCAATTAGTTACTAAACTATCAAAAGCATGTGTAGAGATTTGTGAAGGACAAGTAGATGATGTGAAACTTGCAGAAAATAAAAGAATTCCAACTGAAAAGGAATACATCAAGATGATTGAGAAAAAAACTGCAGTGCTTTTTGAGGTATCTTGTGCAATGGGTGCAATTTGTGCAAAAAGAAAAGAAAAAGATGTAAAGAATCTATCAACATTTGGACGAAATCTTGGAATTGCTTTTCAAATAACAGATGATTTAATTGGAATTATGGGAGATAGTAAAGTAACAAAAAAACCGGTAGGAAATGACATTAGAGAAGGTAAGAAATCACTTCCAATTCTTTTAGCAATTAGAAAAGCAAGAGGAAATGACAAGAAGAAAATTCTAAAAGTTTTTGGTAAATCAAACGCTGCAAAAAAAGATGTACAAACTGCGGTCAATACAATTCGTTCTTTAGGAATTGAGGAAGAAGTTCGTAAAAAAGCGTTACAGTATGCTACAAAGGCAACAAAATCACTTGATAGTTATTCAGGAAATGATAAAAAAGAAATGGTTAGTCTTTTAGATTTTGTTGTAAAAAGAAGCATCTAATGAATTAGATTTCTAAACTTTCAACATCAAGTATGAATTGTTTCACACATTCATTTACTTGAGAAGGGTTATGATCTAACATCTTTTTTTCACATTCAGGACATGTTCTTGAATTAATAGCAGCAAATGCAACTGGATTCCTTGCTTCTCGGACAAATGTCCATAAACATTTTTCAATTTGAGTTTTTTTGTGTTCATCCATTTGTTTATCACATAATGGACAAGGAGTCTTTATCATACTGTTTTAGATGAAAAACCAGCTGTTTTAACAATTTCAGTAGACGTGATTAGAAAATAGGAGGGAATTTTTTGAATTCTAGTTATGTTTCAACAGGAACAAGAAATTAGCATTTGTTCTCATCCGTTTAAAGTCAGAATCTTTTTGAATTTTTTCTATCAAGTGTACCTGTTTATGGTCATGGTCATGGTCATGGTCATGGTCATGGTCATGGTCAAGGTCATTGATGAATTGTAGCTTCAATAGTTTAGAAATCAGCTCACATGTTTGTTTTGCATCATTTTGTCTTGCAGTTGATTTAGACATGTAGTATATTGCATTAATCTCATCTGGATCTTGTTTTAAAACTTGTTTGTAACAAAGTATAGCACGTCCATATTTCCCCATAAGATGTAATGAGTATCCTTTGTTGATTAGTACATCAACATTGTTTTTATCACGACTAAGTAGTTTGTTAAAATAGATTAATGCTTTGGCGGGCATCTTCAAATTGTTACAGGTAATACCTAGACGAAAAGTTGCATCAAAGTCTGTTGGATCTAATTTGACTACTTGTCTAAAACACTCGTATGCTAACTTGTAATTTTCAATTTCTAACAAAGAATTACCAAGATTACTTAGTGAATCAGTATCATCTTTTTTCTTGTCAATAGCAGACTCAAAGTATTTTATTGCCTTTTTATGTTGTTTTTGTCCTGCATACACAATACCAACATTATTTAGAATTTCAATATCTTTCGGGTCTATTTGTAAGGCACGATTATACACAGATAATGCATCATCATGTCTTCCTAATGCAACAAGGACATTTGCCTTGTTACAAAGTGCTTTAGAACTTTTTGGATTTATTTTCAATGCAATGTCAAATGTAACTAATGCTTCCTCATGTCGATCCATGTCATAGAGAGTTGTTGCTTTATTGTATAATGCATCAAAATCATTTGGATTTTTCTTAAGAAAAATTTCTAGTTGATCTATAGACTCATCATATTTTCCAATCTCTGCAAGACACGATGATTTGTTAATTATTGCTTCAGAATTTTCAGGATCTAATTTTAGAATCTTTTCAAACTGTTGTATTGCTTTTGTAAAATTTTCATTCTCAAAATTTTTCATTGCAAGATCTAAAAGTGAATCCTTCAAATCAGTTCCATCCTAGCTGTTATGTGTTAATTTTGATGGATTCTTAATGTCAATTTTTCCCAGTATGCCTGTAGATTTTAAAAGAAGAGTACCTATTAGAATTCCAACTGCTATAACAACTATAGTTCCTGATGGTGCAACGTTGAGTGAATAAGATAGAAGTATTCCACTAACTACAGAGATAACTGAAATACTCATTGATATGAAAACTGTTTTTTTAAATCCCTTACCAAACTGCATTGCGGTAATATTTGGAATCACGATAAGTGCAGAGATTAACAGTATTCCAACTAGCCTCATAGAAGTTACAACTGTAATAGATGCAAGAACAACAAAAGCATAGTTTAACAAAGTTGTTCTCATACCTGCAAGTTTAGCTTGTTCTTCGTTGAATGTTAGATGAAGAAATTGTTTTTGCATAATGGTTAGTGTGGCAATGATTCCTGCACTAAGAGCAAGAATCATTATAGTATCTTCCTGACTTATCAAAAGAATACTTCCAAACAAAAAGCTAAAGAGATCTACTGAAAATCCACCAGAAGAACTCACCAGAATCACACCTACGGCTAGTCCAGAAACCAAGACTACAGCAACTGCCGAATCACCAGATATTTTGGTACTTTGTCTTAATTTTTGGAGTCCTAATCCACCAAATATTGATACGATAAACGCGGTCCATAATGGAAAAACTCCTAAGAATAAACCAACCGAGATACCGCCAAATGCAACATGCGCAATCCCATCACCAAATAAAGAATAACGTCGTAGCACTAGAAAGGTTCCCATAAATGAACAAATCAAACCAACTGCAATACCTGCAATCAGTGCTTTTTGCATAAATCCATAAGAGAGAGCTTCGAGAATCATTTTTTCATCCTATTCATTAATGCTCATGATCATGCATGTGCATTTGCATTGATGATTCAGTGTACATTTTAAGAAGTTCTTTGTCTGAAAAGAATTTTTCTTTTTCTCCATGGAAAAAGATTTTCTTGTTCATGCATGCAACTCTGTTTGCATATTTTGAAATTGCATCGAGGTCGTGTGAAGACCAGATTACAGTTATGTTATTTTGTTCATTGATTGTTTTAATTACATTATAGAATTTTGTTTGTGATTCAACGTCAACACTAGCAACAGGTTCGTCTAGAATCAACAACAAAGGATCTTTTACTAAGGCTTTTGCAATGAAGACACGTTGCAATTCTCCTCCTGAAAGTTCACCGATTCTTCTATTCCTGAGAGATTCTAATCCTACAGTATGTAGAGCTTGAGTTATTTTATCATCGTTCTTTTCTATTGATTGGTATATTCTGTTCCAGCAACAATCACATTGTTGAATTAGTTTTACTCCCTGTACTATACGTTTGTCAGAAATTAATCCCATTGAGACAACATCATAAACAGTTGCAGGGAAATTTGGTTCGAATGTTACTTTTTGTGGTACATAACCAATTAGTGGAACAATTGAATCATACTTTGAATCTTCATATCCAAATAATTTGATGTTGCCAGAATATGGTTGTAATCCTAAGATTGCTCTGAATAATGTAGTCTTGCCAGCACCATTAGGTCCAATAATTCCTAAACAATCACCTTGTTTTACATCAAAACTGATGTTATCCACTGCAGGAAGATTATCATAATTTACTGTAAGATCTTTTACATCAAGTACATTAGTTACTGACATTCAGTATCACCTTTAGAGTGCCAGGTATTATTACCATAATTAATTGCAAATTTTTCTAAATTATGAAGTCTTATTTCTATCTCTTCAATTTTATCTACTAACATTTGCATTACTTGAGAATTATCAACCATTATAACCATATGGTCAGACGCCTTGCCAGGCCTTTTCTTTATGTTCCTTTATCCACTGTTTTGCCATAGGAAGTAGTTTATCAACATCTACATTTTTTGACTTTAGTGAGATTGCAAAATTATTGTTATGACTTGAAGATGAATCATTTATTTCAATTTGAATCTCATTTACTCCTGCATCAGCACTTTCTTTAGTACTTGAAGGGTCAGTCTTACATTGTTTTATTGACATTCAAGAGCCACCTTTAGAGAGTCGAGATTTTCTTCCATCTTATCGATGTAAGATACGTTTGATCTTGCCTCTTCTTGACTCAATGCTTCAAGTGGGCTGAATAACATGACTTGAGCATTTGCTTCATCAGCAATTACCTCTGCAAGTCTTGGATCAACTAAGTCTTCTGAAAAGATTACCTTGATGTCATTATCCTTAACAAAATCTACAAATTCAGCAATTTCAGCAGCTGAGGCTTCTGCATCAGGTGCCATTCCACCTAGAGATATAATATGTATGTCATATCTTTCTCCAAGATAGGTAAACGCATTATGATATGGAACAATTGTGTCTTTCTGACATGAGGATAAAGCAGTGCCTATTTTCATATCTAATGCATCCATTTTATTATTGTAAATACGAGCATTCTCTTCATAGTGCTCTTTGTTTTCAGGATCTGCTTGAATCAATCCATCGCGGATAACATTAACTTGTTGTTTTACTAAAATTGGATCTAACCAAATGTGTGGATCAAATTCATAATCATGATCATGTCCATCGTGTCCTCCTTCTTCATGTTCATCGTGATCATCATGGTCATCATCTTTTGCATGTTCGTCATGTACATCTTCACCAGAAACTAAGTGGTGAATTTCTTCTAAACCTTCTGGACCTGTAATGTGACCATCTTCAATTTCATGTAACACATGCTCAATGTCTTCAATTATACGTGCTCCATGTTCATGTCCGTCACCTTCATGTTCATGAAGTATTTCTTCTATAGCTTCAATAGATTGTGATTCAGTCATATGTCCTTCTTCAAATTCTTCAATTACTAGTGCAATTTCTTCATGGAATTCTTCAGCATGAGAATCATCATGGTCATCATCTTTTGCATGTTCATCGTGATCATCATGGTCATCATCTTTTGCATGTTCATCGTGATCATCATGGTCATCATCTTTTGCATGTTCATCGTGATCATCATGGTCATCTTCAAATTTTAATAGTTCAACGCCGTCAGACGCTTTAACAAATAAAATATTGTCAAACTCTCCTGATTCAATTATATTTTCAAGATAAGGTTCCATTCCTAATCCATTGTATACAAAAACGTCAGCATCTTTCAAAGACTGAATCTCTTGGGCTCGTGGTTCCCAATCATGAGCTTCAACTCCAGATGGCATAAATTGTTTAACATCAGCAAAGTCACCGGCTACATTTTTTGTAAACTCATGGTATGGATAAAATGATGTAATGATAGATATTTTTTCTTCTTGTGGTGCAGTTACAGGTGTATCCATAGGTGCGGAGTCATTTGAAATTCCACTAAACGCAAAAACAGACCCAATTACAGCTATTGCAATAGCAACACCAGCTACGATAGCAATTGATGAATTCTTATTCATAGATAATCAACCCGGGTGAAAACAAGGCAAGATTGAATGTACGACTGAAGCATGCGGTTGCTTTCGTGCAGACTTACCCTGTTTCCCATAAAATAAAGCAAAAAATCTTATTAATAAATGTGTAAAAAGTTAATAACAATTTGTTAATATTTTTATGTTTCTTAATAACAACGAGCATATGCCAATTGTCTCCATTTCATTAAATGATGAGATTCTAAAACAGATTGATAATTTGCAAAAGAGTCTTGGATTTTCAGGTAGGTCAGATGCAATTAGAGCAGGAATTCGAAGCTTTGTTTCAGAAGAAAAACAAAAAGAAGATCTTTCAGGAAATGTCAACGCCATTTTGTTAGTTGTCCATAATGACGAATATGACAATCAGGTAACCGGAATCAAACATTCCTACGAAGACCTCATCACGACACATTTACACAGTAAGATTGAAGGTGACAAATGCATGGAACTTTTCATGTTAAAAGGAGAAGCAAACTTGGTTACGGATATAACAAAAGATTTTCAGACTAACAAAAAAATGGATACCGTAAAGTTAGTGACATTATAAAATGAATGACGAAGAAATAAAAGATGAGATTAGAAAATTTGCATTACAAAATGCTGCAGAACATGAAGGTCAAACAAGAGATAAAACAATTCTTGCAAAAATAATGGGAAATGTACCAGAGCTAAGACAAAAAGCAAAAGAGATATCACCAATAATTACTGAAATTGTTTCAGAAATAAATCAAATTCCACTTGAAGAACAGCAAAAGGAAATACAAGAAAAATATCCAGAGTTATTAGAGATAAAAAAAGAAAAACCACAAAAAGAAAGTCTTTTGCCAGCTTTAAAAAATATAGAAGGAAAAGAGATCATTACAAGATTTCCTCCTGCACCAAATGGTTATCCACACATAGGTCATGCAAAGGCTGCAGTAATCAGTGAAGAATATGCAAAGATGCACGGTGGAAAAATGATCTTAAGGTTTGAAGATACAAATCCAGGAACTGAACGATTAGAATATTATGCTGCAATTAAAGTTGGAATGGATTGGTTGGGAATAAAATATGATAATGTAGAATATGTTTCAGATAGTTTAGATGTACTTTACAAAAAAGCAGATCAAATTATAAAATCAAATGATGCGTATGTTTGTACATGTAGTCAAGATAGTATTAGTAAAGATAGACGGGAAATGATTGAATGTAGGTGTACGAAACAAAGTTTAGAAGAAAATGAAAAACTATGGCACAAGATGTTTGATGAAAAAGGCTTCAAAGAAGGACAGGCATTATTGCGATTTAGAGGAAATATGCAATCTGGAAATACAACTATGCGAGATCCTGCACTATTCAGAATTAACACAAAAAGACATGCAAGACAGGAACAAAAATACAAAGTTTGGCCAACATATGATTTTGCAGGCATAATTTTTGACAGTATAAGCAATGTTTCACATGCCATGAGGTCAAAGGAGTTTGAATTAAGAAAAGAGCTCCATCATACAATTTTAGATAAATTAGGAATGGAAAAATCTGAGTTCATCTTTTTTGGCAGATTAGATTTGGAGGGAATGCCGGTATCAAAGAGTGCATTAAAACCGTTAATTGAAAACGGTAAGGTTCCATGGTATGACGACCCAAGATTACCAACTCTTGAGGGATTACGAAGAAGAGGAATCAGACCAGAAGCGGTAAAGAAATTTGTCTTATCTTTGGGTTTAACAAAAAATGATACTGTTTCACCATTTGCAACGCTAGAGGCGTTTAACAAGAAAATCATTGATTCTGAGAGTGTTAGACTTCACATGGTTCGAAATCCAAAGGAACTGAAAATTACGAATCTTCCATCAAGTGAATTTCATTTACCAAATCACCCTACAGTTGAGTTAGGAAAACGAACTGTCATTGTTGATGATTCAGTGATGATTGAAGGTGAGGATGCAAAAGATTTGAAGAATGGAGAATCTATTAGACTCTTAGGAATTGGAATTGTGAAGATTACAGATAGTTCAGAACTTACTGCAGAATTTATTTCAGAAAATGCTGAAAATATTGAAAAAAAAATACAATGGGTTGCAGGAGAACCAATAAAAATCAAAATTATAGTTCCTGATCAGTTATTTTTTGGTGAGAAATTTAATGATGATAGTCTAAAAGAAGTAGAAGGTTTTGTGGAACAGGCGTACTTAGAGTTAAAAGACGGTGATGAAATCCAATTCATAAGATTTGGTTATTGTAGAAAAGAATCAACACACCAAGTCATATTTACACACAAGTGAGAAAAAATGAAAATTGCAAGAGTAGTAAAATCAGGTAAAGAGACTTTTGGACTAGTTAAAGATGGAAAAATTGCCACAAAAGATGACATTACCCAATCAACTGGAATACCAATTCCAATGAATGTTAGAGATTTTTTGTTTGATGGTTGGTTTGAAGAAATTTTACCAAAGATTAGCGAAATTGAGTTTAAACATGAATTATCAGAATTTGATGTTCTGGCACCAATTCCTAATCCTAACAAAATAATTTGCTTGGCATTTAATTACAAAGATCATGCAGAAGAACAAAAATTGACACCTCCTAAGGAACCAGCAATTGTAAACAAACCAAGAACCGCGCTTAATGGAACAAATTCAGAGATAGTTTGTCCAAATTTTGTCAAAGAGTTAGATTATGAAGTAGAACTTGCCTTAATAATCGGAAAAAAATGTAAGAATATTTCTGAAGAAGAGGCAATGGATAAAATTTTTGGATATATGATACTAAATGATGTATCAGCAAGAGACATTCAAGCCATGGATAAACAATTTACAAGAGCAAAGTCATTTGATACGTTTGCTCCATGTGGTCCATGGATTACAACAAAAGATGAGATTGATGATCCTCAAAATCTCAAACTTTTAACAAAAGTTAATGGAACTATTAGACAAAATTCTACAACATCAAATATGTTCATAAAAATTCCATCAATAATATCCATACTAAGTAAATCCATGACACTAGAACCAGGAGATATAATTTCTACCGGAACTGCTGCAGGAGTTGCATTAAACAATCCAAATATTTCATATCTAAAAGATGGGGATTTGATAGAGATGGAAATAGAAAAGTTGGGCTCAATTACAAATACAGTCAAATTTGTAGATTAGAGTTTTTTCTGCATTAAATAAAATGGAAATTTATTTTCTAGATTTTTGATTTGTGGTAATGATTCAAGCTCAGTTAGTATTCTAATCTTTGAATAATTTTTTTCATATGCAAGATTTTGTACAAATTTTATCATATTTTCAGGTTCGATGCCAGAAAGAATTTCTAAAATTATTGTATTTTCAAATGATTCAGACTCAGTGATTATACCTAAAGCGATTGTTTTGTTATTAATTTTTTGGCAGAATATTTTATTTTCAGAGTTTAATTTGTTTATTCGTTCATTAGTTAATGGAATCCATCTCCAAGATTCAACAAAATGATGATTTTGTGTATCTAGTTCTTTACATTCATCCAAACATGAATTGGACATATCAATATTCTGTGGAGAAATTTGTTTAGATTCTAAAGAATAGTAATTCCATTGGGAAATTATTTCATATCCAAGTTTTTTAGCCAAGGTAAGAGAAGGAATATTTTCAGATGCAATGAGCATTCTAGATATTTCAAATTCTTGTGACTTTGCATTTATTTCAAAATGATTAATCATTTTTTCTGCTATGCCTTTTTTTCTAAAATCTTCACTCACACGAATTCCTTCAATCCAAATCATTTTTTCCATAGGATAAAATCCAGCATGTGCCATGGAAATAGGAATTTCTTCATTTTCAACGACAATTAGATTTCCTTCAGTAATCCAATTGTCCCATACCTCATGTATGTAATCACCCCATGAGAATGTGTTTTTGCAAAAATTCAAGACATCTTTTTTATCAGAAATTTGAGCTAGTCGAGGAGGATTATCCATAAAATAAGAAAAATTATTAAGAATATAAAATCGATTTAGTTCATGGGACGAATAATTGCGTGTAAATCATCAGAGTTAGAATCTGGAAAAATGAAAAAAGTTTCTGTAGATAGTAAAGAGATTCTAATTGCAAATGTAAATGGAAATTATTTTGCATGTGATGATACATGTACACACTCAGGTGCAAGTTTATCAGAAGGAAAATTAGAAAATTCAACAGTTACGTGCGGATGGCATGCAGCGGAATTTAATTGCGAGACAGGTAAAATGGAAAAATTTCCTGCAAAAATTAACGATTTAAAGTCATATACAGTGGTAATAGAATCAGAAGATGTATTCATAGAGATTTGAGAGATGAGCGAAGAAAATAAACAAGCAATGGAGAGTGCAATTCAAACACTCAATCAACTAGCAACTAGCCATTCTACACCAAAAAATTTCAAGAAAACAATTTCAGACTTGATTATAGAGTTACAGACAGAAGAATATTCAATATCAGTAAGAGCAGCCAATGCAATTAGTAGTTTAGATGATATCACACAAGACCCAAATGTACCCTCATTTGTGAGAACCACATTATGGCAAGCAGTATCAGTTTTAGAGAGCATAAGAGAATAAATTCCCTTAAAACTTTAGCAGTACAATGAAAATTGAAGAATATCTGTCTACATTACCAAAATCTATCATATCAGGTGAAGAAATTCAAATTCCTCCAGATACAATAAGAGAAATTTTCAGATTTACAAATTTAGAAAAAAATGATACATTCTATCACCTAGGATGTGGGGATGGAACAAGTCTTGCAATTGCAAGACAAGAATTTAATGTGAAAAATGCTATTGGAATAGATAATTCAGAGAAAATGATTACTGCCGCAAAGAAAATGATTGGTGAAAAAAATATTTCCAATATCAAAGTAATTGAACAAGATGTACGTAAAGCAGAGTTTAATGATGCAGATGTAATTTTATGTTGGTTTATGGATGCAGAAATTTTAGAAGATTTAATTGAGAAATTTAAAAAATTAAAAAGTAATGTTAGAATAATTACAATTTGGGCTCCATTACCAGGATGTTTACCACAAAAAGTTGATTTTCCATACATCATGAATGAAACTCCATTTAATGAAACAGATGATTTGAAAAAGCAATTGATGGCAGTATTTGATACAGAATGTATTGGATTTGTAACTGCATGGGAATATGCAGAACGATACACAAAGTCAATAGGTCGAGATAATCCAGAAAATGATAGATTTCTTGTTATAATTCAAGCATTAACAATTTGGATAAATGCAAAGAATCTTGGAGTTGCCTGCGGAGAAGAAATACCAGTTTCAATCAAATCATACATTGCAATTCTTAAGGAATATTTTGGAATTGAAGTTGAGCACTTGTTAAAATAATCAAGTCAACCTTTTATTTCCAAAAATCAACCAATAGTATGGAAGAGAGAATAAACATCAATGTTTCTGCAACAGAATATGATAAAACTAGTAAGGAAATCAAAAGAGTACTAGGCAGAATGGAAGAAATGGTTCACGGCCAAGAAGATTTCTTGATAACTGACTCTGAGTTTGCATTTGGTTGGCACTTCTTTGTAGCTTCTGTGAACAGAGAGATGGTCATTAAACTCGCAGATATGATGGGAGATGAATTTAACAAATACAAAGGAAAAGGATTAGATAAAAAATTCATTTCATTATTGTCTGAAAAAATGGATGGAAAAGATGTGAAAATAAAATTTGCTTTAAAAGAAGAAATGGAATCAAGCAAATTTGGAATATTTTAAAAATTAAGGGGCCTCTGGGGGGAATCGAACACCCATCCGGGGATCCACAATCCCCTATCCTAGCCATTGGACGACAGAGGCCACAAAGAAACTAATTTTTTTTGTTGTATTAATCTTATAGCTCACATGTGTTAATTGCGACTATTTTTTGAATTTTCGCTTTATGCGTTTCAGTTTTGACGAACCAAATGGTAAAATTCTATATTGCTTAGTCCATCTAAATGTGATAATTGATGAAAGAGCTGTAGCAAATATTAATACAGGAATTACCCATACGTAAGAAAATTCAAGATCTGGAATTCCAAATATAGTTGCAAGTGTATTAGGTACTAGAACAGCAGTAGCGGCTACAGTTAACCAAACTATCAATTTGGTTAATTGATTTGTAGATTCTGTTTGAATTACAGTAATGCCGGTAGAAATAATTTCCATTACATTTTCTGCCATCTGAATTTGTCTATCTAGAGTTGCAAGAACAACTTCGAATTTTTCTAATATATCATCATCGTCAGTTAACATATCAGGATCACCATACTTTAGATTTCTTACAGTGTCATGAGTTGCCCAAACAGCATTAAGAAAAGACAAAAGTGATCTTTTCATATTAGATAGTTCAGTAGACAAATCTCGATGTATCTGACGAGAACCTGCAAGATCAATTTCAATTTGTTCTGCACGCTCTATTATTGTTCTAAGAGCAGAGAAATTTGTTTCACTAACCTCATCAAGTAATCTAAAGAGTAGCATTGTTTGTCTATCAGCCCAATTCTCTGGAGTTTGTGGGAGCTTTCTCATTAGAGAGCTAGAATAATTATATAATTTTGTAATTTTTCCACCATAGTCATCATGTATTGTAACAATTAGATCCTTTTTTATGAAAATTAAACATGGTGAAGTTTGTGTTCTATTTTCACCAGTAAAGATGAAAGGAACCATGATTCCCAGAGTGTCACCAACGTCTTCATATTCAGTTAGATAACCAGAAAGTAATGTACTAGAATCCATATTGATATTTAATTTCTCAAGAATTTTTGGAGTTTCACTAGCTATATCATCAACTACACATTCGATCCAAGTTAAATTACCAATAGAAACATGTTGTGTTGCTTCATCTAAACTGGTACTTTCTTTTTTGAATGGAACTCCTTGCTCCTCAATTCCTGCAATACTTACTGTCTTTAGCATGGCAAAAACACTTTTTTCATGTATATACACTTTTTTTTCTGTATATTATTCAGAAGATTCTTTCTTTTTATTTTGTGAACGACGAATAATTAGAGACAGTATAGCACCTGCAGGAATACCAACTATAGTACCTATACTCACATAAGGTGCAATAAAGAAATCTCCAATCCAAATTCCACCATCATTTGTTAATTCCATGAATGTTTTTGGTCTCAATAATAGAGGCATTGATTGTGTGGAAGTATTAGTCTCTCCTAGATCATCAGTATATGTTAATACAACTTTAACAGGAATTGTATATTCTGTTGTAACATTTTCAACAGGAGTAATTAATTCTGCAGAAATTGTATAAGGAGTTTGTTTTTCCAATGATGATAATTTGTAAAAAGTATCACCTCTGAATTCAATGTCAGGTGCAATTATTTCCAGAGTGATATTTTCAAGATCAATATCTTGTGAAGTTATGGTAGCTTGTATTGAAAATTCTGATTCTGTAAATATAGATTCAGGAGTTATGGTTTCTATAATTATTTGAGGTCTGTTTTGCACCTCAATTGGTATTGCAAAATTCATTTCAGTTAGAGGCATTGGATCAACATTATTGCTCAATAGTATTTGGGAATAATCAATATTGATGAAATGTGTTCCTTCAGTAGCATTTTCATGAACAATATAATCAATCGTAGTACCAAATGAGCTAGACGATGTCAATTCATCAATTTGTATATTTTCTTGTGTTACTGGTACAAATGCATCATCAGGATTTGTTAGTTTCAGAATAATATCTTGTTTACTTTCCCAACCATTATTTTGTATCAAAAATGAAATGGAAAATATTCTATCAATCAATACAGAATCAGGATAAATAATTTGTATTTCCATTCCACCATCTGGAGATAATGTTGTAGTTTCAGAATAAGCATGTCCAGAATTTGCAAAAAATAGAAGAGGAAATAATGAAAAAATCACTAGGTTTTTTTTCATGATCGTATAAAGTGGAGATCAAAATAAAGTTTCAGTAGTAAATCGTTAATTAAAAAATGTATAACTTAAGTAAAACAATTATAAAATAATCTCATGAGTTGTTCAGGCGAAATTGTAGATAAAGATGAACAATTAATACAGATTAAACCAAATATTTCTCAACAATTAAAAAAAGCAAAATATGGTGTGGCTGATCATTCAACTGTCGAGATATGTCATTGGACAAAAAAATCATTTAGAAATGAAGGTAGTTGCTATAAACATAAATTTTATGGAATAAGCACACATAGATGCATGGAATTTTCCCCTGCAGGAATGCATTGTGAAAATAGATGTGTGTATTGTTGGAGACCAATGGAATTTTATGATTCATTGAAAATGGATGAAGAAAAAGTTGCCGAACCAAAAGACATTATGACAAAATTAATGGAGGAACGAAGAAAACTAATCGTAGGGCATTTTGGAGATCCTAGTCAAGATAAACAAAAAATTGAAGAATCACTTACTCCTAGTCACTATGCAATATCACTATCTGGTGAACCAACTATGTATCCAAAATTACCTGATTTGATAAAATATCTAAAATCGTTGGAGGCCACAAAATCAATATTCCTAGTAACAAATGGTCAGGAACCAGAAATGATTCAGAGACTTGCAGATGAGAATGCATTACCAACTCAACTTTATCTTTCAACAAATGCATCAGATTATGATACATTTCTTAAGATTAACAGACCCAAGTATGATGACTCATGGGAAAGATGGAACAAAACTTTAGAGATGCTTGCAGATTTAGATACAAGAACAGTACTACGCGTTACGTTAATCAGAAATTGGAATGATTCTAAAAAAATGATATCTGGTTTTAAATCAATATTTGAAAAATCAAATGCACATTTTGTAGAGTTAAAATCCTATATGCATATTGGACGTTCAACTAATCGTTTAGAATATGAAAATATGGTTGAAATGAATGATGTGAGAAAGTTTTCAGAACAAATAGCAGATAAATCAGATAGATTTGATATAATGGATGAAAGTGAAATATCAAAAATAGTAGTGTTACAAAACAAAAAAAGATTTACAGACCGCTATCTAACTGCGTATGCATGAACCAATCTGAGAATTTTTTTAGAGATGCAGAACGATGAGAAAATTTATCTTTATCAGAAACATTTGCGTATGTTTTTGATTCTCCATCAGGAATAAATATTGGATCATAACCCCAACCACCGTCTTCAATGGATAGTGAAATTTTTCCAAGTATACTAGATTCAAACAATTGAACATCATCATCTCCGTTACAATAAGCAATAATTGCTACAAATTTTGCAGTTCTTAATTCAATTTTTTCTAATAAACTCATGATTCCTTTATTCCCAATTGTGTCATAAACATAAGATGAGTATGGACCAGGAAACCCGTCAAGTGAATCAATGAAGAGACCATCATCTTCAATAATTACAGGTTTTTGAACTTTAGAATATGCATCCAATGCTTTTCGTTTTGCGATTTCACTAAGAGAATTAGACTGAATTTCTTCAAGTGTTGTTTTAAACAGACTAATCTCTAATCCTAAATTAGATAGAATTCTTTGTGCTTCTGTGAATTTATGATTATTTGATGATACAAAAAATAATTCAGACGACTGTCGCATATCTACCTCGACTTTCAATTACAGCAACTAATTCAAGAATTTTCTTGCATCGTTTTTTACCAACAGAATTTTCATATCCAGAGATAAAATTTTTCCAAGATTTTTCCATCACATTAGCATGAGCGCTATTCAATATTTCTTTAAACAAGCGTAGATCAACTGCATGATCATCAGGTTTTTCAGTTCTATTTGCTAATCCAAAATCAATAAGAAATAGATTTTTTTTAGTAAGTATGAAATTTGAAGTTGTAAGATCACCATGCATTACACCATTTGTATGAAGTTTGCCAACAATTTTTCCTATTTGTAAGCATGTTTTAGGAATAGATTTTTCATCCATATCACGAATTAATTTTCCATTCACATATTGCATGTATATTGAGAATTTTTTGTAATCTACAAAATGAATTAACGGTGTTGAAATACCAAAAGATTTTACATCAGATAGTAGCTGTGCTTCTCTAATTGTCCTTTGTTTTCTAATTCTAATATCAAGTGATGGATTTCTATATTTTTTCTCTTTTCTAATTTTCAATACTGATTTTTTTCCATTCCATGAGGAAAGGTACACATCAGCCTCGGCTCCTTTTTTAAGGATCTTCATTAAGATTATAACCAATTCTTGTAATTAATAGATATAATGATGTTGAATTACGATGCACCACTTTACAGACCACCATCAGAAGCAAATTCATTAATTTTTCAGGTGACATTAGGCTGTTCATTTAATCAATGTTCATTTTGTGATATGTATAGATCAAAAGAATATTCTGAAAGAACATGGGATGAAGTGAAAGGAGAAATTGATATGATGGCAAAAATTATGCCAGATACACAAAGAGTGTTTTTGGCAGACGGTGATGCAATTAATTTATCAACAGAATATATGGTAAAAATTCTCAAATATATCCGAGAAAAATTTTCTTCAATCGAAAGAATTTCATGTTATGCAATGCCAATGAATCTGTTGAAAAAAACTCCTGAAGATTTACAAGAATTACATGATGCAGGATTGAATATGTTATATCTTGGAATAGAAAGTGGTTCAGACATAGTACTTAGAAAAGTAACAAAAGGTGCAACATCAAAAACTATCATCAAAGCATGCAATAAAGCTAAAGATGTTGGATTCAAACTATCATGTATGGTTATTTTAGGATTAGGAGGAAAAAAATATTCAAAAGAAAATGCAATAGAAACTGGCAAAGTAATCAGTGCATCTAAGCCAGATTTTGTTGGGGCATTAACATTGTATTTAGAAAATGGAATTAAAGATGAATTCATTACAAAATGGGGAGGCGAATTTGTCAAAATAGATGATAATGAATCACTAGAAGAATTAGAATTACTTGTTTCCAATATTAATGCAGAAAATCAAATAGTTTTTCGTGCAAATCATGGTTCAAATGCATATAATATTGCAGGAACATTTCCTCAAGACAAAGATGAGATGCTTGAAAAAATTGGTTGGTTAAATAAACATCCTGAAAATGTAAGACCTGAAGGATTAAGAGGATTTTAGAATTAAATTTTATCTAATAGTTCTTTAACATTATCTGGCAACTCTGGTAACTCAGTATGACTGGTATTATTTTGAATTATTTCAGGACCTATTCTTCTAACTTTCTGAGTTCCTATCAAAGTATCCAAACTTCTTTGGATATCTTTTTCAGGTAATACAGAAGAAAGTTTTGAGATTAATTCCTCCTCATTTTCATATTTTTCAATGGAATATTGAACTAGAGTCATTTTATCATTCATAGAAAGATCTGACATGTATTTTTTGTAATTTTAACGAATTAAAAAATATTCGGTAGTGGGCCCGCGGTGATTTGAACACCGGATCTTCGCCATGTAAAGGCGACGTCATAACCGAGCTAGACTACGAGCCCGCCAAAAAGTTCTTCGTTAAAATCCATTTAAATCTTTGACAAGAAAAAATAATCATAATATGACAGAAATTGTGTTTTTTTGTAGTCCAATAGGATTAGGACATGCAACAAGAGATCTAGCCATAATTAATGAATTGAAACTAGAATCTTGTAAAATTTATTCTGGTAGTTCAGCCATTGAATTTTTTCAAAAAAATAATGTTCAAGTATATGATGTTTATTCACCCCCAAAATTTGAGGTGCAGAATGGAAAATTAGAAAAATCGTTGAGATGGCTTTGGGATTACTACAAATATTATAAAAAATGTAAAGAAATTTCAAATCAGATCATTAATGACGAAAAACCAAATTTGATTATTAGTGATGAGGATTTTGCATCAATAGCAATAGCACAAGAAAAAGGAATTTCAAATATAATCATCACAGATATACTTGAAACAAAATTTACTAGTGGATTTGGTGGAATGGTTGAAAAAAAGATGAATAAAACAATGCAGGAAATGTTGAACAAATCTAACAGAGTTATAATTCCAGAGCTAGGAGAAAATAAAAATAACATAGTACGGACAGGTCCAATTGTAAGAAAAATAGAAAAAAATCGTGACGAAATTAGAAATAGTTTAGATTTTAAAAAGAAAACAATTGTTCTTAGTGTGGGAGGTACAGATGCAGGAATATTTTTAATTAAACAAACAATTGATGCAGTAAAAAAAATTCAATCAGATGTTGAATTAGTATTAGTTGCGGGGCCAAAAATTAAAGAAGAATTTGGAAATAGTTTAAGAAATTTAGGATTTGTAGAAAATCTTCATGAAGTAATCTTTGCATCTGATCTAGTAATTTCTCTTGCAGGAAAATCTACAATTGATGAATCAGTTGTGTATGGAACACCAGGAATTTTTATACCGATAAAAGATCATTTTGAACAAGAAGATAATGCCAGAGAAATGGGATTTAATTTTGAAGATATTTTTAATTTGGAAAATCTCATTAGAGAAAAACTTAACGTAAATAGAAATGAACAGCAACAAAATGGAGTTAGTTTGGCAGGCATGGAAATTTCAAAAATTCTTTTAAATAAAAATAACGATTAATACTGTAATAATATTTTGAATTAATCATGAGTAAACTAACAATTGCAAAATTTGGAGGAAGTGCAATAGGAATTGATGGGGAGGGAATACCTCAAATCATTAAAAGAATTAAAGAAATTCAAAAAAATGGTAAACTAGTCGTAGTTTGTTCCGCACCACTCACAATTGTAGATGGTAAAAAAAAATCACTTACAGATGTAGTGTTAGGTATAGGAAGTAATGTAGTAAATGGAAATAGTTTTGATTTTTCAACAATTGAAAAATCATATTCAAAAATTTTGGAATATCTAAGTGGTGAATCTAAAAAGTTAGGTAAGGAAACAATTGACGGATTTTTGAAGAATTCAAAAGATGCGATTGATCTAGCATCATCCAAAAAAGAGTTTTTAGATGAAATTCGTTCAAAAGCACTAGCATTTTCTGGAGAAGTCTTAATGTCACACGTTTTAAATTTAATTTTAAAGAATAATGAAATTAAATCAGATACAATTTCACTTGAGGATTGGCCGATAATTACAGACAATAATATTGAATCAACAAATTTTCTTTTCTCAGAATCAGTTTCAAGAATGGGTAAACTGGAACAAATTCTAGATGAAAACGATGTAATATGTGTTGGAGGTTTTATTGGAAAAACAAAAGATGGAATTATTACAACATATGAAAGGGGCGGTTCAGACAGAACTGCAGCAGATTTAGGAATTTTATTTCATAAAAAATATGATACAGTTATAGATCTTGAAAAAGACAGCTCTGTTGTTTCTGCAGATCCAAAAATTGTCAAAAATGATCTTGAACGAGTCAATGAATTATCATACAATGAAGCTAGATTAGCAGGAATGTTTGGTATGAAAATTGTAGATCCTATTGCAATTAAAGAAATTCTTGAAAATGGAGTAGAAATACCACTTACAATTACAAATATGAAATCACCTGAAATGATTACAAAAATTCAAAGAAAACCAGATGATAAAAGTGGTCATCCATTGAAGATTGTAACGGGTAAGAAAAATTGTGCAATCTTACGAATAGAATCAGAAATGATTAGGGACTTACTTGTATCATTAGAGAAAGACAAGAGATATAGTGAATTTATTGTCTTATCACCATTTACAAAAGATGGAATTGAATTTAGTCGAATTTTATTTTTAGATGGAGATTATGTCAAAAGAAATGAAAAATACATTCTAAGTTTCGACGCACTTGCAACAGTTGCATATGAAAGAGGTGTAGTTACATTGATCGGTGACGAAATGTGGAGAGTACAACAAATTGCATCAAAGGCTAGTTCTAAAATAGGCGATGCAGGATTAAATATCTTAAACATGGATGCACAAGAGGAAACTTCCAGAATTATTATCGTTATAGAAGATGTAGAAGATAGTGTTGCAAAAGCAATTGAATCAATACATTCTGAAAGATTAAAGATTAAATTTATTTAAAACCAGTTTGGCGCTAAAGGTCGTGTGACCAGTAGTGCCAAGGTGGGTTTGTTCTTGGACCATCTTCTAGAATCAGTCCGGCGTTACCCAAAACACGCTTGATCATATTAGATCATGAAGATTATTTAATATGATCTATGTATAGTATAGGGATTCAGGCGTGATTGTTTAAATTACGAGATGAGTTTTGCCCGATATGAAAGAAACAGGCAAGATTTGGATGAATGGAAAATTAGTTCCTTTCAAAAATGCCAAAGTACATGTTTTAACACATGCATTACACTATTCAACTTCAATATTTGAAGGGATTAGATGTTATGATACCCCAGAGGGTTCAGCAATTTTTCGATTACCAGAACATGTTGACAGATTTTTTAATTCTGCAAAAATGTATTCTATGAAAATGCCATATTCAAATAAAAAAATTAATGACGGAATAATAAAAACGGTAAAAGCAAATAAACTGAAACAATGTTACATCAGACCATTAGCATATTATGGATATGGAACAATGGGACTTACTCCAACAAATAACAAAGTTGATGTTTCCATTTCATGTTGGGAATGGAAAATGGGAGAATCAAAGGCAGGAAAATATTCAGGTGCAAAATGTAAAATTTCAAAATGGATAAGAATTGATTCAAAATCACAACCTATGCAAGCAAAATCTGCAGCAAATTATTCAAATGCTGCATTGGCTAGAATGGAGGCACTAAACGCAGGATATGATGAAGCAATCATGCTTAACAACAAAGGATACGTTGCAGAAGGAAGTGCAGAAAATATTTTTGTAGTTAAAAATGGAAAAATTACTACACCGCCATTGGATGCAGACATACTAGATGGAATAACAAGAGATTCAGCAATAAAACTTCTCAAATCAAAGAAAAATAAAGTTGTTGAAAAAAATCTAAAAATTAATGATCTTCTGAAAGCTGATGAAATTTTTATGACAGGAACTGCTGCAGAAGTAAAGTCAGTTACTCGCGTAAATAAGACAAAAATTGGAAATGGAAAAATTGGTGAATTTACAAAAGAATTACAAGAATTATTCATGGATACAGTAATGGGTGAAAATAAGAAATTCCGCTCATGGTTAAAATTCATCTAAAATTAGATATATCTTAAAAGTTTACAGAACATATGGAAGATTGCTCAGTATCAGATGAGATATCCGAGATATGTTGGTTTTGTAAAAAAGGTAGACATGAAGAATGTATGAAAGAAATGCCAGTTAATGCAAAATCTGAAGGACCACATGAATGTACATTTGATACAAAGTTGATTTCATGCAAATGTTCTCATGGAAAGTGAAATAAATTGAATTATGATAAAGAATTTTGGAACAAATATGCTGATGAAAATGAATCACGTAACAATGAAGAATTTACAAAATTTTTAACAGATCTTGCAAGATCATTACATTGTACAAGTATTTTAGAAATTGGTTGTGGAACAGGAGTTGATTTGAGAAAATTTGATGATTCGTTTGAGATACATGGAGTTGATTTGAATGAACATGCATTAGAATTAGCTAGAAAAAATATCCCTAGCGGGAAATTTCACAAAGAAAATATTACAAAATTACCTTTTGAAGATGCATCAGTTGATTTTATTTTTACACATAAGTTATTGAATTATCTTGATGACGATACGCTGGATAAGGGTGTTAGTGAGATGTTTCGTGTAGCCAAAAAATATATTGTAAATTGTGAATTATTTGGAGAAACTGAAGATGTGATAAATGATGAAATGAAATTTAGAAACATGCTAAAGAGATGGTTGAATTACAAAGTAAAAGTTGTAAGCAATGTCAACATGCATGAAGAGATAGAACCTGAACAAGTTAGATTTACTTTATTGCGGAAATTACAATAGCGGGTCTAGTGGGATTCGAACCCACGACAACCGGATTAAGAGTCCGGTGCGCTACCTGGCTGCGCCATAGACCCACACAAAGATATGAAAAAATGATGTTATTATTTAAACTTGGGATATGATTAGTTTTTGAGTTCTGGTTCTTGTTCGAACTTCTCAAGAATTGCAGTAAGTACAGTTGAAACTGGAACATTGTTCATCTTTTTCTTTTCTGCTAGGAGTTTTTGGTATGCATCTAATGTGATGTAAACCGGAATTGAACCATTTCCTTCTAAGAGACCTCTTACTTTGAAAAGTGCTGTTTCAAGTCCATTTTCAGCAGATTTTGCAAATTTTACTTTGTCTAAAATATTGCCTAGTGGACCTAGTGGCATTTCATAGTCAACAGTCATGCTAACATTTGTAAGATTATCAGAGAGTTCTTTGAATTCGGTTGTAATTTCCCATCTCTTGAATTTACCTTTAATTTGTTTTGCAGAGATTTTTTCACCTCTAACAAATTCGGTTGTTTCACAATCCCATTCTAGTCTTTTTCCGCTAAAGTCACCAATTACTCTGAATGTTGTTCCTACACCCATTCCTGCTTTAATATCCATAGGAATGACAGTCATGCCAACGCCTTTTTCAGACATTTGATCAGAAACGTGTTCTGGTCTTGCAAAATAGGTAAACACAGTGTCTACTGGTGCTTTGATGTCGATTGATTTCTTAACTACAGTCAACATTTGTGACTCTTTTCAGAGAGCATTTAAAGCTTTACACGATTTTCAACAAAGTTTTTGATTTACAATATATTGATCGGAGGACAATCAATTATGATGAATGAAAGTTTAAGGATCCTTTTTATTTTACCATTACTTTTTGTGTCGATCACAGCAACAACTGATGCATATGGACATTCATTGTTTAATTCATCTGAACAAACATTAGGTGATTATCGAGTTCAGATCGCAACCCAACCAGAATTTCCACAAATTGGTGAGAGATCACAAATTTTGATCAGGGTAACAGATCAAGATGGTCAAGAGGTTGATCGATTTATGATGGGAAACAGAATTTTTTACAATGATGAGCAAATAATCACATGGAGACCAGAATCTTATGATAGCGGACATATGGAAAAAGATTTTTTCTTTGAAGAGTCAGGAAATCATATATTTCGTATAGACTTGTATGATGTTGCAGAAGACGGAGGAGTTTTGACATTTACATTCAACATAAGCACACAATCACCATTTGGTTATGTTTTCATAGGAGCAATTGCTGCAGGTGGATTAATTTTTGGAGGAGTTGTAGGTATTGTTTATTTTCCTAGAATACTAAAAAAACGATCTAAATTTTAGTTTCTATTACTTGCTTTCCAAGTCTAAATACAAATAATACAGTGAGTAGAGTCATTGCAAATAGCAGTATTCCAATACCTAGATGAACTGCAACTAGTACTGCATGCAATTGAGTATCAATTACAAGAGCGCCAAGTGTGATTTGAGTGACTACTAGAGCGCTTGCAAATCCACTTGTAAACTTGACTTTTCTTCCTGCATTCTTATTTATCCAAACACCAATTGTGGTTGCTAAAATTAAGAGACCTGTTGTTGCTGCAACTGTTCTATGAATCCATTCAATGAAATATTCATCATTTGGCATTACACCATTAGGACATAATGGCCATTCAGGACATGTCAGACCTAGTCCTGCTGCAGAAATGTACCCACCAACAAACATGAGTGAGTATAAAATTACAAGAGATGTTAATGCGAGATATTTTAGAATCAAATTACTCTACAATGAATAAACCTTGCATACCTTGTAATGCATGTCCTGGAACTGTACAGATGTAGTAGTATGTACCAGGTGCACCTGCTAGGAATGTTACCGAGCCAGATTCACCAGGTTTTAGAGGGTTGGTTGCTGCTGCAATAGCAGAATCAAAAATAATACTATTGAAATCATCAGGGTTTGAAACAACACCAAATGCGTGGAAAGATTTTCCTACATTATTTGTGGTAATTGTTACTTCATCACCAGAGTTTACACGGACTTCAGGATTGCTACCTTCTTCTCCAGGTAATGCGTCAAATGCTAGAGTTCTAAAGTCACTACTTTCTACAAAGTCAAATGTTATGTCATGAGATACACCAGTTGGTGGGGCTGCAGCTGCTGGGGCACCTGCACCAGTTACAATAATTTCGCCAACCATTCCTTGCATTCTGTGACCTGGAACTGTACAGATGTAGTAGTATGTACCAGGTTCGGTTGGAATGAATTCTGAGACTCCACCTTCACCAGGTTTTAGAGGTTCGTTCATAGATGCAACTTCAGAACCTGGATAGAGATTTCCAAATCCTTCTTCATCTGAAGTAACACCAAATGCGTGGAAAGATTTACCATCATTTACTATATCAAAGATGATTTTATCACCAACGTTTGCATTGATAGTTGGGTTTGCACCTTCTTCTCCGGGCAGTGCATTAAACGCTAAAACTCGAAAGTCACTACTTTCAATAAATGCTAATGATGAATTGATTTCTACTCCAGTTAGAACTACTGAACCTGAGCCTTTATCAGAACCACCATGATCATCTCCAACATCTCCAGTTAAGAGACCTGCTGGTGGAGGCATGGAAATCCAATAATCCCACATTCCAAAGAAAATTCCACCACCTGCGATACAGATTCCCAACATGATAACCATCATCTTGGTTGTACGTTCAGGTGTTGTTCTGTAAATTGGATCGTGTTGTTGTTGTTCTTGTGTCATTTTGTTATCCTAATGTGATGGGTTCTTTGCCTGATATGGGAAGTAATATTTTCCGCCTAAGCCAAATGGATCATCCATATCTGCTGGTTTTCCTTTTGCCGAACTCCAAATTAAGTTCACAAGGAAGATTGCCATACCGATACCGATGATGAATGCGCCAATTGAAATTATTATGTTCATTTGGACCCATTCCGGAATTGGGGGATAATCATAAATTCTTCTTGGCATTCCAAAGAGTCCCAAGATGTGTTGAGTAAAGAATACAAGAACGGTTCCTACGAAAGATAAGATAAAGTGGACTTTGCCCAAAACCTCGCTGTACATTCTTCCAGTTACGTATGGGAAGAAGTAGTAGACGAATCCTACTGTGCCAAAGAGGATTGTACCCATTACAAATAGGTGGAAGTGTCCAACTACCCAGTAAGAGTCGTGAGTGATAAAGTCTAATGGCATTGCACTGTTTACTACACCACCTGCTCCAGCCGAGAAGAAGAGTGCAATTCCGCCTACAGCCCACATAATTGGGGTTGCAAACTTGATTCTTCCACCCCACATGGTGGCTAAGAAGTTGAATGTGTGCATTGCAGATGCTGGAACTGCTGCTAGAGTTCCAACCATGAATACAGTCTTTTCTGTAAATGACATTCCGGTTGCATACATGTGATGAGCCCATGATGCAAATCCTACAATTGTTAGTAAAGTAAATGCGGCTACTCCAGAGCTATGACTGAAAATTGGTTTTCTTGAGAAACGCGGGAATATTTCATACATGAAACCAATCGCAGGAATTACCAAAATGTATACTTCTGGATGGAATGTAAACCAAAACAAATGTTGGTAAGCAATTGGATCTCCACCCATTGCAGGATTGAAAAATCCTGATGCACCTAGTCTATCTGTAAGTAACATCAACAACGCCGCTGCAAATGTTGGAACTGCAACTAAAGTGATTAATGAAGATGTGAGATATGCCCAAGCTAATAGCGGCATTTTACTTAATGGTAAATCAGGATGTTTACATTTCATTATTGTAACTACAAAGTTAATTGAACCAAGTATTGAAGACACACCTAAAATTTTCAGTCCAAATATCCACATGTCTGCTGCAGGACCTGGTGCACTGATTACAGAATATGTTGGATATGCATACCAAGTGAAGTCTGCAAATCCTAACCAGATTAGTGCACCTGCTGGTGGTATCATCCAAAATGCTACTGCATTTAATTTTGGATATGCCATGTCTTTGAATCGAACCATGATTGGGACAAGATAATTTCCAAATGCAGATGCAGATGGTAAGATGAATAAGAAAATCAGAGTAGTTCCATGAACTGTAAAGATTCTGTTGTATGTCATAGAGTCAGCGATTATTTGAACACCTGGACTGAATAATTCAACTCTAAGTAACAAAGCAAGTGCTCCACCCATGAACATGAATGCTAGAGATGTAATTAGGTAAAGAAGACCAACATCAGTATGATGCGTTGAAAACATAATTTGCCAAATTGGTCTTGGTTTTTGTAATTCTAATACCATATCAAATCAGGCTCCTTTATCCTCCACAATAAGTGTTCCACGCATGTTGTAATGAATTAATCCACAATATTCTCTACATTGAATATCAAATTCTCCAACATCTGTTGGTGAAAACCAAACCGTGTTAACTCTTCCAGGTACTGCGTCCAACAAAACAACATAATCATGAATGTTAAATGAATGTATAACATCTTTCGACGTTATCTCAAACTTGTACGCTTTTCCTTTTTCGACATGTAATTCTCCTATTTCTTTAGTTCCATCTTCATGTTCAAAGGTCCATATCCATTGTTGACCAGTAACTTTGATAATTTCTGCATCTTCTGGAACATGCTCAATAATTCTTTCAATATTCCAAGCTTCTGCACCTACATAACAAAGTAATGCGATTACAACGCCAACGTAAACCCATTCTGGCCAAGTAGAGTGTCCGCTCATTTTACCACGAACCCGATGCCTCGTAAGATGTTGGTGTTGCTTTTGGATTTGACTCTCTAAATCTCAAAACTAGCCATACTATAAGACCAGAAACTACAGTTCCTACTGTAAATGCGACAATCATTAATCTATAAAATAATCCCCAAATAACTACACGTCTATCAAGATATTCACCAGCAGAATCACCGGCTGCTAAAACATACTGAATGGAAGGAAGAATTACTAAAAGCCCTAACATTGCACCTATACCAATTATTCCTTTCAATTTTACCTGTTAATTACGCGTGGTCGAAAATTTCTATTTAAAAGTTTGGAGGATTTATGTTAAAAAGTCTCATGAAAACGTGAAGAGTTCATAGAGTTGATCGAAGAGAGGTAAAAGTTTTGATCGTCATATTTGAAAACATTGAGAGAAGCATTTGCGACAATTAATTGAAAAAGAATCTCAGGTTTTAAAGAGAGAACTTTTCCGATCATTGCTTTTATTGGATCCATATGAGTAACTAGTACAACATTTTCTCCTTTGTGATTGTTTTTGACAAAGTCCACAATATCAAAAACTCTTTTTTGGACTTCTGAAAATGATTCAACACCATTATGACTAATTTCTAAACTGCCTTCATAGAATTTCAAGAATACGTTACCGTGTTTTTTAAAGATTTCATCATATGGGACCATCGTAAACTTTCCCATATCCAATTCAATTAATCGATCATCTGAGATTGGTTTTACATCACAATGTTTTCCAACAATTTCTGCAGTTTGCATTGCTCTATCAATTGGACTAGAGTAAATTGCAGAGATGTTAAGAGATTTAATCATCTCACCAGCCTGTTCAGCCTGTTTTTTTCCTTCTTCAGTAAGATTAATTCCAGGAGTTCTACCTGCAAGAATTTTTTTAGTATTATTTTCTGCTTGCCCATGTCTAAGGAAGATTATCATGTTGTATTACGAATTTGTCTTCAATAGAGATAATAATAAGATTGGCAGAGCGCATTCATGAAAGTTGGAATTATTGGTGGAACTGGCGGAATGGGAAAAGGTTTTGCAATCAGATGGTGTAAAGATCATAATGTTTTGATCGGTTCAAGAGATGCTGAACGTGCAAATACATCAGCTCAAGAATATACACAATTAACTAAAGAAGCATATGAAAAAATTAACGGAGATATTACAGGTACAGATAACACAACAGTTGCTAAAGAATCAGATGTTCTAGTCTTATCAATTCCATATGAGAATATTGATTCAATTTGTTCAGAATTATTGCCTCACATTAGTGATGACTGTGTTGTTGTATCACCAATTGTTCCTATGACAAAAACAGATACAGGTTTTGAGTGTGTTGCAATAAAAGAAAATAAACCGTTTTCACATCAAACAGTTGAAAAACATATGAAAGATAAATCAAAACTTGTTTCAGCATTTCATGTAATTTCTGAGAAAAAACTAGTTAATCCAACTTTGAAATTGGATTATGACATATTTGTTGCAGGAGATAGTAAAGAATCAGTGGAAGTAGTAAACGGATTAATTAATGAAATTGAAGGTTTGAGACCAATTTATTTGGGACCAGGTGCATTAGCATATCTTGTTGAGATGTCAACTCCATTGTTACTTAATGCAATGATAAGAAACAAGATGAAAAATCCTGGAATTAAAATAATTTAAAAGAATTAAGAACAATGTTTTATCATGAGTAGTGAATATTCACGTAGAGGAAGAAATTGGTTCTCTGCAATGGGAGTCTTGTTCATCATAATGGCATCAATTGTTTTAGTTAGAAATATGATTTTATGGAGTCCTGAATTTGCACTGGATTTTTTATTGGGACCAGACATCAGTAATGAGAAAATTTCAGTTGGAATGATTGCTTTTGGATTAATTTTAATTGGTTGGGGGTATAGAAAACCAAATGTCAAAGCAAACTGAATTTTTAAAAAAAGAAAAAATTCTTCATTTGGCAACCATTGATGAGAAAAATTCCCCACATATTGTTCCTGTTTGGTATTTGTATAGTACAAAGAAAATCTATGTCGGTACAAATACTAAAACTCAAAAAGCAAAAAATATCAAAATTCATAAAAAAGTTAGCTTTTGTGTTGATGTCGGAGTTAATGCACCAAATATTTTTGGAGTAATGGGTAAAGGAACTGCAAAATTATTAAAAGAAAAAATAATTGTAAATAAGATTGCAAAGAAAATTCTGTTACGATATTTTAAATCGTTAAACAGTAAATCTGCTAAGGAATTACTAGAAGATACAGATTGTATAATTGAAATTTTACCTAAAGAATTTTCTAATTGGAAATATTAACGAACAAAATCCTCAATTTTGTTCATAGCTGATTCCAATATTTCCATTTTTGGAAGATAGACAATTCTAAAATGACCACTACCATATTGTTCACCAAAACCAGAACCATGAACTGTGAGTACACCTTTTTGTTTTAATAATTCTAGAACAAATTCTTTATCAGAATTAAATTTATTTTGTTCAATTTTTGGAAATGCATAAAATGCACCCTTTGGGTTAGAACATGAGATACCATTCATTTCATTTAGTCGTTTTATGACATAATCTCTATGTGTTTTTAATTCAGATACAAATTTTGGAATATACTCTTGAGGACCAGTTAAAGATTCCAGAGCAGCATATTGTACAGGAAGATTTGTTGAGATTCTCACTCTAGCAAGTTTTGGTAAATTTTCTCTAAGATTATCAAGTTGTGGTGAATTGTTAAATGCAATATATCCAATTCGCCATCCAGACATTAAATGAACTTTAGAAAAACCATTTAGAACTATCACAGGAGAATCACCAGCAACTTTTCCAATTCCAGTAAATTTTTCATCAAAAACTATTTGGTCATAAATTTCATCACAAATAATGTATAGATTATGTTCATTTGCTACATCAACAATTTGTCTTAAAGCATTTTCGTTGAATACTAAACCAGTAGGATTATTTGGACTGATTAAACAAATTGCAACAGTCTTTGGAGTAATCTTACTTTTGATGTCATCGATATCAGGAGATGATGAATTCAAATCAACTGAGAATTCAATTGGAATTCCTCCGTGTAATCTAACGTATGAAGCATATGGAGGATAATATGGACCGGGGAGTAATACTTCATCACCTTCTTCAACTATAGAAGAGACAACCATATCCAAACCTTCAGAAACACCATTAGTTACAAGAATATTTTCAGAGGGTATGGACAAACCTTTTGCATTTTCTTTTTTTGCAATTGCTTCAGTTAATTCAGTTAAACCTTCAGAACGAGTATAGAAATTATTTCCATTGTTTATTGCATCAATCATAGCTTGTTTAACATTTTGTGGTGGTTGAAATCCAGATTGCACAGGATCACCAATGTTAAGATAATCAACTGTTTTTCCTTGTATCTCTATTTCACGTGCTGCAGAAACAATATCTCTAATTGCATATTCCACTCCTGCGACTTTTTTTGATATTTTCATAACTGAGACAGATATTTAGACCAGTTAAATGCTTATTTTTTTGGACCCGTAGCTCAGCCTGGATAGAGCGGGTGGCTTCGGACCACCAGGCCATGGGTTCGAATCCCATCGGGCCCTTTTTTTAATAATCAAGTATATTAGAGATAATTTTCAAATCATAGTATGAGTCCTGGTATAGGTTTAATGGATAGACGATTAAAAACAGAAAAAGATGCAATATCACTTGCAATGTCAGGAATTTTGAAAGAATACAAGATAGAATCTGAAAAAATTGAAACACTAGAAACAAAGTATGATGATGATGCAGGTGATTGGTATGTTGCATTAGGTTGGGAAGAAAAACGTGCAATAGTTAAGATGGATTCAGTATTAGCAAAGATAACAGAGATTAAAGAAATTTAGTTTGATTTTTTGAATTCAACATTTGGAGCATCATTTTGGTTTGGAATAACTAATAGTCCACCTTCATGAAGTTGTTTTAATAATTGCATTACTTCTTTTTCAACTTGTGTTCTTTGTAATCCAGTTTGTTGAGCAAATAGATCTACCAACTCTGTAACTTTTCTTTGTCCATTACATGATTTCCAAAAATCTATGATTGCTTGATTTACCATAAATCCTTGTTCATGTTCATTTGCAAGAACTAGAGAGCCATCTTCCTGTTTGACTAACTTTCCAACACCTTGTGGCACAGCAGTTTCATAGTTGATTGGAGCAGGGGTATTTTGAGATCCCATTGTTTTCATCATGGCCTTTGCTTCATCTGACATTTTATCCATAGTCCATGGAGGATCCCAAACAATTTCTACGTCAACGTTGTTTACACCAGAAACTTTTTTTGCATATCTTTTAACATCATCAACCATTGTTTCATGTAATGGACAACCTTTAGTTGTCATAGTCATTTTGATATTTACATCATTATTTGCGGTTACGTCAATTCCATAAATCAAACCCATATCTACAATACTTAATGGGACTTCAGGATCCATACATTTTTTCAGTGAATCACGTACATGTTCTACATTAACGGCACTCATGAGAAAAAGTAACATGAAATGAATAAAAACTTTCTATTAATTAGCTTGGAATAATTTTTTGATGGATTCTTCAAAAGGTGCTTTTGCAACACCTTTTTCGGTAATTATTCCAGTAATTAATTCAGGAGGTGTCATATCAAATGCAGGATTTATTACATTGATGTCATCAGGAGCAGTTTTTTTGTCACCAATTCCAGTGACTTCAGATCCTTTTCTTTGTTCAATTACTACATCTTCAGGATTACTTTTCATATCAAATGTTGAGATAGGAGCAGCAACATAAAATGGAATGTTGTGTTGGTTTGCCATGGTTGCTACCTGATATGTTCCAATTTTATTATAAACATGGCCAGTTCTTAAAATTCTATCTGCACCAACAACAATTTTGTCTACAAGACCATTTGCCATAGAATAACCAACAGCCGTATCAGGAATTAGACTTACATCAATTCCATCATGTTTTAATTCAAAAGCAGTTAACCTTGAACCTTGTTGAATAGGACGAGTTTCAGTAGCTATGACTTTAATATTTTTTCCACTGTCCCTTGTTGCACGAATTACACCTAATGCGGTTCCATAACCAACAGTTGCAAGTGCACCTGCATTACAATGTGTCATAATAGTATCATTATCGTCAAATAAGTCAGATCCATTTTTCCCCATTGTCATATTAATTTGAATATCCTGTTCGGCCATTTTTTTAGCATGCTCAACAACATTAATTCTTAATTCATCAGCATTAGTTGCATTATTTGCAACTTCCATGATTTTATCTAATCCCCATGCTAGATTTACTGCCGTAGGTCTTGTTTCAAATAAAATTTGTTTTGCGTTCTCCATATATGAAATCAAATCATTTTTTTCAGTAGCATCACTTTGTAGTGATGCTAGTGCAAGTCCAAATGCACCAGAAACACCAATTGCAGGGGCACCACGAACAACTAATGTTCTAATTGCGTCTGCAACCTGATTAAAATCAGTATAAGTGACATATTCAAGAACAGTAGGTAATTTAGTTTGATCAATCATAATAACGGAATTATTTTTCCATTCCACAGTTTTAAGAGTCATAGAAATTTGTATGAAAATCGTATAATTAATTCTTAGTATTAACTAGAAGTTTTATTAATTTTATATAATTGTGGATTATCATCTAATAATTTTATAATATCATTTGTTAAAATTGGCCTATTAGAAATTCTCTTTATAATTTCACGAATTAGATACATATCATTTTCATAATCAAGTGACCATCTAAAATGAGAAAGATTTTCAGATTGTTGAATGTGTTTTATTTTAAAAGATTCAGGATTCAAATACAAATATGGAGTAACGTGTTCTCTCTCATCAGAAGTTTTTGCATTTTTCCAAGCCTTTTCTAAAGCATTAAAAGAAAATATTTCAACTTCAGTTCCAGAAGGATATGTTGAATTAAAAATTGAAGAATTATTTTTTTGAGTGATTTCAAAATTTGCCGCATAATCAAAATCATTTGTTTTGAAAAAGTCGATTATTGAATCTACGATTTGAGGATCTATCAATGGTTTATCAGAAGGAATTCTTACAATGTGGGATAATGAGAATTTTTTAGCACACTGGTAATGTCTATCAAGTACATCTTGCTCATCACCCCTAAAGTAATCTATATTCAAATTTTTACAATGTTTTTCAATTGGATCGTCACGTTTTAGACTACTCGTTGCAATTATTATTTTATGAGAGTTTTTACAATGTTTTAATTGATTAATAGAATAATCAAGCATCAGATTAGTTTCATCAGCTTTCATCAATACTTTTCCAGGTAGTCTTGTTGAACCCATCCTAGTTTGTACAATTATTCCAATTTTCATATAGAAAACAAATTAGCTGTTAATATTAATCAAATTTTTTATGATATGTATTTTGTATGTGTAGAAATCCATGTTTGCCAAAAAATTGAATCGATTTATAATTTGTAGGATTGATATTAGCTAAATATCTTTTCTTACCATTTTTTTCCATAAATTGTTCAATTGCTTCACTCCCATGTCCTTTTGATTGAAAATTTTTATCGATAAAAATTCCAATTTCATCTTTTTTTGTGAGATAAATATTACCAACTCTAGTTTCATCAATCCAGATAATATCCCACGATTGATAATCATGATTTTTTACATATTGTAAATGCTCTTCCCAATCAGGAGTAGATTTATGAGAAATATTTACTCTACCTTCTCTCTGTTTTAATAATTCAAATAAGAATTCTGCATCATCTTCAGTAACAGATTTCAATTCCATACTGATATCAAAAATTTATTTGATTTATACTTTGAGTGGAAATTATACTACTTCAAAAGTTCCCAAACTGAATTTTTCCACTCACCGTTATCATTTTTCTTCCACATGTTTCCTCTAAACTTTTCAGCAGTAGTCCAAAATTCTTCAGTAGTTATACCAATGTAATTGCAGAATTTTTCAATGTAATCTGATGAACATTTTCCATCATATTTTTTTACTAAGTCTATTGCTTCTTCTCTATTCAATAATCCTTCTAAAATATCATAACATGCATGATCCATACATTGACCAAAACCAAATTTAATAAATTTCAATAATTGATTTACTTGCGTTAAATCAGTATCTAGCTGGAAATAAGTTCCAGGATTACTACCTTCAGTGACATAGGTACCTATTGAATTTGGATCAGTATTTAGAGGTCTGGATTCAAAACCAAATTTCTCAGAAAATTTTGCAGATTCAAAATTTGACCATTCTTTTAAAAAATAATTTAACCAAATGCCTTTAACATTTTTTGATTCTAAACTCTTCCTATCATAATGAAGTAAGAAAAGATCTTTTTCTTCAACGCCATCAATTTCTAAATAATCTTTCCATCCGGTAGATAGAGTTTCCAACTTTTCAGCATTTAGACAGTTTGAATCAGTGCCTACACCTGTTAGACTAGCACCCAATGTTAACCCAGGGTTTTCCCCTTGTATAATTAATGGAATATTAAAAGAATCACAAATAATGTATGTTGATGACCACAATGCAAACTCTGTCGCTTTAACAGGATTAAGCCATTTGAAAAAATCATGCTTAATTAGTAATTTCATTATTTTAGGATTTGGTCTAACAGATATGACATCAAAACCTTGATTTTTTAAATTTTCAATATTTTTTGAACCTATTTCTGTAATTCCTTCAGGTTGAAAGTTTACTAAAAGACAATGTAAACCGAGTTTATCTCTTGCAGTGATTGCTTGTTTAGTACTGTCTTTCCCCCCACTTACTCCAATCACACAATCATAGTTGCTTTTTGTATTTTCTTTTGCCCATTTAGCAATTTTATGTAATTCTTCTTCACGTGCAGACCAGTTAATTTTATTTTTTTCTTGATACCATAAACAAGCACCACAAACTCCATTTTCATCAAAAAATATACCAGGACGTGTATTAGGTTGAATACAATTTTTACAAATTTTCAAATAATTTAGAATTGATTATTGCTTTTTATACATTATTAACAAAATGTTCGTAAATTAGGAGTCATTATCGATTAATTCCAAAATTTTTGCACTGGATGAATTTTGGTATGATAGATAATTTTTTAATTCAGCAGGAATTTGTTCTATAAACGATTTTTTAAATTCCTCATTTTGTAATTTTTGAATAATTTCATCAAAATCTTCCAGTTCATGAATTTGAATTATTGGCAAATGTAGTGGCGAAATATTCAGGCTTTCATCATCTAATATTAATTGGATAACAGGTTTCTGAAGTATTAATGCTTCAAGCATTATTGTTGAAGAATCATATAATTCCGGTGATACATTTATCAAAAATTCACAATCAACAATCAAATCTTTAGAATTTTTTGTTTGGTAAACTACAATATCAGGAATTTTGCTAAGATGTTCTAATAAAATTGAATTATGTGGATTTTCACCGGGATGTAATTTAATAATGATTTTTGAATTATTAATTTTTTTCAATTTTTGTATAATATTAGTTAAAAATTGATTATACCTTAAAACTAGGTTTACGTCACCTAATCCACTTCTTTCAGATATGGGGGATAATGTGATAAGAATATTTTTTGAAATTATAGAATTTTTTGATTTAAAGAATTTATCATGTCTTGGACTACCAGAAACAAAAATTTGTTCTTTTTTAATTGATGATTGTTCAGAAAAATAATTTAAATCATTATTTCCCCACACAAAAAATTTTTTAGATTTTAGTTCAATCATATTTTGATCTTCATATCTCCATTGTAAATTTTTTAGATCAGGATGATAACGAAGAAAAGAATGTTGTAATAATATTGATTCTATATCGTTACCAATATTCTGAAGTAAGATATTTTCTGTCTCACCAGATTCCCCTAAACAAATTATTTTTTTTATATTTAAATTCTTTAAAAATTTTTGAGATTGAAAAATAAATTTTAGATAATCTTCTAATCTATAATCATAAATTTTTTTTAGTCTATCTTTAACTAATGGCCAAAAAGTAATTCCATTTATTGAAAACAAAGAAGATAACTCCTCACTTTGCCATAATTTATCAATATTTTCAGTTAGGCGATTTTTTTCAGATGTAAATTCCTTACTTTTAGAATTTGAAAATTTTTCATAATTAAGAATTTTAACATTATTAGATTTTAAAATGTCAATAGAATTTTTACTTAAAACTGCAGGTCTACGTCGATTTAACAAAACAAGTTGTCTTTTTGATTTTGATAAATTTGAAATTAATTCATCATATAAGCCTGAATTAAATTCAACTAATAATATAATTTCATTTGTTGATTTTTCGTCAAGCCATAAGTTATTCAGGTTACAAATGAGATTTTCATATTTTGATTTAAGAAAAGAATAAGATTTTTTTGATAGATATAATGTGAAAGGTTTTGAAAAAATATTAA
>JAOLYB010000005.1 GCA_028343215.1 Candidatus Nitrosopelagicus sp. | reverse complement strand
ACATTCAATTACTTTGTCTTTATTTTTTAAATTAAGATATACACTTGCTTTAATTGCTAAAGCATCAAGATCAAATATGCCAATTTCTAAAGTTTTATCCATGTATTCTAATGTTTTTTCAGAATCACCTTTGATGTAATAGATGGTTCCAATAATGAATGCAATGTCAGGATCATGTTCAAGTTTTTTTTCAATTCCATGACCATATTCTAATGCTTCATCATATTTTTTCTCTCTTATACTAGAATCCTTTTCTTTTCTTGCTTGTTTGATAAGAGTTCTCAGATGACGTCGAGGATTATTAAAAAGACCGGTCAAGTGTTATCAAAGATATTATTCTTTATTTGAGAGCTCAGACTGTAATTTTTCCCAGTCGGCTAAGAATGCTTTAAGACCTTTATCAGTTAAGGAGTGGCCAAGCATTTTCGCTAATACTCCAGCAGGTAAAGTGACAACATCAGCACCAATTTTTGCTGCATCTACAACATGTTGTGGGTGCCTTACACTAGCAACAAGAATTTCTGTTTTAAAGTCATAATTTGAAAATACTTGTTTTATTTCTCGGATTAAATCCATACCAGTGTGACCAATATCATCTAATCTTCCAATGAAAGGACTAACATATTTTGCCCCAGCTTTTGCTGCAAGAAGTGCTTGATTTGCAGAAAAAACAAGTGTAACGTTTACAGGAATTCCTTGTTCTGAAAAACTCTTGCAGGCTTTTAGACCATCTCCGGTCATTGGACATTTAACAACTACATGATCACCGTACTCTCGAAGTTTTTTGCCCTCTTCCATCATTCCATCATAATCAGTACTTACAACTTCTAAACTAACATCACCTTTGATTATTCTAGTAATTTCTTCCATTGCAGCATGTGGATCACCACCTTCTTTTGCAAGTAATGAAGGGTTTGTTGTAATTCCATCTAACAAACCCATGTCATTATACTTTCGAATATCATCGAGGTTTGCGGTATCAAGGAAAATTTTCATTGTTTACTCCGGATATCTTTGACAGTTTTTTCTATATTAATTGATGTGATACCATGTTTTTCCAATAATTGTGGAATTTCTGCATCACGAGCGGATTCACCAAACATATCTTGTGCACCAATTCTACGTATGGGAACAGGATATACTTCAGAGACCACCTCAGATACAGCAGAACCAAATCCACCCATAATATTATGTTCTTCACAAGTAACAATTCCACCAGTCTCACGTGCAGCTTTTTCTAAGATATCTTTGTCAATTGGTTTTATTGTAAAACAATCAATTACCCTACATGAAATTCCATCTTGTTGGAGTTTATCTGCAGCATCAAGAGCCATTTTTACTGTTATTCCAGTAGCAGCTATAGTACAGTCATTTCCATCTCGTAATGTAATACCTTTTCCAATTTCAAATTCTTGGGAATCAGAATGTACAGTAGGTACTTTGGATCTTGCCATTCTCATGTAAAATGGACCATAAATTTCTGCAATATTTTTTGTTAATTTTGATACAGCTGTAGCATCAGCAGGGATTATAACTTTCATATTTGGTATAACACGCATAATTGCAATATCTTCAATGGTTTGATGAGAGCCCCCATCAGGTCCAACAGATAATCCACCATGAGATGTTACAAGTTTAACATTCAAACCTTTTTTTTCTCCTCTAGATGGATATGCAATTGAATTTCGAATTTGGTCAACACATCGTCCTGGCAGAAATATTGCATATGTGCTTGCAAAAGATGTTTTTCCAGAATAAGCTAATCCTGCAGCAACAGATACTAAATTTGCCTCAGCTATACCTACGTTAAAAAATCTGTCAGGAAAATTTTTTCCAAAACCAGATGTTTTTAGTGAATCAGTTGTATCAGCACCTAACACAACAATATTTTTGTCTTGTTCACCCAATTCAATCAATGCATTTCCATATGCAGTTCTCATATCACCAAATTCAGTACTCATTGATATCCAAGCTCCATTGCTATTTGTTGTAATTCATCTTTTTTCTTGCCAATAACATGCAAATCAATCCATTTGTTTACTAATTCAGTTCCACCAAGTTCATTTGCTTTTTGAATCAATAATTTACGTCTAGTTCTTAATACTCTATTTCTGAATTCACGTATTACTAATCTAACATCAGTTTGACCAATAATTGCACTACCGCCAACAAACGCACGTGCACCATCTGCAAAACATTCACCAATATTATCTAGAGTAACTCCTCCATCAGATTCTATGTAACCAGTAAAACCATTTTCTTTTAGAGTTATCATAAGGTTTTTTGTTTTTTCATGAGTATTTTCAATATATTTTTGACCTGATTTTCCAGGTACAACAGACATTACTATAATTTGATCAAGTGTGGAAATGAATTTTTTACTCCAATCAGGCATGGAAGTATCAGGATTTATTGCCAAACCAACACTAACTTTGTGTGATTTGAGTAAATCATGAATTTCACCAAAACTTGATTCATCACATACTTCTGCATGAACAGTTACGATATCACTTCCAGCATCAATATAATTTTGGATTTGTTTTACAGGTTCATTAATCATCAGATGTGTGTCAAATGGAATTACAGTTAGAGGTCGTAATTCCTTAATTTTTGTATAATCAAAAGTAGAATTTGGAACAAACTTACCATCCATAACATCTAGATGTATGTAATCAGCTCTACCATCATCACAACGTTTCACTTCATTTTCTAAGTTTGTCATATCACCTGCGATGATAGAAGGTGCAATCATAAATTGTGAATCTAATTCCTGATTAATTACAGGAACAAGTGCAGATGCAGGTGCCTTACCATGCCATTGTGGATTATCTTCCATATGTTCAACTGCTTTTCCTTTAATTGTTCTAGCTATGATAATTGATGGCATACCTTTAACAGATTTTGCTCTACTAATTGCATCAGATACTTGTTCAATTCTATGACCATCAACTTCTATTACATTCCATCCAAAGGAACGCCATTTATCACCAGTTTTCCATCTACTAGCATCTTTCCACATTTCAGATAGATCACTATCATCAAGGGATTCATCAAGTGGCATAATTTTTTCAGTGTAAGAATCTTGTTGTATGAAATTTCTATCAAGAATTAATGTAAGATTGTCAATATTGTATTTTGCAGCAGTCATTGCAGCTTCCCACACTTGACCTTCATCACTTTCACCGTCACCCATTACAGTAAAGATATGAGTATCTTTTTGATCAAGTTTTGCAGCTAATGCATTTCCAATAGAGTAAGACAATCCAATTCCTAAAGAGCCACCACAAAATTCAACACCTGGACATTTCAGATCAGGATGACCTTGTAACTTACTTCCAAATTGTCGTAGAGTGTCTAATTGTGATTCCTCAAAATAACCAGCTACTGCCATGTTTGAAAATAAACCAGGAGATGCATGACCTTTCGATAAAATTAGCTTGTCACGACCGTCCCATTCAGGATTTTTTGGATCATATTTCAAATGATTGTAGAATATACAGCCCATAATTTCTGCCATTGAAAATGAACCTCCAGGATGACCAGAACCTGCAATCGAAGTTCCACGAATAACTAATTTCCTAGCTTGAAGGACATTTTTTTTAATTTGATAGTAATTTAGACCCATTGTAGTTTATAGACCAAATTGATACTTTTAATTTTACACATGATCGTCCTCAAGAAAAAATACCAAGAATTACATAAATAGCTATTTCCAAAAATTTTAATCTTCTAAGATCATATGATAAATATGGAATTTCGTGATGAGTTACCACTCATGATTTATGATGACAAATGTTATGTTTGTATAAAATTTGCGAAGTTAATGAATTTCATAGCTAAAGGAAAATTACGTATGATCGGTCATTATACAGAATTTGGAAAGACGATCAGAGAAGAAATTCTAGAAGAGGATGCATTGGAAATGTTTTGGTTTATCGACCAAGAAACAGCATATGGTGGAAGATCTGCAATATTTCCATTATTATCAGCAATTCTGAGAGTTCACGGTAGAAAGTTCAATGAAATGAGCATTCAAGAATCATGTGATATTGGATGTAAGGATTCACTTGCAGTATTTTTCCGTTCTGCCAGTCTAATTACTCACAGTAGAAAGATCAAGATAAGCAATCTATAAAAAAAGTATTTTTTAGAAAAAAGTATGCGAATTAGAGCAGAATCAGTTCTTTCAGGAAAGAAAAAAACGGATGTTTTATGTGCATTTTGTTTTGAGGATACAAATGTAGCAATAGGTTTGGGCAAATTAAATAAAAAAATAGACCAGACGATTTCACAGTCTATTAAAGAGATCAACGGGAAAAAAGGTAAAATTTCAATTATTCATTCGCATAAAGAAAGTCCATCAGAGAGAGTTTTGATTGCAGGATTAGGTAAAAAAAATAAACTAACTACAGATGTAATTAGAGATGTTACAGGTGTCATTACAAAAAAAATTCATGAATTAAAAATAAAAGAATTTTCAATTATAATTCCTAATAAAACTCCAATCGATAATAATCAAATCATATCATCAATAGTAGAAGGTGCAAATCTTTCATTGTATGAGTTTGACTTATTTAAAAAAGAAAAATCTAACAATAAAGAACCAGATTTAACATTATTAACATCAGACAAAAATGCACAAAAGATAATCAAAGATTCAATTATAATATCTGATGCAGTCAAGTTTACAAGAGATGTTGCAAATCTTCCACCAAATGAATGTCCTCCAATGAAATTAGGCGAAATAGCAAAGAAGATAGCAAATGAAAATAAAATGAAATGTACAGTATTTTCAAAAAAAGAGATCAAGTCTAAAGGGTTAGGAGGAGTCACAGCAGTTGGACAAGGAAGTAAGAATGAACCTAAATTCATAATTTTAGAATATAGAAATGGGAAAAATGAACAAAAACCAATTCTACTTGTTGGTAAAGCAGTAACATTTGACACAGGTGGAATTTCCTTAAAACCTGGAGAAAAAATGGATGAAATGAAGTTTGACAAATGTGGTGGTTGTACAGTCCTAGGAGTAATGAAAGCAATTTCAGAATTAAAACTTCCAATTAATGTAGTTGCAATAATTCCATCAGTTGAAAATATGCCAAGTGGAGATGCATTTAGACCAGGAGATATTATTAAATTATTTAATGGCAAAACTGCAGAAATTTTAAACACAGATGCAGAAGGAAGATTGATTTTAGCAGATGGACTTTCATATGGAATAAAACATTATCAACCATCATCTGTGATGGATTTTGCAACTTTGACTGGAGCGTGTATTGTTGCATTAGGAACTAATGTTGCAGCAATAGTAAGTAACAATATAAAATTTACATCAAAAATTAAAGCTGCATCAATAAAAACTTCAGAAGAAGTTTGGGAATTACCAATTAATGATGATTATATGGACATGGTGAAATCAAAGGTTGCAGACATCAAAAACCTTGGAATGGGAAGAGCTGCAGGTACAATAACCGCCGCAGCATTTTTAGCAAATTCAGTAGGAAATGTACCTTGGGTACATTTTGATATTGCAGGAACTGCATGGATACAACCATCAACTAAAAGTAAATCATACAATTCTCATGGTGCGACAGGATTTGGCGTAAGATTAGTCGTAAATCATCTCATGAATCAAAAATAAATTCTATTGATTTGTGATTTTTCTAAATATCCAATTTTTAATTTTCAATAGTGCAACTATCCAAATAAAGATTAGAACCATAGCAATTAGCACTTTTACTCCAGAATTTATGAGAGGATCTAAACCCCCTGCACCAGAAAATGATAAAGGTCCAATAAAGACCACCATCAATCCACCTCCAATTATAATTAAAATCCACATTACAAAAATAAATGAAAAAATTGGTATAGACATCAGATAGTAACTCCCATCATAAATGCAGTAATTATAGCAAGAATTCCAGAAAATATTGCTAATTTAAAAATTTCATATCCAATTTGCTTTTCACTAAGAGGTTTTTTTGCAATAAGTAATCTTACTAAAGTAATTGGAGCATGGTTTTCAGATGTAGTTTGTAGTTTCCAATCATCAGTGTGTGATGTCGGATTTTTTATTTCACGATGTTCAACAATTTTTTTTACACTAGAAAGAAACAAGAAAGAATTAATGATTGCAGGAAGTATCGCTATAGCAGATATAACTTCCACACCACCAATTATTGCAATTCCACCATATGCAGCACCAAAAGTTATTGCACCAGAATCACCAGGAAAAACTTTACTTGGAAATTTATGATATTTGTAAAATGCCAGTGAAGAAAATGCCAGACATAATGAAACAATTCCTACTTCATAATTTTGTAATATGAACAAACATATCGATAATGCAAAACTTGCAATTGTGATAAATCCACTTGCAACTCCATTTAAAACATCAATTGAATTAATTGTATTACCCATAATTGGAATCATGAATACAACTAGTGCCATGTAGAGTAATGGAATTTGAACTGTACCAAATAATGGGAAAGCAAGATTTGAATCATATGCACCAAGTAAAAGTATTGGAGCTGCACAAAATGCAAGAGCTAATGGTTTGAACCATCCACCCATAGTTTTTTTATCATCAATAAGACCTACAACAAACGCAAAGAAAGTTGTTAAGATTACAGCAAGTATTTCAGAGATTGGGAAGAATACATACAAAATGATTAATGATGATTCAATTCCAACAATAATTGATAATCCACCAGGCCTTGCAACCATTGTTTTTTCTTTTTTGTTTGCATCGATAACAGTAATGTTACGTCTTTCTAAAATACGTATTACAAAAGGAGTCAACCCATATACAGAAAAAAATGCAATTGTAATTGCAATTATTGCTGGGATTATTAGCTGTTCCATTATCTGACCTTTTCTACTTGAGACTTGATACTTTTTGCAAGAATTATACCAATTTTATCTATTGCTGCTAATTTCTCAAGAGGTGCTTTTTTGAGTGAAGTTTTGTTTTTATAGCCATTTTTGTACAAAATTTGGGCACGAACTCGTCCAATTTGTTTAATTTTTACTAATTCAAGATATTTCTCTGGAACACCATGAACTATTTGCATCCTAAGTAAATCTAATTCATCAATAAGATTCTGATATTCAGATACAATCTTTTTTTGTTCATTTTCTTTGGCATAATCTCTCCAAAACTTAACTATCTCTGTGAAGGTATAAGCCAAATCTTTTGCATTTTCTTTAATATAGAATATATCACCAGGTTCAGCATCAAAATGTTCTGACATATCCTGATAAGTCATAGCATCAATCCATTTGTAAAGAATTAAGAGACTTTTGAAACAATCTTCACTTGAAAAATTTTGTTGTCTGTATAATTTTTCATTTTTATTAATTAGATCATCCATAGATTCTTGATATTTATCAGGTACGGGATACTGCGAATAAAATTCAGGGAGATTTGTAATCATATGTAATATTCCAAATGTATGTTTTGTTCCTCGTACATAATCTTCAATGTAACCAGTCATATCAAAAGCAGTTTTTGGATCAATTCTTAAATAAAAAACTCTAATACCAAATTTTGTTGGTTCAAAACCATTTTCATCAATGATCAGTCCATATTCTTTTAATTTTTCAAGTTGCTTTGTTACTTTTTTTTCTAATATAGAATCATCTGAAAGTTGATACGCAGCAAAAGTTTGTGAAAAGAATTTTATTATTTTTTCATAAGAGGTTGGATTGAATTTAGATGCGGTGTAAATAAATCCGAGTAAATTTATGCGTAAAGAACTATCTTCATCCAAAGTTTTTGATTCTAATGGTTCAGGTTCACCATCAACATAATGCTCTAATATTTCATCAGGATATCCTTTTGAGATGATTATTGACTCACCCATATCATCGTATTGTGGTCGTCCAGCTCTTCCACACATTTGTTTGTATTCTAAAATACTAATTTTTTCTAAACCATTACTTGTATATCTCATAACACTTGGAATTACAACTCTACGTGCAGGTAAATTTACACCCGCAGCTAAAGTAGGTGTTGCAGTTAAGAATTTTATGTGTCTGTTTTTATATTCAGTTTCAATAATTGTGCGACATCTTTGATCAAGTCCTGCATGATGAAATGCAGTACCATTTTTTACCATTTGTGCCAATTCAGTAGTTAATTTTGTGTTATCATAGGTATCTTTTGGGAGAATTTTCTTTGAGATTTTTTCTAATTCTTTTCTTTGATTTTCATTAAGCATTTTTACAACGTCTCGTCCAGCCTCTTTTGCCCATGCTACAGCATTTTTTCTTGTCATTGCAAATATCAAGCATTGATCCCCATTATCTACAGTATCCAATCCTAAACCAATCCAATCTTTTTGATGTCTAGATTCTTGACGGTCATTTGTGAGATTACCTTCAGTTTCTTCTCTATCTTGATTTGTTATGATATGTCGACTGTAGACGGCTTCAGATAATGGAACACGTCTAAATGTACTCTCAACTAATTCACAATCCAACCAATCTGCAAGTTCATCACTGTTTGATATTGTTGCACTAAGTCCAATAATTCTAGGAGGATTTTTTCCAATAAAGCCAGATCTAAGTCGAGTCAAAACAATTTCTAGTGTTGGACCTCTTGTATCATCACCAATTAGATGAATTTCATCAGAAACTACCAAACCTATATCATAAATCCAATCTTGTTGAAATGCCATATTTGCATCCATACTTTCATTTGTAAGAAATATTACATCTGCATCTTCTAATTTTTCTTTTTTTTCTTTTGAATCTCCAGTAGATAATGCAACTTTTATTTTTCTACCAAGGTTTAATTTTTCAAGTTTTTTAAACTCTTCAAATTTTTCACTGGTTAATGCACGTAACGGAGTTAGATAGATAACTTTGGTTTTATATTTTGAAAGATGTGATAAAATCGCTAACATGGCGATGAGTGTTTTTCCACTTGCAGTAGGTATTGTGATTAAAAAATTTTTTTTGTCATCAAATAGTCCTGCATTTACAGATTGTTCTTGTGGTTCAAAAAGTTCTTTGTATCCTTCAGAGGTTAGAAAATCAATTACTTTAGGCTCTAAATCAAGTTTACTTACTTTCATACTATGTTATAATGACCAGGTTTTGACTCATAAATAGATGAGTCTCTAGCCATCTTTCGAATGAAGTTTTTAGCTTCTTCTTCAGTGAACTTTTCAGTCTTTGTTAGTTCTTCCACAAGTTGTTTTTCGTCAACTGGAGCTTTGTGTTCACCTTCCAGTGATTTCATTATATCCATAAATAATTGCATTTTTGATACTTCACTTCTAGGTCGTCCTTGTAGTACACCAAGATCCACTTTGCCAGTATTGACATCAATTCCTGCTACCTCAAACATACCTTGTAGTAGATCAATTGCACGCTGAGCATCTTCAGCCTCAACCTGAGTTTTTAATAGTAAACGTGCACGTGCAGTTGCCAATCTAATCAAACCCTCCAATTGTCTAGGAGTAACAGTAATCATTTCTTCAGCCTCAACTGTTCTCATTTTCATATAATAATCAAGAATTATCTCTTCAGCCTCTTTTGTTAGGGTGGGATTAATTCTTTTTACATATGCAAGATATTTCGTTAATGTTTCAGAATCAATTAGAGATTTTTTATCAATCCCGGTTGGTGTGTGTAAATTAATAATATGTTTAGCAATTTTTGTATCTTTTTCTTTTGATGGTTTGTCACGTACTACAAAAATTAAATCAAAACGAGTTAGTAATGGAACTGGGAGGTTAACATTTTCGGTGATATTTTTGAAGGGATCATATTTTCCATACATTGGATTTGCAGCTGCAAGGATCGATGTTCGTGCGTTTAATGTTGCAACAATGCCACCTTTAGAGATACTTGCAGTTTGTTGTTCCATAACCTCGTGTAATGCAGAACGATCTTCAGTTTTCATTTTATCAAATTCGTCAATACACACCAATCCTTGATCACCAAGTACTGTGGCACCTGCTTCTAACATGAAAATTCCATTTGTATCTCTAACAACTGCAGCAGTTAAACCAGCAGCAGTAGAACCCCTTCCTGAAGTGTATAATCCTCGAGGAGCAACTCTAACACAAAATTTTAACATCTCACTTTTTGCAGTACCAGGATCACCAACTAAGAATATGTTGATATCACCTCTAATCTTACTTCCATCCTCTAGTTCTCTTTGCGTAGAACCAGCCATGAGTAACAGAATAGATTCTTTGATCATTTCATGACCTGTAATATGAGGGGCGTACGAATCAATCAATTGTTGATACAAATCAGGGCTTTTGGATAATGATTTAATCATTTTTTCATCTTCGGATGAAATTTCTTCTCTTTGTATTTTTCTTGATTTTTTATCCTTTTTACCACCACCTAAGAATTCCACATTATTTCCATCTAATCGTAATCTGTACAATGGACTACTGTTTTTTGATACACCACTCATTTTCTCTTGTTCAATTCTTACTACTCCTGTAAGAACTACTCTATCACCAGGTCTAGCATTATCTACCAAATCTTGTTTTACAGTCACATCCAGATAATGAGGCAACTGACCAGGTGGTAGATCCTCAGGTAATTCTTGCAGACGTACAAATTGTACATCAATGAAACGACTAGATTCAGGCTCAACACCAAGTTCTCTATGAGCACACTTTGGATTTGAACATTGTACAGGAGAATTTAGAGATAAACCATGTCCAAGAAGTACATCAGTTCTATGACCTTCCGGACAAACAAAGACTAATTCTTTCGCAAGAGGTTTTACTTCAGATGCTCTTAACACCATTCCAGAAACACTAGTTATTTTTCCAATAACTTCTGCATTGATTTGACGTAAACTTCGTTGTACAGGATAATTTGCAATTCGTGCTCTAATTTCATGTTCAATTTTTTTTGCATATTTTGGAAAACGTTCTTGTAAGATTTCTTTGATCGCTCTTGAAAAGGCTTCTAAAATTGAATCAGGATTTTCATGAAATACAGATTCAATGTCAGGATGTAATACAAGATCATTATAATCAACATTGATGAATTTTGATTTTGATGGCATCATATTGTCAATATCATCGACATACCGGAAGTTTCCTGTTTCATTTTTAAATTCTAGTAAAAATTTTTTTACGTAATCAGATAATGCAGATTCAGTTTGTGTTTCAAGTGTCATTTCTTTTTACCCAATATTTGTTCTTTAAATGCAAGACTAGCAGTATGTATCTGATTATAATATACTTCTTCTTCTACACTTAATTTTGACGAAAGGTCAGAAGTGAGTTTAGACGAATCTGCTAATCGAACTATTTTACCTTGTCTGATTCTGACTAGTTGGTTCAACATACTTTCTGCTTTATCAAAATCAACGGTTTCAAGTTTTTTGAGATATGCGTTAAGTTTTATGTAGAAATGCTTTTCTAATGTTGCAAGTGAATCTTCATCTGCAATATCTTCTTTGACCTTTGCTTGCTTTAGTTCTTTTATCATATCCTGTTCATGTAAAATTACATGTTTATCAGATTCTAAAATATCAGCAACCCATCTAGGAATATTCATCATTTCATTTTCTTTTCCTTCTATCTGTACACCAGATACATCCATCTTTAGGTCATGTTTGAATTCGACCTTAACGTCTTCCAGACCATATCCTATTGAATGAACTTTGATTACATCCTCTAATTCCAATATTGATCACACACCTTTCAGGGATTTATGGACAGCGATCGATCAATTTTCTCAACAATTAGCTTTGATCATTTGATCCTTCTAGGCATTTATTAATAACAAAACGAGTTTGCAACTATGACAATTTCAGATATTATGTGGGTAGAGAAGTATAGACCAAAGAAAATCTCAGAAATAGTTAATCAAAAAGATATCAAAGGTAGTCTATCTGCATTACTCAAAAATCAAGAAGAGATGCCACATTTACTATTTTCAGGGTCTGCAGGAGTTGGAAAGACTACCACGGCAATATGCATTTCTAAAGAAATTTTGGGAGATAAATGGAAAGACTACACATTAGAACTCAATGCATCTGATGAAAGAGGAATAAACATGGTGAGAGAACGTGTAAAGAAATTCTCAAGATTTGCAGGACTCGATACTGAGATTCCATTTAAAATAATAATTTTAGATGAAGCTGATGAAATGACTTCAGATGCTCAAACAGCATTGAGACGAATAATAGAAGATACAGCAAAATTTTGTAGATTTATTTTGATTGCAAATAATATTTCAAAAATTATTAATCCAATTCAAAGTAGATGTGCAATTTTCAAATTCTCACAAATTGATGAAAAAGAGATTACTACGCATCTAAAAGCTGTATTAAAAAAAGAGAAAGGAAAGGCTGATGAGAAAGGTCTAAAGGAAATCGCAGAATATGCAGGAGGAGATCTTAGACATGCAATCAACTTATTGCAAACTGCTGCAAGTACAGGCGATATTTCCCAAGAGAGTGTAAAGGCTGCTGCAGGATTAACAAAAACAAATGATGTAGATGATGTTCTGAAGTTAGCAGTTTCTGGAAAGATTCAAGATTCTAGAAATAAAATGATTGAATTGGTGAAAGTATATGGAATGTCAGAATCTGATTTTCTAAAATATATCAATCAAGCGTTATTTTCTGGAAAATACGAAAACCTAGAAGAGTTATCACAAATTATAGCAAAATACGATTATAGGATTTTGGTTGGTTCTAATCCAGAGATTCAATTATCAGCAATGCTTGCAGAGTTAGGAAAGTTTTCTAAATAATTAAAAACCCTCAGGTGGTTTTTGAACAAACACATTACAAACTAATGCATCAGTGTTCTCATCTCTATACTGAACATTACAAGAGACAAATTTACCCTTTAATGCACGCTCTAAATCTTCAGGAGTTGTTTCCTTGTATTCAGGATTTTCAGGATTATCAATTTTGGATATTATAATTTTCTCAAGTCTCCCATACTGTTCCTGATTATCTTTTCTATAATGAGTCACATCTAATTCAAATGCATTTCCAGAAATACATCTTACAACCGGTCCTCCAATTCCATCACCCATGTATTATTACCGGATAATAGTGATATAAATTTCAAAACGAAATTAAAATTTAAACGCCGAGAGAGGGATTTGAACCCCCGCGTTCTTGCGAACACAGGCTCTCAAGGCCCGCGCCCTACCAGGCTAGGCGACCTCGGCAAAAATTAGTGGTAAATACTGCTTAAAATTTGTAAGTATCTAAAAGAAGAATTAAAAATAAAGAATCTTGTGAATTTTTAATCGTGGGTATATCGATTCTCAGAACCAGATTATATTTAATAAAATTTTATGCTGCTTTCTCGTGAGCTTCCATGTTGGATTGATCGACAAGAACAGCTTGTGGAGGACAAACTGAAACACATGCCATACAATAAATGCAATCATGTTCGCGTATAGCGTCTGCTTTGTCTGTGTAATCAAGACGTTCTTCTTTCTCAGTTTGACCTGAACCTGCCCAATCGCTTGTATTCTTAATTGCATCCACACCTGAAATATCTTTATCAGTTCGATACCATTGAAAAACTTGTACGGGACATGCTTCTATACAAGCACCATCTGCAACACAAACATCCCAATCATTTGCCACCATAGTTCCGGTGATACCAAGTTTTTCCATTTTTTCACCGCGTTTTTCATAATCGGCTAATACCAATTCATTTTTTGATGCATCCCACTCATTTTGTCCTTCACCTGCTTGTGATGGCCAGATCCAATGGAAATTACCATCACCATCACTTATCTTTCCTATAGGTTTCTTATCACCATGACAAAAGTCATCATTAATTGGCATAATTCTAAACCTTTGAAATATTATTTAAAGCTAGACAAAGTTAGTAGTGACTAAACATAATTTATGAAAATTTTGGAAATATCTACGTTCATATCTTTTCACATTAAATTACATCATGGACATTATCAAATACGATATCTACAGTGGTCCAAATATTGGAATTTACAGTACTGTGAATGATGAATTTGTATTTTTGCCAAGAGGATTTGCAGATGGAAAATCTGAAAAACTATCAGAATATTTAGAAGTAAAACCATTAGAGATTTCAGTTGCAAATGCCAGAGTATTAGGAATTTTAATGGTAGTCAATAATCATGGCATAATCATACCAAGTACATGTTCAGAAGGAGAGTTTAATCACATTAAAGAAAATACAGATCTCAACGTAGAAATTTTAGATGTAAAAAATAATGCACTTGGAAATATGATGAGCGTAAATAACAAAGGAGGAGTAATTTCGCCTTTAATCCCAAAAGAAGATTTACAGAAAATACAAGATGTGTTAGACATAGAAGTAATCCAGACTAAAATTGCAGGGTTTCAGCAGGTAGGTGCAGTGATGGCTACATCAGAAAAAGGAACTATAGTACATCCGGAAACTGATGAAGAGGATATGAAAACCATTAATAATTTACTAGGAGGAAATATTGAAGCTGCAACAATTAACGGAGGAATACCATTCGTATCATCCGGAATATTAGCGAATAAGAATTCAGTTGTTGTCGGTTCATTAACAAATGGACCAGAAATAATGATGCTCACTAGAGCATTTTTACATTAAAATATTTTTCAGATGTTGTAATAACTCAGATATTAAAATTTGACTTTCATTTCTATCAGACATATTTCTAATAACAACCATATTTTTTGAAAATTCGTCTGGACCTACAATAATGACAAATTTAGAATTTGTAGATTGTTCCATTTGTTTTTTTAGTGCTCTACCAGAAAGATCAATATCAGTTGGTATGGAATTTTCTCTCAATAATGATGCAATTTTAATAGCATTTGATTTCATTTCGTCATTTACATATAATACAGATATTCTATCATCTTGCATTTTAAATGTAGAATTTTGATTTTCTAATGCTAACATAATTCGCTCAACGCCTCCAGCAACTCCGGTTGCACCAAGATCATTTCTTCCAAAGACAGATGGTAAATTATCATATCTTCCACCACCTACTAAAGCACCTATGTCAAAAGTTTTATCGAATGCTTCAAAGACCACTCCAGAATAATAATCAAGACCTCTAACAATTCCAAAATCAATCTGAATATTATTTACATTACGATTTTTTAGAGATTCAAATAATATTGTTAATTCAGACCAATTCTCAAATTGAGTTACATCTAAAATTTTAGAGATTTCTTCTGGAGTACCTTTTAATTTAGAAAATTCAATAATTTTTTCTAATTTTTCTTTAGCATAACCTTTTTTCTCATATTCAGAGATAATTTCCTGTTTTGATTTTTTTTGTATTTTGTCGATTGCGCGAAAAATATCAGAAATAAGTTCAGGTTTATCAGATTCAAAGACAGATGAAACGTATGATTGAACAATTTTTCGATGGGAAATACTGAGAATTATGTTCTCAAGACCAAGATTTGAGAAAAATTTTGAGGTAAATTCAATAATTTCTGCGTCAGTTTCAGTATTTTGTTTTCCAAAAATTTCAATATCCCATTGATGAAAAAATCTGTATCTTCCTTTTTGTGGTTCATCATATCTCCATACTCCACCAAATGCAGAAATTTTTGCTGGAAGTTTCATGGATTTTTGTCCAGATGCATATCGTGTGAGACCAACAGTAAAATCAAATCTTAATGAAACTTCTCGGTCACCTTTATCATTAAAAAAATAAACATCATCACGTATAGTAGGTCCACTCTTTGCTTCGATAACTGACATTAATTCGATTGGAGAAGGTTCCATTAATTCAAATCCAAATATCTTAGAAGTTGAAAGAAAGTTTTCTCGAATATATTCAATTTTTTGCATTTCAATATTTTCGAAATCTTTCATTCCTCGTGGTAGATCCATTTACAAAAAAAATTGAAACAAAGAATTTAGACTTTACTGTTGTAGTTGTAACTAATTAATAACAGAATATCAGGAATATGGAATGAGTTACAAAACATTAGAACATGCAACAGATGCAATAATTGAAGTGACAGCAGATAATTTGAAAGAGGCATTTGAAATAGCAGGAATTTCAGTTATAGACACAATTTTAGACAGTTCTAAAGTTGAAGAAAATGATAGTAAAAAGCTAATAGTAAAAGGAAAAGATTTGAAATACTTGTTGTATAATTGGCTTGAAGAAATGATAATCTTAACTATTACAGATGGATTTGCTGGAAAGAAAATTGTATTAGAAATTACAAAAGATGATGAATTTGAAATTAATGCAGAAATTTTTGGAGAAGTAATAGATTTAGCAAAACATGAATTTAAAGTTGAAATAAAATCCCCTACGTTTCATGAAATGGAAATTGAAGAAAATGATAATGTTAGAATGAAATATTTACTTGATTTGTAATACAATAAATATCGTAGTTAAAAGAAAATGTTATGGAAGATGATGAATTTGAGAAAATACAGAAAAAGCAATTAGAAGATTTACTTAAACAGCAAAATCTTAATAATATTTTAGATAAAACGCCAGTGATAGAGTTAACATCAGAAAATTTTAATCAAGAGATGCAAAATAATGATTTACTTTTGGTAGATTTTTGGGCAGAATGGTGTGGACCTTGTAAATCAATGCATCCAATATTTACCAGAATGGCAAAAAAATACAAGAGTGTTAGATTTGCAAGAGTAAATGTGGATAATGCACAAGATATTGCAATGAAATATGGAGTTCAATCAATTCCAACATTCATCATGTTCAAAAATGGAGAAATTGCAAATACAATGGTAGGAGCGGTAGGAGAACCAGGAATACATATGATTTGTAAAAAATTTACAGATAATCAGTAACCATAAACTGGATTTGTTTCTCTCTGTATACGAACAATTTCATTAAGTGTTTGTAATTCTTCAGAAGTAAGTTTGTGAGCATATTTTTTCAAGAGTTGCTTTGCTTCTGATGGAGAGGGTAAAGTATAGAAAACATCTTCTTCATTTACCTGTCGTCCAATTGTTACATTTTGCACTGAGCAAGCAACCTCTTCACCAGTTTTAACTTCTTTTACAGTTTTACCATCGGCTTCTAGAGAATGAATGTTACCAATTTTTTTACCAGTTTTATTTGTAAATGAAATTTTTTGCCGAAGTATTCCAACATCCACACGTATACCAAATACAGCAGGATTGTTATTACGAAAAGTGTAACCTTTTAGAAAAGTAAATTTTGATATCGGGGTGAATTCTTTAAAAATAGAGTTTTCAAGATCAGATTTATCATCATCGACCCATTGTGAATAAGTATCAATTAGACTATAGATTACTTTATCTTCAAATACCCTTATGTGACTTTCATCACATTCAATTTTTGCATCATCAAACACTTTTACATTAAATGCCAAGACAACTCCAAGGTGACGATCTTTATCTTTAATGGCTTTTGCTTGCATTACATCTCTACGTGTAACAGGACCGATGTCTGCTTTTGCTATAGGAACTTGTTGTCTTCTAAGCATTTCAGTAATTGCTTCTAATGAACCAATTGTATCACATTTTAGAATCACTCCAGTTGTTTCGGTATCAATAAAAACAGATTCCATTTCAGATTCAAGTGTTTTTTTGAATTCTTCTGCAGATTCTTGATTTGGAGAGGCATAAACAGTAGTTCCGGGAAGAACTCCTTCTAGTTCAGGTGATGCAATTTTTATTCCTGCTGCGGCTTGTACTTCATCTATTGGTTTGAATTTATCTCGTGGATCACGCATTTCATCCAAGGCTTTTGGTAGTAAGAGAGCTTTTGGTTTTGTGATTATTACAGAATCTCTTTTTGCAACAATAACATTATCATCTTTCTTTAGATGACCATCAATTAGTATCATATTTGCAGTAGGACCTAATCCAATTTCATCATTTACTTCTAAAATAATTCCACGTGTTTGTTTTTCTTCTTGTTCTAGTTTTTTACCTAAAAATTGTTGTGTCAAACCAACTAAAACTGCCAATAATTCAGGTATTCCAACACCAGATCTAGCACTTACAGGTACAATAGAGATCTCTTTTTTGAAATCTTGGACTCGGTAAAATGCTTCAGATTGATAACCCAGTATTGATAATGCACCTACAACATTGTAGATCTGTTCATCAATGTTTGTCTGAATAGATGGAGGTTGTTTCTTTATTGCTTGAGATATGTATGCATCATCCGTTGCTTGCCAGCCAGATATCATATCGACCTTGTTTAATGCAACCACAAATGGAACTTTACGACTTTCAAGAATTTTTAAGCTCTCATTTGTTTGAGGTTGAAATCCCCGATTAATGTCAACAACTAAAATTGCAATATCTGCAGCAGAACCACCTCTAGCACGAAGATTTGTGAATACTTCATGCCCAGGTGTATCAATTACTAAGAGCCCTGGAACTTTATTTTCTGCTTTTCCTAATTTTTCATAAAGTGAACCACATAACTTTTGAATAACTTCATCAGGTAAGAAACTCGCTCCTATGTGTTGAGTTATACCACCAGCTTCTCTACCTTGTACACCAGTTCCTCGAACTTTATCTAAAAGGGATGTTTTCCCTGAATCAACGTGACCTAATACAGCCACTATGGGTTGTCTTATACGCAATGTGAATCACTTGAATACCACACTTACTTCTTTATCAAAGCTTTCTGTTGAATCAGATGCATGAATGATGTTTTCAGTAAAACCTAAACCAAAATCACCTCTAATTGAACCAGGTTCAGCTTCAAAGGATTTTGTTGCACCAACCATCTGTCTAGTTGTGGCAACAGCGTTATTACCTTCTACAACTGTAACAACAACTGGACCAGATGTCATATATTCTAATAGTTCACCAAAGAATGGTTTATCCTTATGAACTGAATAGAATTCTGTTGCTAATTCTTTTGTAAATGTAAACATTTTTAATTTTAAAATTGTAAAACCTCGTTTTTCAAATCTTGAAACTATTTCTCCAACTAATTTTCGTTGGACACCATCAGGCTTTACAATGAATAATGTTTGTTCAGACAATTTACTTCTTAACTTTAATTCCGCCTTTAACGAATTTCTTAGTCCATTTGAATTTTCTAGGATCTCGTTTTAGATCAATTGCATTTTTTTTACATTTTGCAGAACAGAACCATCTTACAGTTCCATCATTTTTTACATTCATTGTTCCAGTACCTTTTGCTACAGGACGGTCACAAAAACTGCATGGTTTTACTAATAGACTCATAATTTATCACTAATGTAATTTCTTTGCCTCACGTTCAGTTTCACGTAAAATTAAAACCTCTCCAACTCTAGGAGAACCTTTTACATTTCTAGTGAGAACACGACCTTTGTCTTTACCTTCACGAACTTTAACTCTAACTTGAATAACTTCTCCTGCAATACCAGTTCGTCCAACAATTTGAATAATATCGGCAGGGCTTAATTGATCAGTTTCTGATTCTTTTTGCTGACTCATTGTTCAGTCGAGCCACCTTTTAGTTTAGCTAGTGATGCAACAACTTCATCGATGATGTGTGATGCATCTCCTGAATCTAATATAGCAGCGGCAGCTGATGTAACATCAATTCCAAGAGCTTTTCCTAGTTCTTGTTTACTTGGAACAAATGCATAAGCTGCTTTTTGTTCTTCACAGATTAGTGGAAGATGAGCTACAACCTCTGGAGGCTCTACATCTTCTGCAATAATGATTAATTTGCTAATTCCACGTTCAATGGCTTTTGTTGCCTCATTTGTACCCCTGACAACTTTACCAGATGTAGCAGATACTCGTAAAGCTTCAAGGATCGGACTAACAAGTTCTTCTGGTGTTTCAAATTTTACGTAATATGCTTTAGCCATTATGAGCATGCTCCAAAATGGTCTTAAATATGTTATCAGGAGAGAATTGATTTGGTTTTTTCAACAAAATCAGAGATTAATGAATCAAGATTTTGTTGAGAGTTTGATTCCCCATAAATTCGGATTATAGGTTCAGTTCCGCTAGGTCTAATCATAACCCAATTATTTTCATCAACTTGGATTTTGATTCCATCAGATGTGTTTGAACTAGGAAATTCTCTCAAAAGTTCTGAAATAACAATTTCAGATTGTTCTAAAGAACATTCTATCTTTGTTTTAGTAGTAAAACTAGGTGGAAGATTTTTGATGTTTTGACTAAGATTTGATTCTGTTTTAGACAATAGGTCTAACATTAGTGCTAAAGTCATAGCTCCATCTCTTACATGATTATGCTTTCCAAACATGAATCCTCCATTTTCTTCATAACCAATTAACGCATCATCAGTTACCATTCTTCTAGAAACTTCTACACTACCCACTTTTGTTCGTAATACGTGAGAATTACTCTTTTTAACAATAGTTTCAATAATGTTACCAGAGTTTAGGCAGGTCACTACTTGTGATTTTGGATATTGTTGAAGTAGATAATCACAAAGAAGTAAAGCTGAACTATCACCTGTTAGAATTCTTCCAGTTTCATCACAGAAAATACTCCTATCACCATCGCCGTCAAATGCAATTCCAAAATTTGAATTTGTGTCAGTAACTAAACTAGACAATTCTCCAAGATTTTGAGGAGTAGGTTCTGAACCACGACCTGGAAAATCACCATCAATATTTTCATTTATGGTATAGACATCACATCCTAATTTTTCACATAATTGTTTAGCAGTGACAGATTGTGCACCATTTCCAAGATCTAAACAAACTTTGAATTTTTTTGTGTTGATGGAATTAACATCCACTAGAGAAATTATTCCATCGACATATGTGGAAATGGCATTTTTTTCTTCAAATGATTTACCGAATGCATTAGTTTTAATCCAATTTTTTTCATCAAAAATTCGCTCTATTTTTCGTTCATCTTCACGAGAAATTTCAACGCCATCAAATGCAACAGGTTTGATTCCATTGTATTGCGGAGGGTTATGAGATGCAGTAATCATCAATCCACCATCATATCCTAATTTTTTTGTCGCATATTCTAAGCAAGGAGTAGGCACGAGTCCAGCCATGTAGCAATCTAAACCTGAATAATTTAATGCCGAAGAAACAATTTTTGCAACAATTGGACTAGAATGTCTTCCATCATAACCTACCAGAATTTTCCCTTTTTTGAAATATGCAGCCAGTGACATAACAAGATCATTAACAAACTCCAGTGTGAAATCCTCAGAGAAAACACCACGAACACCATTTGTACCAAATAATTTTTTCATATTTTCAATTCAATACCGATAAATTTGTCTGTTGTTGCACAATCCTTGCGGGTGTCGCCCAGCCTGGTCAAAGGCGCAGGGTTTAGGACCCTGTCTCTTAGGAGTTCGTGGGTTCGAATCCCACCACCCGCATTATTTGATTTTTTTTACAAGATACCTTAAGCATATATGACATTAAGGAAAAATATCGGCATTGAAAAAAACATTGATTGGAATTACAGTTGTAGGAAAAGATAAAGAAGGAATCGTAGCTAATTTTACAAATTTTGTTTTTGAACGAAAAGGTAACCTAGAGAGAGTCAATCAAAATGTAATCAAAGGTCTTTTTGGCATGTATTTGGAAGCATCATTCACAAAAAAAATGGATATTAAGAGATTTGATTCTGATTTAGAAAAATTAGGTAAACAATTGCGCATGGAAGTTAACACACATCATGAATCAAATTTACAAAAAAATATAGCTGTCTTTGTAACAAAGGAACCGCACTGTCTTCAAACATTAATTCGTGGACAAACAAGAAAAGAACTGAAAGGAAAAATTGCCGTAGTAATAGGTACAGAAAATACTCTTTCAGAAATGGCTAAAAAAGCAAAGTTACCTTTTGTGTTAATTAATGAAAAAAGTCAGGATAAAGCTGAAGCAAAAATTATTCAAGTTTGTAAAAAATATGATATTGATTTGATCGCATTGGCAAGATACATGAGAATATTGACACCGAATTTTGTTTGGAGATACCCAAATAGAATAATTAACATTCATCCATCATTACTACCTGCATTCCCAGGAGCAATGGCTTATGCACAAGCTTTTGAAAGAGGAACAAAAATTATTGGAGTAACATCTCATTATGTTACAGAGAATCTTGATCAAGGACCAATAATTTTCCAAGATTCATTTGATGTTAAACCGGAACATACATTGGAATCAATAAAACGTGCAGGACAAAAACTTGAAGCAGAAGTTTTGTTGAAGGCAGTAAGAATGCATCTAGCAGATAAATTAGAAGTTAGATGGAGAAAAGTACATACGAAGTGATTTGATGATTATTCGTGATCAATTTGATCCTGATTTGAGAAAGCTGATCAAAAAAAAGAAACAAATTGCCATCATACCAGTTGGCTCAATTGAACAACACGGTCCACATTTACCAATTTCAACAGATTCAGATATTGTAACAGAAATTTCATTACAATTTTCAGACAAGATAAATGGAGTTTTACTCCCTACAATCAATTATGGAATTTCGGATGAACATTTTCCATTCTTTAATCTGAGCATAAAAAAATCTACATTATCAAGAATTTTAGAAGATATTTGTGAATCATTAATTAAAAATGGAATTTCTAGAATTGTAATAATTAATGGTCATTATGGAAATTTAGACTCTTTGAAAAGTTTTGAGAAAAAACAAAAGAATAATCGAAAGATCAAGGTTTTTTCATATTGGAAATATATGGACAGAGAGTTTGATCACGCAGGAAATGTGGAAACTTCAATCATGTTAGCAATTTCAAAGAAGGTCAATATGAGAAAGGTGAAAAAAGGTTTTCAGACAGATGGAATGTCAAAAAAAGAAATTTCAAAAATTAATAAATTAGCACAGAAATCATTTCCAAAAGTAACAGGAAATGGAGTTTGGGGCGATCCAACTAAATCATCAGCAACATTAGGAAGGAAAATCATTAAGGAAGTTGTGAATAATCTTGTAAAAGAGTCAAACTTGACTTACTGAAACAAAACCAAAAATTCACCAGTGAACGTTTAATATACTCCTCATTATGGAATTCAATAAGTGAAATAAATGTCCGTAGATATGGCTGTAAAAGTACTCGATGAAAGTATCAACAAGAACGTACTGATAAAGCTAAAAGGTGGAAAAACCATCACAGGTTTACTTCAAGGATTTGATCAACACATGAACCTGCTACTAGACCAATCAGAGGAAATCCCTTCTGAAGGTGAATCAAAAAGTCTCGGATCCATTGTAGTTCGTGGAGATAATGTAGTTATGATATCTCCTCCAGCAGAATAGGTGTTCTCTAATGACTAGAGGTACACCATCAATGGGTAAGCACAACAAATCTCATACTCATATCAGATGTAGAAGATGTGGAAATAACTCATTTCATAGACGTCTAGATAGATGTGCAAGTTGTGGACATCCAGATGCAAAAAGACGAAAATATAATTGGATTAAACGCAGCGTACCTGCATTATAATCATGTTGAAACAATTTTTTAAATCAAAAAATAAATTACAAACTCCATCTATCGGTTCAAACTCACAAATTGTAAGTCAATTGCATGCATTAGAAATTGAAAAAGATATTCTAACAAAAACAATTGCCAGATTGTATCAAAATGAGACGGATTTAACAAAAATTCAAAAAGATAGGCTACTACTAAAATATCAACATCAGTTAGGCGTAGTAATCACCAGAATTGAAAAGCTGGAAAATGCAAGTAAACATCCAGACTTGGGACCATTAGGCGATGGTTTGATTACATTAATGGATCAAAAATTATCACAGCTTGATCAAAGATTATACGAATTAACATCAAAGATACAAGTCGCACAAACAGAAAATGATGCTCATAATAAGAAAAAGAATAAAAAAATAAGTGAAACAGAAGTAAAATTAAAACCAATCTTCGAAAAACCAATTGAAGAATATGCTAACAAAAGTTCAGATAAATTTGAAATTACAACTTTAACATCACTACCAAAATTAGATCCAGTGAAACAATCAAAATATGATGAAATGTTATCACAACTAAGTAGTGATGTCATAACACCGCCACCGATGAAACCAAAAATCTATGAAGAACAAAAAACAGAAGCAGTTGAAATTAAAGAACAGAACATAATGCCAGTAATTGAAAATAAACCTGAACCAATTGTTCAACAAGTTCCAGAACCAGTTATACAACAAGTAACAAAACCAATTGTAGAATTACCAGAAGAAGAAGATTTGGATGATGATGATGATGATGATCTAAACAAAATTAAAACAAAGATCATGGAAACTATGTCAAAAATCGAACAAGCAGAGGTTGATTAATGACATTTGATGGTGCCATCAAGGCATTATCTTTACATGCTTTAAAAAATGTAAAAGATGGACATGTTATAGGTTTAGGAAGTGGACGTGCTGCAACTGCATTAGTTAAATCATTATCAAAATATATCAAAACAAAAAAAATTTCTGTTAAATGTGTACCAACATCAATGCAAATAAAATTAATTGCAGAGAAAGGTGGGTTACAATTAATCGAACCAGATCAAATTGATAAAATTGATTTGGTATTTGATGGTGCAGATCAAATTGATAAAAATAAATTTTTGATAAAAGGTGGAGGCGGTGCACTTTTGAAAGAAAATATACTGATTAGTGCTGCAAAAAAAGTTATCATCATGGCAGATAGTTCAAAATTTGTCAAAGATTTTAACAGAACAGTTCCAGTTGAAGTCCAACCTTTAGCAAGACAGATTGTTTGGAAAAAAATTGAGAATATAGGTGGAAAACCAGAATTAAGAATACTGGATAGAGGATACCCGTTTGTTACTGAAAATGGAAATATTATACTAGATTGTGATTTTGGAGTAATCAAAAATCCAAAAATATTGCAACAGAAAATAATCAATGTCCCAGGAGTAATAGAAGCAGGTATTTTTACAAGGAAACCAGATATAATTTACAAAGCAAAAGCAAATGGTAAATTTGAAATTTTAACTTAATACTCTCGGTACAAAATTACCATGCCCAGGTTTTCCAATTACCTCAAAATCTTCAGCAACAACAGTACCTCTAACAATTGTTTTGACTGGCCAACCTTTCAAATTCCATCCATCATATACAAGATAATCAGAAAATCCACCAAAAAGTTCAGGAGAAACTTTTGCTTCTTTTTTTAGATCAATCATTGTGATGTCGGCATCATATCCTACTTCCAAATGTCCTTTTCCAGATAACCCAAAAATTTTAGAGGCATTTGTACTTGTTAAATTAACTAACTGATTCAGGTTAATTCTATTTTTATTAATTCCTTCACTAAGTAAAATTGGTAATGATGTTCCTATTCCAGGAAATCCTGCTAAAGCACCCCAAACGTCATCACCACCAAGTTTTAGCTTCAATTGATTAGCAACATGATCTGTTCCTATTGTATCAATTTCATTATTTTGTAAAGCAGTCCATACAGATTGTATATCATTTTTTGTTCTAATTGGAGGCATAACTTTTGCAAGATAACCATCTTGAGTTTCATGCGATAATGTTAGATAATGAGGACAGGTTTCAACAAAAATTTTTGTTCCTTTTTGTTTTTCTTCTTTAATTTTATCTAATGCTAATTTTGAACCAATGTGTACAAAATAAATTTTACAGTCATACTTTCGTCCATATTCACAAATTATTTGAATTGATTTTGCTTCAAAATCTGGGGAACGACTTTCAGACCACGCATTTAATCCATCATTATTTTTTTCCTTTTGTGTTTTCATGCCACATGCACAGTCTTGATAATCTTCTGCATGGACTAATACAGGGCAATTAAGTGATGCAGCATTTTTTACAATTTTTTCAACTAGTTCATTTGTGACATTTACTTCAGCAGAGATTAACTTTTCTTCTCCAGGATTCATTTCCATGTATACATGGCCAACATCACCGCCAAGATTCATGTATATTTTAAATGAGATAATTTTGTTTTCTGTACAATATTGCATTTCATCAATCTGTGAATCATCGAAAATTGAGGCATGTAATGTATAATCAATATAATGTGAATTTTGACTTGCCAAAAGATGTTTTTTAAGAGATTCTTTGTATGAGCCCTTTAGCCTGAACATTCTCATCATTGTTGTAACACCACCTATTGCAGCAGCGTGTGATTCACTTATTGCAGCTTGGTCAATTGGAGAATAAACGCCATAGTGAACATGTGTATCAATTAGACCCGGAATGCTAACTAAACCAGAACCGTTGATTTTTTTATCACAATCAGGACTATCATTAGTAATTAATTTGATTTTTCCATCTTCAATGACAAGATTTTTTTCAATCATGCCATTTTGAGTCATTACATGTGAGTCAGTAATGAGTAAATCGTAAGTCATTTTGTTTGTCTAAATTTTGTGTACATTACTAGAGTAAAAATGAATATACATTGTAGAAAATTGCAAATATTAGGGCCGATGGCTTAGGGGTATAGCGCCACGTTCGCAACGTGGATGTCGAGGGTTCGATTCCCTCTCGGTCCACTTCACGAAAACATTATACAGTGAAAAATGATAATTTAATCATGAAAGTATTCAATGGAAAACAGGCAGCAAATGATTACATGTCAGCACATACACTGGCATTTTCAACACCAGAGCTTACTTTGATGAGATTTTCATTTTGGTTAGGGGATATGGTTCCAGACCCTACAGGAAAAGAAGAGAGTATTCCAAGATTATACACTTATGTTGAAGAACAGGACTTTGCACCAGTAGAAATTATTGATGATGACAAGTATGTTCCAACAGGTGCTGTTTTAGGTTCTGGAATGTACGGAAGTGCAAATTCCGAATCATCAGGAGAAGAACAATTTTGTGCAGAATGTGGAGCAAAAAATTCACCATACGCAAAATTTTGTAGAGAATGCGGATGTAATATTACTTAGAATTATTGTTTTGAGCCACACTTTGTGCAGAATTTAGCATTTGGTCTTAACTCTGCTCCACATGAAGTACAACTTCCACCACTTTGTTTTCGTGGAAGTAATGCGGGATCAGGCGTTGGAAGTGTTCCAGGTTCATTAAATCCACTAGGTGCAGTACCCATTACAGAAGGTGGAGCGCCAACAGGATTGTCAGGTCCACCTACTCGTGGACCTGCATTCATTCCAGGCATCACTCCAGGTTGTCCCATTCCAGGCATTAATCCAGGAGATTGTGTTCCGCCTGTTCCGACACCCTTTGAAACTTGATCTAGCGCTTTTTTCAATTCTGTTAATGAATTAACACCTAAAAATAATAAAGCAGAATAAGCAGCAGTGTAATCACCTAGTTTTTGAAAGAATTCTTTATCAGAAATTTTACCGGCTTTATACAAATTGTTAGAGTCTAGAAAAGATTCGTAATATCCTTGAGTTTCAGCAAATAACGTTTGTAACTTTTCAAAAGTAAGATTGTATGTATCGATTTCTCCTAATGACATAATTGAATGTAGAGGAATCTAATATTAATAGTTTAGAATAAAAAGAGAAAATTAGTAGAGCCTAAATTTTTTCGAGTGCTCTATCTATCATATTTTGGTATACTTCTTTAGATCCTGCGCCTACTTGTTGAGCAATGATTTCACCTTTGTTCAAAAGTAACAATGTTGGAATACTAAACACATTATATTTTTGTGCTATTTCTTGTGCATTATCAACATTAACTTTTACAAAGTTAACTTTACCATCATAATCTCCAGCAAGTTCCTCTACAACAGGTCCTACCATTCTACATGGTCCACACCATTGTGCCCAGAAGTCTACAAAGACTGGCTTGTCAGAGCTGAGGACGTCGGTTTCCCATGATTTTGGATCATCTATTTCTGTTATTGCCATGATTGACAAATTTTATCAAAAGTTCACATCTAAAAATGTATTTGTGATTATAACACCGTGTTGCCAGATCATTTAAAAAAATTTCAAAATATACTTAAATGACGTACTTCATGTATGTGAACATGAGTGCAGAACTTCGATTGAAAAAACTTAGAGGTTCAGGTGGATTTGTGATGGCCCGAGTAACTGATCAACAACAAAGTAAAGGTAATCTCGGAGGACCAGATCTATTTTTAGCACCGATTGGAAGATTAGAATCAGAATTAATTTCTAAATATACATGCAATACGTGTGAAAAAGAGTTTGAAGGTAGTCCAAAAATTGAATTTGAAAATCCAAACGAAGAAGTTGCTGAGAATTTAGTTTTAGCTGAAAGAGGAAAATATCTATGCAATGGATGTGATTCAACAATTGCAGAATATAGGGAATTTAGAAAACCAAACGAAGCAATGAATGTAGGATTAGCAAATCCAATTGAGCAACAACAAGACACAGGTCTTTCAAGCTTTGATACACCAGTTCAATCAGAAAGTGTACAGCAAGAAGTTTCAGAACAACCTAGTCCTAGTGATGGAACATTTAGATCAATTTTCGGTATGGATGTTTTTGATGAAAGTGCAAAAAAAATTGGAAAGGCAAAACAAGTAGGCGTGAATTCAAATCAAGAGTTAGTGTTACTTATTTCAGATGACGAGGGAAATGACATAAGCATTAGTTGGAGTAGGATTGGAACTGTAGGTGAAGTTATCTTTTTAGGTAAATCTGAAAAAACAGACGTGAAAGTAGAACAAACTGTTGCAGCAGGAAGCGGCTTAAGATGTCCTAGTTGTAATTTTGATAACAGACCAGACTCTAAATTTTGTGAGAGTTGTGGAGACAAATTATAGATAATCGATAAGATTTATCTTAGTAATTTAGTGAGCAAATATAATTTGGCAAGTTCAGCAAAAAGTCTAATCAAAGATGTAATAATTATTGTCGTAGCAATTGCCGTAATTTGGATAGGACTACAAGCAGTTTTTGGAACCTCAAATCCATTTTATGTAGTTTCAAGTGGAAGTATGATTCCAGCATTAGAGGTTTATGATGTAATAGTTGTAGAAGGTAATACACCATTTGAAGATGTTGAGAAAGGTGACATTATTGTATTTTATTCGCCTAAATTATACGAGCAAGGAAAAGAAAGAGTGATTGTTCACAGAGTTAGTTTGGATATGTCTGTAGATGATCAAAAGATAGTAAGAACAAAGGGAGATGCTAATGCATCATCTATAGCGGGAACAGATTATCCAATAACAGAAAGGGAATATCTAGGGCAAGTAGAATATGTAATACCACAAGTAGGATACATAACGCAAATTTTACAACCGCCAATTAACTACATAATAATTGCTGTGATAATTGGAATCATGATTGTAAAGCATTTTGCATGTAAAGAAAAAAAGAAGGTTGAATTTCAATATAGAAATGATGAATCAAAAGATGAAGATACAGAGAATAATTTTGAGAGCAAGAAAGACTCAGAGAATATCAAATCTTCAGAAAAAGATGAAGATACAGAGAATAATTTTGAGAGCAAGAAAGACTCAGAGAATATCAAATCTTCAGAAAAAGATGAATCAGTGAATGATGATAAGAAAAAACTTTAGAATTATTTCTTTTCTGGTATTTTGAACACACGTTTGAAGTATTCTGAATTCTCTTTCATTTCTTCAGGTTCTTCTTTGACTTTAGCCAAATTTTTTGCAAGTTGTTTTTTGTAACCTAATTGCATTTGACGAGCGATTTGAATTCTTTGGGCTTGTGGTGAACCTGCACCATGCATTGATTCAGTTAGATAACCAACTGCATTTCGTCCCATTGTCATGTTTTCAATTAATCTTAATATTCTCATTCTGTTTTCAACTTCAATTCCAGATTTACCTTTGAGATATTTTTCCAAGAGCGGTCCAGTTTCTGCACTTCTGAATTCTGCTTCAGATGGCAATGTGACTAGTATTCCACCAGCAACATCCTGAGCAAGTCTTGCTAATTCGTATGGTAATCTAGTAACATTATGTTTACATACATTTGCAAGCATATCATCGTTAAGAAATACACCAGATTTCATCTTGTGACCTTGATATGATGCTGCAATTCCTGCGGCATAGATTGATTCGTTAAGATGTGTCATTTCAATTATTTTATCTTTAATGTGTGAAACTTTTGGAACTCCATTATATTCAGCAATGGCTGCTGCTGCACCAATTAAAACATCACCTAAACCAGTTTTACAAACATAGCTTCTTCTATGATAACAGGTAAATCGTTCAACTAACATAGATGCAAATTCATATTCACCATCCATAAAGATCATTTCGTTTGGTATGAAAACACGGTCAAAGATTACCATAGTTTCTTGTCCACCAAATTCAGAGTTTCCAACATCAATGTCACCCGGTTCCATACTACGGGTATCACAAGATTGTCTTCCGTAGATGTAAGTTATTCCAGGTGCATCTACTGGAAGTGCCCCAACAATTGCGTAGTCTTTGTCATTTTCTAATAATCTCATGGTAGGCATTACAATCATCCAATGTGAATTAATTGTACCAGTTTGATGTGCTTTGGCACCTGTGACGTAAACACCTTTGTCATCTCTATCAACAATATGTAAAAATAAATCAGGATCTTCTTGTTCACTAGGTGCAAGACTTCTGTCACCTTTAACGTCGGTCATTGCTCCACCGATTACCAAATTCTCATGTTGAACCATTTTGATAAATTCTAATAATCTCTGATGATATTTTGTACCATGTTTTTCATCAATTTCAAATGTTGTGGAGTGAAGCGAGTTCATTGCATCCATACCAACACATCTTTGGAAACATGTACCAGTAAGTTGTCCTAATTTTCTCTGCATTTTATTTTGTAAAACTAAATCTTCTGCACTTTCAGCAATGTGCAAAAAACGATTTACCCTTTCACCAGAAATTGAAGACTGAGGGAATGCAAGTTCTTCTTCTTCAACTGCAAGATCGTATGTTTTTGCTACTGCATTAATTGAAGGTCTAATCATTGGATGACTAACTGGTTCTTTTACCAATTCACCAAACAAGTAAATTTTGAGATCTCTACCTTTTAGGCTCTCTATGTATTCCTCTCCAGTTCTAATTGGTTTTACTGTTTTTTGCATGTCGCTACTACACTTAGTGATTCAAATAATTAAAAAGTTTGCAATTAAAGCTGTGCCTAACTATAGACCAATGCGCACATCTAGAACTTTACAACCCTTTTGTTTTTCCATAACCAAAACAGGATTCATATCTAATTCTTTAATTTCATGGAAATCGGATACTAACTGAGATAGTCTTTGAATACATTCAGAGAGTTTTTTGATATCAGATGGTTTTTCCCCTCTAACACCTTCCAGAATTTTTTTAGTTTTAATAGAAGATATCATATCATCTGCTTCAATGTTTGTCATTGGTGCGAGTTTGAAGGTAACATCTTTTAGAACTTCAACATAAATTCCACCCATTCCAAGCATAACAACAGGTCCGAGTCCAGGTTCAAGTTTTGAACCAATGATCATTTCTTTTCCACCTTTTACCATCTCAACAACTAAAACACCTTTGATGTCTGCTTTCTTATTGTATTTTTTTGCATTTTTCATGATAGTATCAAATGCAATTTCAACATCTTTTGCATTTTGAAGATTAACTTTTACTCCGCCAGCGTCAGATTTATGAATAATTTGAGGTGATGCAATTTTTAAAACTACAGGATAACCGATTTTTTTAGAAGCAATTACTGCTTCTTTTTTTGATTTTGCTAATTTACTAGCAGGTAATGGAAAACCGTATGCTCTAAGAATTTCTTGACCTTCTTCTTCTAGTAAGGCATCTCGTTTTTCTTTTTTTGCATTATCTAAGATTTTTTTTACTTTATCCTTTTTCACAGTAAATTTTGTAATTTTTCCAGATGGGTTTTTTATCCAATTCGTAAAAGTGAGCATTGCTTTTAATGCACGAATTGAGCCTTCTGCATAATTATAATATGGAACATCACCATTTGCCAAGATTTCACGATTAGTTATTCCTTCATCTAATCCCATCAAACTAGCTAACATTGTTTTTTTGTATTTTTTTGACATAGAAACTATAACGTTTGCAAGTTTATCATAATCCAAAGTTGCAGATGGAGTACACATGGATATTACAGAGCCAACATTTTTGTGTTTTAATACTTCATTCAATACATTTTCAAATCTATTAAAATCTGCATCACCCACAATATCTACAGGATTACGTGAACTTCCCCATGGAGGAATTACAGCATCAATCTTTTTTCTAATCTCTTCAATTTTTGCCATTTTTATTCCAAGTTTTGAGCATGCATCAGTTGAAATGATTGCAGGTCCACCTGCATTTGAAACAATTACCAAATCACCATTCATTGGAAGTGGTTGTTTTGAAAATGCGGTTGCATAATCAAATAACTCTTCCATAGTATCAACACGTATTGCACCTGATTGTTTTAACAGTGCATCGTAAATTTCATCAGAACCCATTAATGCACCAGTATGTGACATTGCAGCTTGTGCACCTTCTGGACTTCTTCCAGATTTTAATACTAAAACAGGTTTTTTCTTTTTTCTTGTAATATCTTTACAAACTTTAAGAAATTCTTGACCGTTTCCCATGTCTTCAAGATACATAACAATAACTTTGGTTTGTTTGTGTTCGGCAAGCATTTTGAGCATATCAATTTCACTCATGTCTGCTTTGTTTCCCATGCTAATTACAGCAGAAAATCCAATTCCTTGTGCACTTGCGTCTTCAACTAATGCAGCACATATTGCACCACTTTGCGAAATAAGAGCAATTTCTCCAGATTTAGGAGTAATTTTAAGAAATGTTGAATTCATCATTGTTTTTGGTTCAAGATTCATAACACCAAGACAATTTGGACCAATAATTTGTAATTTGTATTTTTTTGCAATATCTTTTAATTTTTGTTCTAACTTTGCACCTTCTTCATCAACCTCTTTGAAACCGGCAGTGATTACAATTGCACCCCTAAGTTTCTTTTTTCCACATTCTTCTAACACTGCTGGAACGATAGTATTTTTTGTTACAACAACTGCTAGATCAATTTTTCCTGGAACATCTAGTACTGACTTGTATGCTTTTTTATCGAAAACAGTTTCACGTGTTGGACTAATTGGATAGATTGTTCCTTTGTAGCCTTTCATAATATTTGATGTAATTGCACGACCTACACTACCTTCTTTATCTGAAGCCCCAATTATCGCAATGGATTTTGGGGATAGGAAAACAGAATCAGTCATTGTATGTTTTTTAATAAAAAATTTTTGTATAATTAAAGCTATTCCAAATTAGCTTCCGAGCATCTTTCCTGCTAAATTTTCCTTTCTTGGAATCCATATTATTTTTAATTCAGGAATTTTTGGTATTAATAACCAAGATTCTTGTGCTAGAATACGTAATTGCTCATTATTTATTGCAAATTCATGATTCAATTGATTAACAGTATTTTTTGAATCACTAAAAATTGTAATTTTATGAGTTGAATCTTGAAATTTTTTTAATGCTGCAATTATTGCGTGATATTCAGCCTGATTGTTTGTTAATCCAGATTTATTTTCATAGAAGGATTCACCTGTCTCTTTAATGAAAAATCCATAGCCAGATTTTTCACCACCTGCACCATCAACGTAAACACTAATTTCCATCTTTATACAATTTTGTGAATTTTACAGATAAATTTAATGTAATCATGTAAATCACTAATGCGATCGATTGTGAAACGATTGATGCCATGTAAGGTTCATAGTCAATTTGTAACAAATAGTACTGTAAAATCCATCTAACAATTGTATAGACTATTTCACCAATTCCTAGTGATGAAATAATTTTTATTAAATCAGATTTTAAGAGTGCATTATCTTTTTGACCGTTATCTAAAACATACTTTTTTCGATTATCAAAATAGTACAATCCACCAAAAACTGAAAAGAAAACAGCATAATCAATAATCAAAGTAAAAGATGAATTGAGATAATCAGCTTGATCTCCAAAATAATCTGCTGCAATTGCAGAGATGACGACTGAAGCCAGGAAACCTAGAAAGACGTTTTTGTTTAATTTTAGGTATTCCTGATACTTTTGTTTCATATTTTTTGATAAAATATGTCATTTTTAGCGTTTCTAGGTAAAGCCATTAATTGTATAATTTTTCAATAATAGCATGGATTCAGACGAAAAGCGATTGAAACAAGAAGATTGTAATGAAGATGAGATAGGAACTGGAGTTCTAACATTAACCACTAAACGTATTGCATTTGATAAAAGAAAAAGTAGAATTGCAGATTTTTCAACAAAAATGGGTGAAACTGTAATTGATGTTCCTTTAGATCAAGTAGATGTTTGGAAAGAAGGAAGATTTATCAAAAAAATTTGTTTTAAAGTTAAAACAGAAAAAGATGGTAAGTCATACAAATTCGGTGTAATGGGAACAGGTGGATGGCTAGAAGATATTCAAGATGCTATAGAAGAGTTTAAGAATCAATAAAGAACATCAACACTATCTAATCTCCAAGATTGTTTAACAAAAGTATCTTTCATTTTTGCACCAGGATATACACTAGATTCTTTTATACCCGTTATTGCAATTTGTGAACCACAATCACCTGCATAGTTTAGTGGAACTACAAAGAATTTTGCTTTTTGCCTTTTACATACATCTTCTAACATAGAAGACAATCTTTTGTTTGCAGCAACCCCTCCAACTATCATAATTTCATTTTTTCTAGTAAATGCAAGAGCTCTCTCAGTTGCTTCAGCAATCATAGCAAATGCAGTTTCTTGTAATGAATAGCATGCATCTTCAACTCCTTTTGATGTACTTTGTTTTGCTGCTGACAGTAAACCAGAAAATGATACATCATTTCCCTTTACTGCATATGGTAAATCAATGTAATTAGTTGACTTGTTTGCTAATTCTTCAATTTTTCTTCCACATGGCGAAGCAAATCCTAATGATCGTCCGAACTGATCTAAGAGTTGACCTAAAGTGATGTCCAAAGTTTCACCAAAGACTCTCCACCGTCCAGCAGAGAATGCAAGAATCATAGTATGACCGCCTGAAACAAGAAGTACGAGCGGATTTTTTGCACCTGTTAGGAGCTTACCTAATTCAATATGACCAATAGCATGATTGACAGGATAAATTGGAATGTCATAATATGATGAAAGAGAACGTGCAACAACTGCACCAACTCTAAGACATGGTCCTAGACCAGGACCGCCTGCATATGCAATCATGTCAAGATCATCGATTTTGATTTTTGCTTCATCAAGACATTGTTTTAGAACAGATGGACTATTTTCTATATGATGACGTGATGCTTCTCTAGGATGAATTCCTTCACCTTCTGGAGGTTTGTAGATTTTCCTAACATCAGATAAAATTTTTCCATTTTTTTGTTTTTTCTCAATTACAGCACATGAAAAAGTATGTGCAGTGCTTTCTATTCCTAAACAGATCATACTAACCTCTACTTAATGTTGATACTATTTTTATTATATCATTGTTTTTGAGTTCATGATCAGCGCCAATACGTTGTTTTGATTTTGCGTCAATAGCATGCAAAAATCCATTTCCAATATCTTGATGAATTGTGAATGCTAATTCTTTTGCGGTAGAACCTTTTTTTAATAATCTTGCATCAGGTAAAACTTGACCTTGTTTGTTCATCAATTTGGTTTCATCTTCAACAGGATAAACAACAATCATATCTAAAACATCAAAAATTATTGAATTTAATATTTCTTGAATGCCTGTTGTTTGAATTTTTGTTAAAACATTTTTTGCAAGATGTAATGCACTGTTTTGTTGTTCAGACAACTGAGTATTTTCTTTTCCTGAAAAATTATCATCACCTGGAACATAATTAATTAATTCAGCTTTTGTAGCCTTTTTCAATAAAAGTTCAGTTTCTGCGCTAGAAGGAATAACTTTGAATTTTTCAGATATTTTTTCCAGAATTTTAAGATCATCGCATAAATCTGCTTTATTAGCTGCAATAAGCAACGGTTTTGCATTTTTTCTAAGAGTTTTTAGGAATGTCATAATATCATCTTCTGTCCAATCTTGTGGTTTTTTTGTTTTTAATGACATTGATATTAGAACTTGATCAACTTGAGACTCTGTAATTCCCAGTCCTGTGAACCTACGTGCAATTCCATCGGTTATTTTTGCACGTTTTTGATCTATTTCTTTTACAAGTTTTGGCCATTCTCTGTCAAGTATTTGTTTAAACCATAAATCAAATTCTTCTTCAACAAATTTAATATCCTCTAATGGATCATGTGTTCCAACATTTACTGGTTGTCCTTGAATATCAGTTGAACCAGAAATATCAACTACATGAATCAATGCGTCTGCTTTCATAGCATCGGTAAGAAACTGATTTCCTAAACCTTTACCTTCATGTGCACCAGGAACTAGTCCTGCAACATCAATTAATTTTACAGGAATGAATCTAGTACCATCATGGCATAGATCATTTCCACATCTATTGTCCATATTTTTACATTCACAAGTAATTTTCAAATAACAAACTCCAACATTTGGTTCAATTGTAGTAAATGGGAAATTACCACTTTGAGCTATTGTTTCTGTTGCTGAAGAGAAAAAAGTTGATTTTCCAACATTTGCCTTACCAAGTAACCCAATTTGCATAAGGAGATAGTTTTTATCTCATCATATTAGTATTACAGAAATTCATTAATCATGGATGTAGGAATGAATTGTGTGAATTTAGTTATTACTGGAAATCCAGGTGTTGGAAAACATACAATTGCAGATTTATTCATAAAACAGGATTCCTCGTATCAAATATTTGATATAAACAAATTTGCAATTGAAAAAGAGTTTGGAGAACAAGGTAATGATGGGATTGAGATTGATACTGTAAAATTAAAAGATGAGATTCAGAAATTAAATTTAGATAAATCACTAATCGTAGGACATTTGGCTCCATATGTTCTTGAGAAATCAAATATTGATTTTGCTATTATTTTGAGAAAGAATCCTTATGATCTTATAGAAATTTACAAAAAAAGGAAATATCAAGAATCAAAAATAAAAGAAAATGCAGGCAGTGAGATACTAGGTATCATTGCAAATGACTCAATTGCATCATTTGGGAAGGAGAAATCTTTTGAAATTGATGCAACAAATAAAACACCTGAAATGATTCTAGAGAAAATTTACAACATAATTGATAATCAAAAAGATGCAGATATAGTAGATTGGTTAAGATTAGTTGAAGAAAAAAATGAGATTAGCAAATTTTTTGATTACTAATTTAATATAATCCTCAATAATCATACTAAGAATTGTTTGAGATAAAATATAGTGATTTAGCAGGTAGAATAGGGGTTCTTCACACAAATCATGGAAAAATTGAAACACCTTCTTTTGTTCCAGTAATACATCCGGTTAAACAAAGTATACCGGCTAAAAAAATTAAAGAAATTGGTTTTGATGTTGTAATAACAAATGCATACATTACAATGAAAAGATTAGAAGAGAAAGCTAGAGAAAATGGTATTCATAAAATAATAAAATATGATAGTTCTATAATGACAGATTCTGGAGGATACCAAGTTTTAGAGTATGGCGAAGTTGATGTAAAACCACCAGCTATGGCAAAATTTGAGATGGATATAATGACAGATTTTGCCATTCCATTAGACAAACCAACTGGATTTGGATTATCGAAAAAAATAGCAAAAGAGTACGTGGATCATACATTAAAAGTTTGTAAAACAACAATAAAAAATAAAAAAAATAATGGGCAGATTTGGATTGGTCCAATACAAGGAAGTGAACATCCAGAATTAGTGAAAAGATCAACTAATGAATTAATAAAAATGGGATATCAAATGCTTGCACTAGGAAGTCCGGTTGAGTTTATGGAATCATATGAATACAAATTATTAGCAGAAATGATTATTGCTGCAAAAAAAAATATACCAACCTCAATTCCTTTACATCTATTTGGTGCAGGACATCCTTTAACGATTCCATTAGCAGTCGCATTAGGTTGTGATACATTTGATTCAGCATCATACATGCTTTATGCAAAACATGATAGAGTGATAACAGAAGATGGCACTAGAAGATTAGCAGAATTGGAATATTTCCCATTTGATTGTGAAGTATCATCAAGATACAAACCAAAAGAATTACTGGCTATGAAGAAAGAAGAAAGAATAGATCAGATTGCGCTTTTCAATTTATACTCAATAAAAGCTGAAGTTGACAGAGTAAAACAAGCAATACGAGAAGGAAGATTATGGGAATATACTATGAAGAAAGCCAGAGCACATCCAAAGTTATTTGAAACAATTGACGTGATTATGAATAATACAAAATTCTTGCAAGATGGAACTCCAAAATTTAAAGAAAAAGCAATTTTCTTATTTGGATCAGAAGATCAGTATAGGCCAGAGATTCAAAGATATCACGAATATGTGAAAAAATTTAGAACAAAAAAGAAAATAACAGTAATTACAAAAGATCCTACAATAAAACCGGTATTCACATCATATGATTATAAAAAATTACGAAGGAAATTCAAAGAACCAGATTTGGTACAGTTTTGTAATTACAATCCATTTTTAGGAATAATACCAATTGAAATTTCAGATATTTTTCCAGCATCACACTACGTGATGTCTAGAAAAGAATTTGAGCCTGAAAAATTCCCTAAATTTTTGGAAGTTTGGAGTGAATTTTTCAATAAAAATAAGTTCAACTCAGTATATCTTCCAAAAGATGATTTATTTTTACAATACTTTAAGAAATTCATTCCAAAAGGAATAACAAAAAAGCAGATTATTGAATAATTTATCTATCTCATATTATTGGATATTATATGATTAAACCAATATTCGCATCACTCATTTGTTTAGGAATTTTATTTTCAATACAAGCAACATATGCAGAAGAAGAATTACCACTTCCAGAGGGAAAAAATATCAAGGAATGGGAGTCTATCAGTGCAGCATTAATTGCAGAAAAGAGATTTAGTGAAGCAATAATTTATCTTGATAAAATTTTAGAACAAGAACCAGAAAATTTGAAAGCACTAACTAACAAAGCAGGACTACTTGCACAATTAGGAAATTATTCAAAAAGTATTATTTTATCAAATAAAGTTTTAGATATAGATCCAGATAGAATTTCAGCATTAACCAACAAAGCAATTTCACTAAAAATGCTAAAAGAATATGAAGAATCTCATCAAGTTTTTACAAAAATTTTGACTTTAGATCCAGATAATAAAAAAATAAAACAGGCAAGAGCCAGTTTACTAAGTGAATCACCTACAATTTCAACAAACAATTCTATGTATGAAGTTCATGTTTTAGTTACGGTTAGAGATAAAGATGAAAATCTTATTGCAGTTACAGAATCTAATAATGCACGATATTTACCATCAGAATTCACTGAAAAATGGTGGAATAGTTTATCAGAAAAAAATTATCTAAAATATAATGATGGTAATGAAATTTTTCAGAAAGAAAATACAATGCTTTCAAATGACGATCATTTAGGAATGCTAACTTTAGAACGTGAAATGAATGGGTATACTGTGAATGTCTTTGAAGCATTTATTCCATTAATTCAGATGGAAGAAACGGACACTGCAAAAGTCCAATGGACTATTATTAAGAAATAGATTTTTTTGAGAAAAACATTCCAATTCCTATTGCAAAGAATACGATAAATGGAATATATCTATACGGGAGAATTTCATAGAAATTTGTAAAGACTATAAGAATTGGGCCAGCCAATAAAGTACCTAAAATTAAAAATAAAATTGAATCAGTTTCTTTAAAGCTGGTTTTTACAAGTAGTGTCAATCCAACAACAACAGGTAGAATTGTCATTAAAAGAAGGAAATCATATCTTAGTAGAGGTCCAAATGTAGCAAGTCCAATGAAGAATTTTGAAGGGTCAATTTGTATTACATTTGGATATATTGTATCTCCAGAAAATACAACTAAAGCAGATATTCCTATAATCGCTACATATGATATTAAGAGAAATATTTTCTTCTTAGTTGAAATGGAAGTTCTTGCGGCAAATAATAATGTCATAATGAAATAAGGTGCAACAAATGCTTTTGTGAAAAATGATAAAATATAGAAGATTGGTGACAAGATCCATTGTTTTTTTATGACATAGATGGATAAGAGATAAAATAATACCCAGAAATTTTCATAAACTGCAACAGTATCAAATCTAAGAAAAGTATGACTTTGGATTAATACTAATATTGCAATTATTCCAGCAAATCTTTTTTCAGTAATTTGGACAGTGAGCAGATATGTGAATAAAATTACTAAAATCGATGCAGCGAATGGCAGAATTTTGATATTTTGAAAAATTTTCTGGGATGCATCTAAAAGAAGCATTCGGACATAACGATCATTTTGCTCCTCCACATAGATATTTTCAGATTCTCCATCAGGCCAAATTTTTAATGCATCTTCTAAAATTTCATAATCACCCCATTGTTGAGATTCATCAAGAAATAATTCAGGGGTTGAAATACCGATGTAAATTGAAAAAATTATCAGTAGAATGATTAAACTAGGTTTTTTTGAAATTTCAAAAATTCGTATTCGATTTATGAAATCAGAAATTGGAGCTGGGAGTTTTTTCTTGTAATAAAGAATTCCAAATGCGAACAATGCCAGGTTTGATAAGATTATAGGAATTCCTAATACTCCAATCTCATACGGAATTAGATTAGAAGAAAATTTTCCAAAAATAGATGAAAATAATGATGGAAAAATTATCGATATTACAGTTAAAGAAACAAAGAATATGGTTACGATGCCAATTAAATTTGAAATTTTTGACATAAAATAATTTTGGGGCTCATATAATTAAATCAAATAAAATAAGAAAAAGAGGTTTTCTGAAAACGCGTCTATAATGCTGCGTCTTCAGCCCATCCGTTGATGAATACACCGTTCTTGTGAAGTGGAACTGGTTGACCAGCTGTGTAATTCATTGGTCTCATCCAGAAAATGGATTTTGTTGGACAAACTCCGATGCATGCACCGTCGGTGATACATCTTTCAGGATAGAAGACAAATGCTTTACCACGTTTCCAACCTTCTACAGGTTTTACACGGAGCACATCCGGACCTAGAGAAGTACAGATTTCTACACATAGTGCACAACCGATACATCTCTGTTCGTCAATGTCTGGAATTATTGCTATTGGCATTGTAATATTGAATTACTCATTTTGCTATTTAAACCATGAACTAGATCGTTAACAGCGTTATGAAATGGATCGCATCAAAGTAAGAAAATAAAACAAAAGAAAAAATGATTACAAGAAAAATTACTTTCTCATTGCATCAATTTGACCAGATGTTACCCAATCCAATAGTTCTGCGGATGAAGGGTTAAGTTCCGGTTTGCTAGCCATAAGATTTGCTACCCAAATCCAGTTAATTTGATTTAATAGGACTTTGTTTGCTTCGTCGCCTGCGCGAACTTTAGCAACCATTGCTTTGTCTTGTGTGGCTTCCCATTCTGCATAGGTTCTTCCCATAATTGATCAAAAGTTAGGTTCCACTAATTAAAGCTATTGTAGATTATCCATATAGTACAATCTAAGGAGTCTAAGATATAAGACAGGCACAAAATCGAGTTGCGTGGAGATCAAAGTTTTGGGCGCGGCCGGTGAAGTAGGGCGATCAGCTTTTCAAGTTAATTGTGATGGAACAAATTTTCTACTAGATTATGGAGTAATGTTTGGAAAACCAAGAGGGGCTCCACCAACATACCCACTACATGTTAAACCACGAGATATTGATTCAGTAATCATAACTCATGCGCATTTAGATCATTCAGGATGTGTTCCATCTTTGTTTGTTAGCGGTAATTGTAATGTGTATGGAACAGCACCAACATTTGACCTAAGTAAATTGCTAATCCAAGATATGATAAAGATTGAAAAAAATGCACATTCTTTCGGAGTTCCAGAAATTGATAACATGATGCAAAAAGCAAAAATAATTGGATTTAAAGAAAAAATTACTAGAGGGAATGCATCATTTGAACTACGTTCATCAGGACATGTCATTGGTGGAAGTACCGTTTTAGTAGAGTCAAATAACAAAAAATTATTCTATACAGGAGACATTAATTTAAGAGGTTCAAGATTACTGCCTCCAGCAGATTTGGACATAGGAGAAGTGGATATGGTGATTACTGAGAGTACATATTCTCAACAAAATCAGATGCCCAGAAAGGATTCTGAAAAAGGACTAATTGACTTTGCAAATGAGGTAATGGATAGAAAAGGTACACTTTTCATTCCATCATTTTCAGTTGAGCGCTCACAAGAAGTAGCTAGCGTACTAATCAATGCAGGATTTAACCATAAAATAATCATGGATGGAATGGCCTTAAAAGTAAATGAAGTACTTTTGAGATATCCAGAATATCTAAGAAATCCAGAAATTTTCAAGGATGTCATAGATAGAGTTGTAGCAGTGCGAGATCATAATGAAAGAAAAAAAGCACTAAATGAACCATGTGTAGTCATATCACCTGCAGGAATGCTGGTTGGAGGAAATGCAGTGTATTATTTACAGGAATTATCATTTAATGATAAAAATGGAATTGCACTAGTATCATATCAAGGAGAAGGAACTCCTGGAAAGAAATTATTAGATACAGGTAAAGTTCAAACCCGTGGAAAAGATCTTAATGTCAAAGCTGAAGTAAAGCAATTCCAATTTTCAGGTCATGCAGATAGAGACAGTCTATTTGAGATGATTAAGAATCTTAAAGGAAATCCAAAAATTATGACAGTTCATGGGGATGATATATCATGTACAAAATTTGCCGAAGAGATACATGAAAAATTTGGTTTTGAGGCACAAGCAGCTAAATTAGATCAAAAAATAACTATCTAAATTGAAAGATAATTTTGAAGTAAATATCGATGACACCATAAATAGCGGTCAAGTTTTCCTATGGAAAAAATTTAATTCAAAATGGTATGGGATTAACGGAGAAAAAATACTAATTTTAGGTGACAAATTAAATGGGAAATCTAAAGATATTCAAAAATTTTTTAGATTTGATGATGATTTTCAGAAAATTAAAAAACAATTATCAAAAGATAATGTGGCAAAAAAAGCAATAGGTAATTTTCCAGGAATGCGGATTTTGAGACAAGACCCATTTCAATGTTATATTTCATTTATTGTCTCATCAAATTCAAATATCCCAAATATTCAAACTAGGCTTCAAAAATTATCTCAAAAATTTGGTGAAAAAAAGATACTACACGGTAAGGAGTTTTTTCTGTTTCCTAAACCAGAAAAACTGGCTAATGCATCAATTGCAAATATTGCAAAATGTGGATTAGGATATAGAACGAAGTATGTCAAAAAAGCAGCAGTTGCAGTTAATGAAGGAATGGTAGATTTTTCATCTCTTAAAAAATTAGATTATTTAGAAGCAAGAAATGAACTCTGTCAAGTTTTTGGGATAGGTAAAAAGGTCGCAGATTGTATATTGTTGTTTTCACTTGACAAATTAGAAGCCGTTCCGTTAGATAGATGGGTATTACGTATATTACAAAAATACTATTCAAAAGAATTTCAAGTTACAACCAAAACAATTACAGATAAAACGTATGATAATCTACATGATAAGATAGTTGAGCATTTTGGAAAATATGCAGGATATGCACAACAATTTTTGTTCAAAAATGAAAGAGAGAATTTTGAGAAGAAATGGTTAGGATAACGATTAATATTGCAATCTGTCGGCAAGTTTTTGTGCGGGTAGCTCAGCATGGATAGAGTGTCGGACTTCTAATCCGATGGTCGAGGGATCGAAGCCCTCCCCGCGCGCTCTAAAGTTTTTATTTTCAATAAATTGTCAGACAATCATTGAAAGAAATTGAAATAAAATTAGACAATATGGAAATCAAACCACATCAAGAGATTATTGGGCATATTACAGTAAATTATTCAGGACTATATGACGGGGTTGTCATAAACACACAGATTCTTGGTTCAAATGAATTAGTTGTATGGAGAGAGTATAATGGAAAAAAGATTTCACAAAATGTTTCAAGATTATTTGTTAACAAAAATGTAATTCCAGATAACAAAGTAGATTTTATTGCTACAATTGAGTTTGAACCAACTGAGCAACATGATGTTAAATTTCGTGCATCAATAATTCAACAACATAAAGAAGTAGAAAATGCTCAACTGTTTGCTAACTATTCTGCCTAGAATCTTGACTTTGTGATTTCAATAGTACCTGTCATCCAAGGATGTGGGTGACAATGGTATGTGATTACTTTAGCTCCATTTGGAGGAGCTTTTGTGAATAAAAATTCGTATTCGTCACCAGGCATTAAAACACCAATTGAACCAAACTCACCACTATAAGGATCAGTAATCTCATCAAGGTCGTAACTATCAGGAGTAACAGTATGAGGAATTTCATCTTGATTTACCCACCTCACTTTATTATCAATTGTAAGCTGAACTTGAATTGTTTTCGGCATGTAGTTGTCTTTTTGCTCAGGAGTTGCTGAACCCATGATAATATTTACAACTGTTTCACCGTCAGGATTTAGAATGTGTTCATCTACGAAAACTTTCTGATTTTCTTCAGGTAACCAATACATGCTATACCAACTAATGGTTACACTCATTGCAACAATCATTACTAAAATTCCTATTCCGTAAGCATGACTAGATTTAGTTTCTGTTGCGCTCAATAGCTAGCTTGATTTCTAGAAGTCTTATAAAGCTTAGTCAGTTTTTATGGTTTCTTGAGATCTGACATGCCAATATCTGTGTCTCTTTTTAAATCCAAGTCAGCATTGTTTGCCTTTATCTCAGGAGTCTCAGGTGCAAGAGTGCCCTCGGGGTTTTCAGTGGTTTTAATTTTTTCTTCAATTTTTCCAATTAACTCATCCTTTGCCTCAACGTTTGCGGCACTACCGCTAGATGAAGATTCATCACCATCAGGTAATTCTTTGTGAGTTCCAATCATGGATTTAGTTGCCCTAATTTTTGCACTTGGTGGAGGTGGAGCGGTTTTTGCCTGACCCATAGCATATCTATAGACATGGAACATTCCAGCAAATACTACCAATATCAATCCCGCAAAGAATAGCGACATGTTATTCATTCCACTAAGTGCGGCATTGTATGCTGCCAAGTTTAAGAACACTTGGAATGCAATTAATGCAACAATTATCCAGTTAATCCATTTTTCAGAGAATTCAATATGTGCTACCTTCTTTGGTCCCTTGTCTTTTGCTAGTTTTGCCTTTCTTTCAGCCTCTTTAGCCAAATGAATCATCATATAGCTAAATCCAATTCCTAATGGAATTAGCAGTATCATTACCACATAGAGATTGATAGGATCAATTACGAGTCTCTCTACTAATGGAAGTGTAGAGTCAATTGGGATATAAAATCCCCAGTATGTTGTAACCAATATTTGAGCAAGTCCGACTATACCAAATGCTGTAACCCAAGGTCTATCTTTCCATGAGAATTTTTTATATCTATCAAGGAATGGGACAAGCGCAATAGCCGCTATGAAAAGTCCAGGCCACAATACACCGGTGACAAATTTATCATATTGCGTCCGCAGGAACGCGTAAAGTCCGGTGAGATACCATTCGGGGACTGTGATACCTGGCGGCACAGTAGGTTGGAACTTGAATCCCAAGTCAACAGGGAATACACCACCGGTGATTAAGATTGCACCTCCGATTGCCATAACCATAGGAACATCAAATACTAAGAATCTTGGGAAGTGAACTGCCATTAAACCAAGCATAACTATTGGTAATACGAATACATGTTGCGTGTAGAACCGCAGAACAAAGTCATGGAATCCACTTCCAAACGCTGCATCTCGAATCGTCGGCCCAGCTACGGGTATTGAATTTGTCAGCGACGCCGCAATACTGATTGCTAATTCTGCACGTTCACTAAATATAATATCGTAACCTGTGAATGCTTCAAGAATTGTTACAGTTCCTAGTATAACACCTGTAACCCATAAAATTTCATTTCTAATTTTGTAACGTCCACTAAAGTATTGGTAATACATGTGAAGTAACGCAAGCATTACCATAGCATTTGAACCGTGATAGTGTATGTTACGTATGTGGAATCCAAATGGAACTTCATTGTTGATAAACTCTACACTGTCCCACGCTCTATCAAGAATCGGTTCATAATAGAACATCAACAACGCACCAGATACACCAAGAATTATGAAAGTGATGAACGTAAGCATTCCTAAGAATCCAAATGGACTTACAAATCTTGCAGGGAATGAAAACTTTATTGCAGTAAAGATGGTTCTATCAAGCCCATCCCATATCCAATAGATAAAGGCAAGAGTGCCGTTGCGTCTATTTAGCGAAACGGCCATATCCTACTACTCCATTTTTGTTTGGTCCCCATGTGGGTGGTGTGACAAATAGATTACCTTCAGCGTCTGCTTCAAAATTTAATTCTGGCAATGTGTCAGATGGTGGTGCTTGTAATGATGCAGGTCCTGCAAATGCAGTACCAGTAACTGGATCATACATGCTTCCATGACATGGACACTCACCACGCATACGTCCTTCTTGTGGCCAGTATTTCCATACACACCACAGATGTAGACAAATCATACTATAAGCTCTAAATGAAGAAACATCATTTTTGTCTCCTCCAAATTTTTCTGGTAATCTGATGAATTGCCATTTACGAAATGCTTCTTCGTCAAGTACAGCATCACCTGTTTTTGGATAAGTGATAACTTCTGCATGATTAATAGGAAAAGTGAAAGTGTTTGCTTGAGAACCATCAGGTAAAATAACAGGTACTTTTTCAGCGGAAGCAGATGATGGATTTGGTAGAAAAGTTCCCCATGGCACAAATGGTGCAAAAGCAAGACCAGTACCAGTAGCACCCATTAATTTTAGAAAATCACGTCTAGAGAGAGCTTTTTTTTCAGATGTTGCCGACAACTTAAGTTCAAATCTTGACGGATTGGTTATAAACCTTATTTCAATTTTTTTGAGGAGTTTTTGATTTTTGTTTTAAAATAACTAAAACAGAAACGATCGCAATGGCAATTATTGAAATAATAATTATTAGTAGATAATTTTGATCAGTTTCGACGGTTTCAGGTGAAATGATTGAAAGTGAAGTTTTTGGTGGATCGATAACAGAATGATCAATTTCAAACATTATTTTTGATAATAGGTTATTTCTGGCCATATCCTGTATGGATATATCAATTGAATATTTTCCTTCCTCGAAATCACTAACATCAAATGAGTATGACTTTTCATCAATTATACGTTCACCGTTAGGTAAAAGAAATGAAAGATAATTTGATTGTGGTAAATTTTGATCAGAAATAGATACTTGAATATCCAAACGGTTTGAAACTATAGTATTATTTTTAGATTGTAATTCAAGAGTTGGTAATTTTGAATCAATAATAAAATCAAATATTTTTGAATTTGTTAATCCAAATTTATCAACTGCATTTATCACAAGAGAATGTTCACCATCGTCTAGAGTATCAATATTAAGACCAGTGGTATTTACTTGAATTGAATTTCCATCCAATGTGTAAGTTACATTAGCAAGATTATCTTCGATAATTTCAGGTATTATTATGTAATTAGATTTTAGATAGTCATCTAGTTCAAGAATTATTTCTGGAGGAATATTATCAGAAGTTAATGTCGAAAATTTTGCAACAAGTGTAACTGGTTCTGTTATATTTTTTCCTTCAAATAAAGTTGAATGAATTAGTAATGAATGTGTACCAGTTTGATTAATTGGAGCAAAGATCAAAGTTGAAGTGTTATCTTTATTTTTTACAGGAAAAAATCCACCACCTTGACTAAATGGAGAACTACCAAGCCAATCTAATGATGCCCAATTCATAAAATGACCAAATACGCCTGTTGGCATATTTGTAGAAATAATTTTACCTTGAGGATCTAATACAAATGCAGAAAAATTTGTATTTTCATTTTTCCATGAAAGTTCTATAGATGCATTGTTTATCGTACTGTCCTGTACATCAAGATAATATTGTCTCCAATCTCCAGCCATGTAACGATTAGTCATATCAAAAGCACCTTTCACATATTCATTATTAAAATTCACATCATCATTTTTTCCAATAAAAGTAAATGGAATATCTTTCTGAACTTTTTCTACAATAACATATGAAACAGGAATATTTACGGTGTGATGTTCACCTTCAAATTTTATGAATCCATCATAGATACCAGTTTTTTGATCTTTTTGAGTTTGAATATTTACATTAACATCCATTGTTTGATTTGGTGGAATTGAAATAATTTCATTGTCTAAGGTTACATCAGTCCAAGTATTTTTTTTAAAATAACTTGCAGATAGTGTGTAATCAAATGCTGTTGAGTTTTCTTTAATTGATCCACCCCAGAACGAATATCTTTCAGGAACAGGATACACTCCAATGACGGGTTGATTTTCAAACTGCTCTGTTGGTTTTGAAACACGTAATTCTTGTACAGTTCCCCAAGAACCACCTCTGTTTACTAGAGATAATTCATCACTAGATATTTCAGAATCATCATCCTTGTCTTTCCAATCATATAGATACAAAGATGAGATTTTTAGATCATCTGCATAAATTGGATTTGTTTGATTCATGAAATGATCAAAGGAGAAATTAGCATTTAGCACTAATAACGAAGAATCTTCAGGTACAATCTTAGAAGAATTTGTCGGTATCATTTCAGAGTTAGTAAGATTAGATAATGAAATGTAATTTGGGCGATACGTCTTTGATTTATTATGATATGAATCATGCAAATGAGGTTCGGTTGTGCCATCATAAATGAATTTTTCAATTAATTCTAGATTTTCAGGAATTACCTTTACAGTAAGAGTACTGTTTGTTGGATTTTCAATTTTGAATGAAGCAGATGTAACATCACCAGGACTTAATCTTCCACCAAACCAGCTAGTTTGAGGAATATTTTCTAATGAGATTTTAGGAGATGACATGCCAATTGCAGTATAATTTAGATTTGTTAATGGTAATTCAAGAATATGATTAAGATTTTTTGAAGATTCAGTATTTGAGACTTTGAAAACACCACCCTCACCGTGGATTAAACGAATTGCATCAAGTGAATTTACCATTCCTGTGCCTTGAGTGAATACATCATTTTGCATATCATTTGCAGTAGACATTAAAATATTTTTGACATCAGATGGAGCGTATGTTTGTGATTTTTCATTTAAACTTTGTATAACTAGTGCAGCAGTGCCAGATACAATAGGTGCGGACATACTTGTTCCTCCAAACATACCAAATGGATCCTGATCATAATCTTGTGATGGTTTTGTAACAGACGCAGGCGTAAAGCTATAGGCTCCAATGCTCATCAAATCAGGTTTTGGATCACCAATTAATGTTGGACCTCTACTTGAAAAATCAACTACATGATCAGAATGTTTTGTAGAATTTCCAAATCTAGGTTCATCTTTGAAAGGGCCATATCCAACAAAAATATTATTTGTTGTAGCACCCACACTAATTCCAGTAGGAGATGCATTTGGTAATCCAATAGTGCCATAACCATGACCAGAATTTCCAGCACTAGATACCATTAACACACCAGGATAATCTTCAGAAAATGAATTAGGTAAACTCAAAGTAGTCATTACCAAAGATAATAAATCAAATCCAGGTGCGTACTCAAAATTTGGAAATGTGGATACACCCCAACTATTGGATATTATATCAGCACGAGTATTTCCAGAAAACTTCCATTCTATATCATCATTATCAAATCCTGCAGACCAAAGCCATGCATAAAGTATATCTCCAAACCATAATGCCTTGACAGGTATTATTTTTGCATCAGGTGCAATGCCTCTAATGTTGAATTTTTTTGTATCATTGTAGATATCATATTCATTAACACCCTTTGAAATTATTGTGCCTGCACTCCCAGTTCCATGACCTGAAACGTCAGTCATTACTCCAAAAAATTCACCATTTCGATTTATTGATGGGAGTAAAGTGCCATTTATTGCACCAAAAGTTTCATCAAATTCGGATTTATTTTCAATAACACCATAGATATCTAAAACTTGAGCACCAAGTGTTCCAGCACTATAGTCAAATTCACCATCATCATTATAATCATAAATTAAAAATTCATTTCCATCACCTATTACATGATGAATATCATCAGTGAAGTCAAAATCAAATTCTATTTTTTTATTTGTAGAATTTTTTGTAAAGTCCTGCCAAGATGTGGACATATCAGGAATAATTGTATCATAATATCCAGACTTTTTTGAATCAACAACTAAAACAGGAACAACTTGCGGTTGACTAGGAGAACCTTGATACATTATACCTAAATGATAAATGCCACTTTTTGATTCGATGTAATCATGTTTATTTTTTCCAATTTTCATATCGTCATTTAATGTTCCATTTAAGATTGGAGAAGAACCAAACATAGGAAACATAGAATTATACACCAACAAACTAGTCCCATCGCCATTTTGTTCAATATTCAAAAATACGCCACCATCTCTAGATTTTACGTAAATATCAGAAGTTGTGTTATAAAATGAAGATTTTGTAAAGTTTTTGATTGTTCCATACTGATCAACATTTGCTGCAAAAGTGGCATTTGTCAATATCAAACCTTGTCCATCAGGGTCTAACATAATAGGAAAATTTTCATCGTCACGTGCTAACGCATGTTGCATATCTGGATTTGAGAAATCAACACCAGTGTCAATTATAGCAATTGTAACATCATTGCCTGTAACATTGTAAAGATCATGTACACGTTCAGAATTTGCAATGTTTCCAATCGTAGATAGCTGACTAACATTATTTTTTGAGATATATTTTGAATGGAAATCTAATTGAAAGTCTTCAATTATATGAAATCCTTTTGATTGGAAAATGGATAAAGTACTTTCAGGAATTGTTATTATTGAGAAAAATCCATTTGGCGAGGATATAGAATATGGTGTTTGGATGAAAGTACTAATTTCAGATATAGAACCCTTTCCAAATATCAAATAACGTTTTACTTGCTGTTCATTTGAAAATTCATGAAATTTGATTATTTCTGATGTTGATTTATTAAAATCATAATCTTTATTTTCAAAATTATGACTAATCATATCTCCATCAAAATAAGAAAATGATTCAGAAATTAATGGAGGTATTAAAACCAAAAGAACTAGTAAAACTACTAATTTCATCATGATCAAAAAAGATGTGTCATGAATAATTATAGCTTATCTTCGTCTAGCAATTATTACAATTTGTAATGCGAGGATTATTGCTATGGATGCAACTACAGGGAAAAGTAATGCATTGAGTTGAGATGAGCCTTCTTCAATATTTCCAACAGAATCAGAGATTAATACCACACTTTCATCTAAATTGGAACTTGCATCAGATAATGATGAACCAAAAGTAGAGGTTTCTTGCTTTAGATTTGCTAATTCAGTTTTTGTTTCATCTAAAATTTGATTTAATTCTAAAATTTGTGCAGAAATTCCACTAATATCTTGGGCCATAACATTAGTTGCACCAGAACCATGAGAAATATTTCCTTCATCAAAAGTCACCATATGAAAAACGTATATCCCTTCTAACGCAGGAAGGTAATCTACATAGTACAATCCTTGATGTAACGTTTTCAAATCATCTTCTAAATTTTCAACTTGACCATTTGGCAAATGTACATGAGATGTGCCAAGTATTTGATTTGGGTTATCACCAATTAAAAGACCATCACTTGATGTTTGAACAAATACACGAAAGTCTCTACTTACAGCAGCCGTTTCAGGTGTAAAGACTATGGTACTAACATTTCTTTCAATTGGAATTTGAACAAACTCAGATGTTGAAGAAAATTTTACTTGAATTGTTTTTGATATTCCACCTTGTTGATTAGAGATAACCTCTAAAATGTATGTTCCATATGGGAGATTTGTTGTGGGTTTACCCCATTCCATTAAAAAATGATGAAAAGATCCATCTTCAGCTGTCATCAATTGTTCAAATTCTGCGATTGTATCATCAGGAGTAAATAATCTAATTATGATAGGTTCTTTTGGAATGCCTTGACCATGTACAAATATTGGTTCACCTGGAGCAAATACTAATTGATTAGTATAGACATCTAGAGTTCCTTCTAATCTTTCCTGAAATACTTCAGCGTTTGCTAAGGTCATAGGCGTAAATGATAGTAACAGTATTGCAAAGAAAATCGTCGTATATTTCAATAATTAATTGCTTGAATTCTAATAGATATTACTTG
>JAOLYB010000043.1 GCA_028343215.1 Candidatus Nitrosopelagicus sp. | reverse complement strand
TGAATCTGATATTTTTCCTATACCTCAAAATGATCTTGATTCTCTTCATTACTTTTTACAAAATAATTCCATTTACTATAACACATTTGAAGAAAAAATTAATGCTGTTAATTGTATGGTGTATGAAGGTGACATTAACAAGTATTGGTTAAATAGCATTGGTCATGACTCAAGTACTCAACCATTTTCTCCAACATGGATGTTAACTGCATATATAATTACATCAATAACAAAAATTCTAAATTACAAAGAAGTACTTGATATTGGTTCAGGAGATGGTCGTATTGCATACTGTGGAAAAATCTTAGGATTAGATGCATATGGGATTGAAATTGATAATATGTTAGTTGACTTACAAAATTACATTTCTAAAAAAACATTGATTAATTTTAATCCCATTTGTTCTGACGCAGTAAAGTTTGATTATGATTCGCTGAAACTTACTCAACCTGCATTTTTTATCGGAGGACTACCTCAAATGGGTGGTGATATATTGGCAAGTAATATTATTTCAAATTTAAATAATAATTTAAAAGAAAAAATATGTATGGTTCTGACTGGAAGTTATTCTGAAAAATATTCTGTTAATGATACAAAAGATGGTGGATGGAGAAAATTAATTAATAATACTGGTCTTAAAATAATTCAATCTAGTTTACTTCCAACTGTATGGAGCTTTAATCAAACAACTGAAACTCCTTACATATTCACAAAATTTTCTTAATTACAAAAAAATCTGTAATGCCGGGGGTGGGTGATTAACGATTGTGTGCAAACCCACTCACTATTTGATCAATTTTGACCACTTTTCGTGAGGGGCACTGTTTTGGAAAGTGGCCATGATGTCCGATATGACACATTTCTAATTTTATTAAAAATTCCTACAAAATTTTTATCTGAAAGCAGAAAAAAATAGAATATGACGAAAATGATACAAAATTCTAATAAGAAAAAGAAAAGAAATCAAAATCTTAAAAAAAGTGACGTGAACGAGATCTCTAAAAATAATTCCGAGAATAGACCACACAGAAAGGAAAAACCATTTGTTACTGAAGATTCAAAAAAAATCAGAGTTTTATGTTATTTGAATAATCATAATGAAAGCAAGGGGATTACATTAAGAGACTTACTCTCTCCTATACCAACAACACAAAAATCTACTGCACCTGACTGGTTAACGGATATGGTACGAGATGGATGGATAAACAAAGTTACTCCAGAAGGTAAATCTTTTGCCAAGTATTCCATTGACACTAAAGGAACAGATGTAATTGACATCTTAAGAGTCATGAAAAAAATTGATGTTAACGAGTATCTCAAAAAACTTGAAATTTTTCAAATTTCAGACGAACGAGATGAGATGTTAAGATTACCAGAATTACAGGATGATGAATTGAAGAAAATATTAGAAAATAAGTTTAAGTTTAATTAACTGAGTTCATACTTTAAACCTCACTTAATAATTGATAACTGAGTTGAGTTGTAGTTTATTACCATTTTTCAATATGTTTTGTTATGGGAAAATCTGACGAATGGGATTACAAAGAAAACCTGAGAGATGGTAGTATCGAAGAAAATTCATGGATAAAACAACCCAATCTCTCTCACGATATCAAATTTTGGATGGTTAATGAAGAAAGTGGAATATCTATTGGTAATGATGATAATTTAATTTCAATAGATTTTCTTAGAGGCATGAAAGAACTTGAAAAATTAAAACCAATTACTTTTGATAATAATAAAAGAATTATTCTTTTTAGAAATTACACAACAGGAACTTTCTTACAAATATTCAATATCAATTGTGAATGGTATATTTTGCCAGATATTTCTGAGGGAGAAGTTTTTGAAAACGCATGTGCATATGTTGCAAAAGTTTCTGATGAAGAATTATCAACTATAATGAGATTATGGTTTGAAAATTTACCATATTTTGAATTAATTAATACCTGGAAAATATGGCGCCAAAATCATAATGGAAAATGGGATGCAGAGGAATTGGAGAAAATACATGATAAATAAAGAAAAATTTACTATGACAAATGAAGAAGATAATCTCTATGACCGAATGAAGTGTTGTAATAATCCCGAGCATGA
>JAOLYB010000042.1 GCA_028343215.1 Candidatus Nitrosopelagicus sp. | reverse complement strand
TCATTTATTATGAATAGAATTGGCATTGATTTGGGTGGAACAAAGATTGAAGGAATACTTACTGACGAAAAATATGCAACCATTACACGAAAACGTGTACCCACAAATCAAGAACAGGGTTACAACTCTATTTTAGAATCAATCAAAAATCTAGTTCTCGAACTTACTCAAGAATCAAATGAAGACGTATCCATAGGTGTTTGTACTCCTGGCGCATTATCTCTCGATTCAGGTTTGATAAAAAATAGTAACACACAATGTCTAATTGGAAAAGATCTACAAAATGATTTGAAGAATATTTTAGGTCATGATATATCCATTGAAAATGATGCAAACTGTTTTGCATTGGCAGAATCAAAATTAGGGTCAGGTAAAAACTCGAATCTTGTTTTTGGTGTAATAATGGGTACTGGAGTTGGTGGTGGTATAATTATGGATGGGAACATTCATCATGGAAGATCAAATATTGCTGGAGAATGGGGGCATCATTGTCTTCATACAGGTGGAAATAATTGTTATTGTGGAAACAAAGGTTGTGTTGAGACATACATTAGTGGTCCTGCCTTAGAAAAGGATTGGTCTAAACTTTCTGGTCTAAATCAATCATTGCCTCAAATTATTAAAAATTCAGACAATCCATATTTTGATAATTGGAAAAAATCATTTCTTGATAATTTTGCGTTATCATTATCTAATGTAATTGATATTTTAGATCCTGATATAGTGATTTTAGGAGGGGGACTTTCCAACATTAATTTTCTTTATGATGAAGGAAAAAATGCTGTTTATGAAAAAGTATTCAGTGATATTGTTGATACTCCTATTGTGAAAAATGAACTAGGTGATTCAGCAGGTGTATTTGGTGCTTGTTTACTATAGCCTTATTGTGGTTCAATAGTAGCAGGCGGCTTACTTGAAATTACATATGAAACCCATGTCACCTCATCAATTTCATTTGTAATTCTATTACTAATTTTCTCTAAAACTCCATTAGGTAGTCTAGTCCAATCTGCAGTCATTGCATCAATAGAGTCTACTACTCTAACGGTAACAATTCTTCCATATCTTCGTTCATCTCCGACAACTCCAACCGCCTTATCATCCCCAACTGCAGCATATGCTTGCCATACTTTGTCATAAACTCCTGCATCCCATAACTCATCTTCGACAATTCTACTTGCTTTTCTACAAATTGCTAATTTTGAAGGAGTAATTTCTCCAATAATCCGTACAGATAATCCTGGTCCTGGGAATGGATGTCTCTTTAGTAGTTTTTCTGGAACTCCTAAAATTCTAGCAATATCTCTTACTTCATCTTTATACAATTCTTTTAATGGCTCTAAAATTTTGAGGTTCAACCAATCTGGTAATCCCCCAACATTGTGATGAGATTTTATAACTGCGGCTGGACCTTTTGATACACCACTTTCAATTATATCTGGATAAAGTGTACCTTGTGCTAACCATTTGAATGGACCTTTTTGTTTTGCAAATTCGGTAAACACCTGAATAAATTCTTCTCCTACAATCTTTCTTTTTTGTTCAGGATCTGTCACTCCTTTCAATTTTGAAAGAAATTGTTCACTTGCATCTATTCTATGAAAATTCAATGAGAAATTATTCTTGAACATATCTTCGATCTCTTTAGATTCATCTAATCTAAGTAATCCATTATCAACAAAAACTCCTGTTAGTCTATTTCCTATTGCTTTGTGTATCAATAATGCAGCAACTGTTGAATCTATGCCTCCGCTAACTCCACATAATACGTTTCCATCAACTTCTGAAATCTCTTTAACAGTTTTTTCAACAAAACCTTCCATAGTCCATTCCTGCTTAGCTTTACAAACATTCAAAACAAAATTCTTCAAAATGTCAGTTCCTCGTTCAGTATGAACTACTTCTGGATGAAACTGAATACCAAATACAGTTCTATCTGTATTTGCTATTGCTGCTGCATGTGAATTTTCAGTATGACCTATAACTTCAAAATTTGATGGAATCTCTTCAGCTTCATCTCCGTGACTCATCCATGCACGAATAGATTCTCCAATTCCATCTAGCAATCCTGAATCTTTGTCCATTGAAAGGAGAGATGAACCATATTCTTTGTTTGCACGTTTGACTTTCCCTCCAAATTTATTTACAATTAATTGATGACCGTAACAAATTCCTAATAATGGTAAGTCAAAGTTGAATAACTCTTCATCTGGTTTTGGTGCATCTTCATTATAGACGCTTGACGGTCCACCTGAAAAAATAATTCCCTTCGGATTCATCTTTTTTAGTTCTTCAGGTGATATGTCATATGGAACTAATTCTGCATAAACTGAAAATTCTCTAATTCTCCTACAAATCAAATGACTGTACTGAGACCCAAAATCTAAAACAATTATTTTTTCCATTTTCTTACTTGATTGAATTTTCTAACATTCGTGTGAGTGACCATGTGGCTGTATTGATTA
>JAOLYB010000041.1 GCA_028343215.1 Candidatus Nitrosopelagicus sp. | reverse complement strand
TCTTCAATACCTACAGTTTCATTGATTATCTGTACAATTTCATTTGCAGAATCAGAAACATCTTCAGGTTTTAGCACAAATACTACAGTTTCTTCAATACCTACAGTTTCATTTACAACCTTGATTATTTCATTAACAATTTCATCAGAATCATCAGGAGATAAAATGATTATAGCACTTTCTGAATTTTCAGATTGCGGCATAATATTCACAGTGCCTGTGTTTCCATCTGTAATTTCAGATGAACCTGCATTTACAATAATTTGACCAATCATCCAGGGATGTACCAAACAGAAATAATCGTAGGTACCTACATCATCAAAGGTAAATGAAAATGAGTCATTTGTGAACATAGGACCGCTATCAAAAACACCATCAGGACCGTTTGATGGATTTCCACTTGCTGCAATATGTAACGAATTATCTGGATTTGTCCATGTTACGGTATCACCTTGAACAATTTTTGTAGTGTATGGAATAAAGCATTCATTTGTTTCTTCACAACCAGGAACTGCAGATCCTATTGCATTAACCACTTCAATAACTGGTTCTGGTACAGGTGTTGGTTCTGGTTCAACAATTGCTATTGGTTCTGGTTCTTCAATAACTGGTACTGGTTGTTCAATAACTGGTTCTGGTACAGGTGTTGGTTCAGGTGGTGAAGGTGCAATTGAATCATCAAAAACACAGTTTTCATATTCAATTGGGAAGGACGGACTAGAAGTATAATACATGATATCTGAGGAATCATCCACATGAGCAAAACCAAGTACATGTCCTAATTCATGAATTAGAGTTTCTTTTACTGTTTTCTGAGTATATGACTCCCAAATGCCATTACAAAACGAATCACCAAATTGAATCTGAATATTAGAATAGTCAAATCCATCAATAGTGACCGGCAGGGCATGACCAAGCTTGCCACCGCCATATTCCTTTACCCACTCAATATGGATTAGATTACTATCTTCAGTTGGGGCATTAATGAATTGCAAATCATTTGTGAAAGTTTCACTAAATGGCAATTGTGAATTAGCATAACTTTTTCCTTCAAATAATTCATATGCATTTGGAGGAGGTGAATTTTTCCAGTATGAAGTTGCCTGATTTACAATATCAGTTGCAGTAAAGCTCGTGTTTGCAGGAAATTCTTCATAGTCAAGATAGAATGTACCTAATTTTTTAGCAGGTATGCCAACAATCTCAATTGAAGCTTTTATTTCATCAGAGACAGGTACACCACCCTTATCTGGCCAGTCAGTAAAGATATTGGTGTAGACTTGAGCTACACCAGATATCAAATCTTCAGGTAATTCAAATCCTAAAATTATTTCAGAATCACCTTCACCAATAGTTGATTTGAAAAAGCCAACACCCAAAGTGTTTTGTTCAGAATCAAAGACATTTACTGTAACTAAAACAGGAGTAGTGGAATTTGTGTTAAGATTTGTCGCAAAATATGCTAGATCTCCTGCATCATATTTTTCAACGTCAGAGCCATCTTCAGCGGTTGCTTTAACCTCTTTAACTGTCAGATCTGGGACAGGTGCAGTAATTAAGATTTCAATTTCTTCACTAAGATCATAATTATCATTGGAAGCTTTTGCAGAAACAACGTATGTTCCCGAGACTAGATTTTTTGCCAATGCATAATTCAGATTGACATGACCAACCGAATCAGTGTTTAATGGCTGTAACAAAAGTTGTCCGCCAGGACCGTCAATACCAAGAATTATTGAATGACCGGCACCTGCATCAAGTTTTGCATCAATAATCATTGTATTACCTGCCTTGAAGTTACAACAGTCAGATATTTCAAGATCAATTTTTGTAGGATTGACGATTGTAGGTAAAGTTTGTATAACTTCAGGTAAAATTTCAAAATCAAAATTCATAGCATCGATTGATGTTCCATAGGATGCAGATGTAGAATATGTTCCATTTACATTCCATAATGAGCTTGGAAATACTATTGCAGTGTACGAACCAAATTCTTCAACATCAGCCTGCTCAATTCCAACTAAATTTGACAGTGGATCTCGGATTTCAAGATTAACTTTCTCATTAATTATTGGATTTGCTGCACCGGTGATGAATATTGCCTCATCATTTTGATAGAATGGTTTTCCTACATTCACAGAGACCGTTGTAGGAACTATGGTAGGTGCTGCAATCTTTGATTTTACAGTCACAGTGAATGCAGTTGCACCTTGATTATTTGCAGTATCTTTTGCAATACATGTTACAGTTGTAGAGCCTATCGGGAAAAAGTTTCCAGATTTTGGTTCACATACAGGTCCGTAAGATATGCCACCTTCATCTTTTACTTCAGGGGGTTCATATTTGACAATTGCACCATTTGCAGCTGTAGCATCAACTACAATGTTTTTCATTGGAGTAAATATTGGAGGTATTATATCAGTCCCAGTTACAAATGCACCATTAGAATCAGTTATTCCTACAAGCTGAATATCAAATGTTGTAGAAGAGGTTATTTTTTCAAGTAATGATTTTGAGATAAAGCCAGAATTTGATTCAGGCGATATTACAAAT
>JAOLYB010000040.1 GCA_028343215.1 Candidatus Nitrosopelagicus sp. | reverse complement strand
GGCATCCTTCAGTTAAAACAAGAGTGTTTTTACAAGTTGGACATAATTTTTCTTCAATATCAGGCTCAGCTACAACATGATTTTCATGAGGAAGTTCTTGGGGAGTTGTTACTTTAAGTGCTTCATTGATTTGTTTTAAGATGTATGGATTTTTGATATTATTTGTAATGTAATCATGTAGATAATCAGTTGCGGTAACTTCAAAAGTTTTTTGAGAATTTTCACCTGTCATATGAAGAACTTGTTTATGTCTTGAACCATCACGATAAACTGTAATTCCTTTGAGACCTAATTCATGTGCTAATAGATATGCTGCTTTGACATCTTCTGCAGATACATCATTAGGCATATTGATTGTTTTTGCAATTGCATTTCCAATCCAATCTTGCCACACTGCTTGAGCCATTAAATGATCAGTCCAGTGAATATCCATAGCAGTGACAAAGATATTTTGAATCCATTCTGGAATTTCATCAATTCCTTTAACTGAACCATAGTTATCAGCAACTTTTGCTAATAATTCCTCACTGTAAAGACCGTTTTCTCTTAGAACTTCTTCAAATATTTTATTTGTGTAAAAGAATCTTCCAACAGTGACGCGTTTTTCAAATACAAGAGCAAATGTTGGTTCCATTCCGTTTGAGCAATCTGCTAACATCGATAATGTTCCAGTTGGTGCAACAGTTGTTGTAAGAACATGTCTAACTCCATGTTTCTGAATTTTTGCAATTAGAGCGTCCCAATCATAATAATGTCGTTGTTTTGGTTTTTCATAATAACCGGCAATTGGAATTTTACCTTCAGGATATTCTGTCTTTGAACAAAGTGGGAATGCTCCACGAGATTGTGCTAAAGCAACACTTTCTTCCATTGAATAGTATGATAATGCTTCTGATAATTTACCCATAAACTCGTAACCCTCTTTAGAATTATATGGAATTCTTAATTTGTATAATAAATCTGCTACACCCATTACACCAAGACCAATTCGACGTGATTCCTTTGATGCAACATTAATCTCTGGAACTGGATAATGATTCACATCAATTACGTTGTCTAGGAAACGGGTTGTCTTTCTAACAATTTCTTCATATTTTTGCCAATCAAATTCGTATTGACCATCTGCAGTTCTTTTTGTAAGATTTGCTAAATTAATAGATCCTAAATTACAGGATTCGTAAGGATACAAACTTTGTTCACCACAAGGATTTGTTGCACGTAACGGTCCACCACGTGCTTTTGCAAATACATTGTATTTGTTAATTAAATCGAAGAAGATTAAACCAGGTTCTGCGCTTTTCCATGCAGAAGTTGCAATAAGATCAATTAGATGATGTGCATTAATTTCACGTACAGGACTACCATCTCTAGTACTTCGTAATGTATATGCGCCATCGTCACTATCTACAAGTGCACTCCAAAAGTCACCCCAAACACCAACACTGACATTAAAGTTTTCTAGAACACCAGGTTCAGTTTTGTTAGTAATGAATTTCTCAATATCTGGATGAGATACATCCATAATTCCCATGTTTGCACCTCTTCTTTTTCCTCCTTGTTTAATGACATCAGTTACGGTATTGATAATATTCATGAATGATACAGGTCCGGAAGCAACTCCAGATGTTGATGCAACAATATCACCTTCCTCTCTTAGTTCTGAATAATTTATTCCAACACCACCACCGGATTTAAAAATTAATGCTGCATCAGAAGTAGTTTTCATAATTTTACCCATGTCATCAGGCATTCCCAATACAAAACATGCTGACAATTGTCCAAGACGTCCACCAGCATTCATCATAGTTGGTGAATTTGGTAAGAAGACTTGGTTAACCATTAGATCAAAGTATTCTGTAATTCTTGCACCATAATCAGTAAATTCTTTTGCTGCAAGTTTTGTTAATAGATCTTTAAAGCTAATCTTTGATTGTCCTTTTTGTGCAATATCGATATAGCCATTTACTAAACCTCTAAAGTGATATTGATTAAGATAGTATTCATCAATTTTAAATTTGTAATTGAATTGATCTAATTTTGTAAGATATTCTTTTGCCTCTTCAATATTTTGTGGTGTATTTCCTGTTGGATTGAATATGGAAGAATCATGTAAAAGATCACCAATTGTAATTAAAACTGCAACTCTTTCAAATAATTGAGTTGGACTTTCAGTTATCTCATTTTTATTATTTCTGAATAGATATCTAGATGCTAATACTCTGAGACAGTTAAGATCAAATTCTTTTGAAACAGGATCCAGAACTTTAGTATTCAGAACCTTCATCTTCTCATCACGAATCTTTCGTCTTTCATGTCTATACAAGATATATGATTTCGCGATTTCGCTGTGTCCTTGCTCTATCAAAGTAGATTCCACCATATCTTGGATATCTTCTACGCTAGGTGGGTTTTCAGTACCAAATCCTTGAGATGATAATTTCCCTAAAACTCCATTTGTCAAGTTTTGTGCAAGGTCACGATCGCCTTCGCTTGTTGCAAGTAGTGCTTTATAGATCGCGTTTGTAATTTTATCCTGATCAAACTTTGTTGTGTCTCCGTT
>JAOLYB010000004.1 GCA_028343215.1 Candidatus Nitrosopelagicus sp. | reverse complement strand
TCTATCTTAGTGTTGGTGATGAAGTATTACTTGGTGATCCGACCGGCGACGACTTAATAATTGAAGACAAATATCGAAATGGAGAACCTGATAATAGAAGAGTAGTCTGTGTAGGTGGCGGAACTGGTCTCGCACCGTTCATCGCATTTGCACATCATTTTCATGACACTAATGATAAAAGACAACTCGTAGTTTTACATGGTGCAAGTTATGTTGATGAATTAAGTTACAAACGTCTTCTCACTGACTTTGAAAATGAAAGTAAAGAGAGAGGAACTGATGAATGGAACTTTCTTTACAGAGCTGCAATTAGTAGACCAAAAGAACAATACAATAGATCATGGAATGGTCAAGTAGGAAGAGTTGAATCATTTTTCAAAGCAAATGCACAAGGTGTTTCTCCGTTAGATGAATTAGTTGGAGAAAAAGTTACTCCTGAGAATACTAGAATTTACATTTGTGGTTATCAAGGAACCATTGACGGAGTAATGGATTATGTTGATGATAGAGGATTTGTCAATAGAGATAATCCACATGAAGATGGAACTTTTGAAGTCAAATACGAATCATACGGATAAAATTTATTTTTTTCTTGGAAGTATCTCGTCTAAAATTTCCTGATTTGCAGCTGCAATAAAAGAAACTCTTGTATCGTAACTCAAATCTGCATCAAGAGGTTTGAATTCTGAATCTAAAATCAAACCTCCTGCTTCTTTCACAATTATGTATCCTGCTGCGATATCTTGAATTCTAATTTTATCTCTTAAATCAATAAAAACATCCATCAAACCTTGTGCAAACATTGCCATTTCTAATGCATTTGCACCAAAATGTCTGGTATGACTATGATGTTCAAAAACAGGTTGTAATTTTTTCATTATTTCTTGTGATGCACCTGACGTATTTACTCCAACTATTTTGTACAATGGAGTACCTTTGTAAACTGAAATTTGTTTGTCATCTAGAAATGCACCTTTTCCTTCTGAAGCAGAATATATTTCACCTGTTGAAAGATTTGTAATTACTCCGTCTGTTATGGAACTGAGCCTATTTTCTGTTGCAAATGCTAATGATGAACAGAAAAATGGCACACCTCTAACCGCATTTGCAGAACCATCAATTGCATCCATAATAACAAATCCTTTTGGATTTTCTGATAATTCTACTCGACCACATTCTTCTCCTAAAACTACACACTCAAAATTAATCTCTTTTAGATAATCTAAAACAGTGGTTTCTGCAGTAATATCGATATTTCTAGAAATATCTCCTCCTGCACCTCTTCCAAAATCACCCGCAGCTTTTTCCGTTCCTGCCATGTCTTTCACCGCCTCATAAATTCTTCTTGATGCTTCTTTGAGAACTTGATTAGTTTCCATTATGATTTTCAAATTTGTGGATAATTTAATTGAATAATTTTTTAATTTAATTTGAAAACCTCTTTATTCATGCTTGAAATAAATCAATTATGACGGCAACAGAATTACAAGGCTCAGGTGGATGGGTTAATGCTGAACTTACTGATGAAGAAGTCCAAAAATCAAAACTTGTACCAAACATAGACAAACACTTCCTAGCATCACTTGAAAAATTAGATCCTTCAAAAATGCTGAAACATTTCTGTAAAGCATGTAATTCTGAGTTTGATGGACCAACTGCTTTTCAAATAGAAGAAAAACCAAACGAAGAGGTTGCTAATGGATTAATCTTAATTGAGAGAGGTCAGTACACTTGTCACAAATGTAGTTCTACCATCGGCGAATATCGTGTTTTCTCACAGCCACAATAGAAACCCAACATATACATTATTAATTTCGAATCATAATCATATAACATGGAAGAAAATTACTCTTGGATCTATTTGCTCATATTCATGATCATACCACTTGCTAGAATACTCCCAAGATTATTGAGACGTGCTGGTCTTAAACAAGACATATCTGCTCGTCCTGAAACCCCCCGTGGAAATTTTTTCCAAGAATCATCATCTGCGGATAATTTTAGAGAATCAGCATCACCTGATAATTTTCAAGAATCTCCACGTCGAGAAGAATTTTCAACAAAAAACTGGTCTAAAGAAAAAATTGTACTTGGTTTATTGATGACTAACATATCAAAATTTGAAGAACTTCAGAAGAAAGGAAACATATCGACAAATAATCTAGATACCATTCTTCAAGATCTTGAGAAAAAAGGCCTAATGAGACCTGTAGAAAAAAGTGGTCCATTTGGAAAATCAATACAACTGAGAATTACAGAAAAAGGCGCTGCAGAGTTTAGACGAATGTAATTAGATCTTTGAAGGCATAAATAGCAATTTGTTAACAATCTTTTGTGAGTGGAAAAGACGAATCAATTTTCAGTAAAAGTGCATTAATGGGAACTAAACCTGGAAAACAAATCATAAAACAAGGTTTATTCAAATCAAAAGGATTCAAGCAATTTAATCATTATAAAGAAGAAGCAGAAAATACATTTCCAGAATTTGCTAAAAGATTTGCAAAAAATTTATTTGATCAAATAAACTCTGATGAATCTCCTAACACCACACAACAAAAATTTGCAGAAGAAGTGGGTTCAACGGAAATTATTCTTAATGCTTCTGAAATAGATCCTATCAAATCGAAACTATCTGATTTTGATACTCTACACGACAGAGTTCTTAGAATTCTAAACTCAAATTTTGTAAAAATGACATTTCCTGTATTCAATGGTCTTTTTGATGCGTCAACTGATTACTTTAAAGATGATCCAAGTACTAACATGCGCGAGGATATTGTAGATGGTCATATAATTGCAATAGATCTTAGTGAACCAATGGATAGAATTGTAGACAAAGATGAGGATTTGGAATATCTTGATGATTACAAACTAATGAATCCATATATTCTAAAACTTGCAAGAGAAAAAATTTCAAAAGGTGGCGAGGATGTACTAAAAGAATTTGAAGAAGGATTCAAGCAGGCAAGAATTGGACAATACCTTGATACAAAATTAAAAGATAAACCTACATCAATTACAGAAGAAGAATTAGTTGAGAGTTACAAGAAATATCGTTCTGTTATGGGTACAGCTGGTCGAAACATGGCATTAAATCGTGCACCGTTAGCTGATATCTTTTACACTGGAATGGCAAAAGCAGCAGAATCTGTTGGATGTGGAAATGAAATTGAAGACAGCATTAGAGATAAAGCTGCAAAAATACCATCATGGCCATTGTTCTATTCTCTAAAAATGAATGATGTAAAGAGTGGATTTGAAGAGACCATGAATCACAGTGAATCTTATCTTAATGATGCTAGATCTGCTCTTGAAAAACTCCCAGATAGTTTCTCACATCGAAAATTCTTAGAATTTTTGTTCCTAACTGTCGAACACTATAATCTATTTTGGTATAAAAAACTCCAAGAAGAAAATATCTGGTCAGATTTGACTCAAAACCTTCCTAAGTGATACAAATGATGTGGTCAGAAAAATACCGACCTCAAAATATTTTTGATATGGTTGGAAATGAAGATGCTAGAAAACAATTTGTTGAATGGTTTGGAAAATGGAAAAAAGGAACAAAACCACTATTATTGATTGGTCCTCCTGGAATTGGAAAAACAACAATGTGCTTTCTTGCAGGAAAACAATTTGGTTATGACATGATTAGTCTTAACGCAAGTGATGTTAGAAATAAAAAAAATATCCAAGAAATACTAACTCCTGTACTTGGAAACCAAACTGTTCTTGGTGAACCCATGATTTTCATTGATGAAGTAGATGGAATACATGGACGTTCTGATTATGGAGGAGTTGAAGCTCTCATTAACATCTTAAAAGAACCAACCGTTCCAATTGTACTTGCTGGTAATTATGGTTCTTCTGATAAAATGAAGAAAATAAAAAAAGTTGTAAAAACTTTACAGATTAGTCCATTGTCGCCTAGATTTCTTAAATTATATCTTGACATGATATTAGAAAAAGAAAAAGCAAAAATTAATCCTGGAAGATTGATAAAATTAATTACTGATTCAAAAGGTGATATCCGTTCTATGATAAACTCTGCACAAGCATTAGTTACTGGATTTGAACCTAATACTGAAAAATCATTTGAATCTCTAAACATCGAAGATGGATTAAATGCATTTTTCAAATCACAGTCACTTGAGGAAGCAAGAGTTGTTTTATTTTCTTTAAGAATTGATCCTAGAGAAAAAATTAATGCATTTTATTCAAGTATCATTACTAGTAATCTATCTTCAGATAAAATGTCTAAAGCACTAGAAATTATTTCAGAAGCTGATTTACTTTATGGAAAAATAATGAAAACACAAAATTGGAGATTACTACGTTACCTTGATTCAATTTTGTTATCCCTTTATGAAAAAGATTCTTCTGCTAGATACACTCAGTATAATCTCTCTTGGCCATTATTGAATAGACTACGATGGGATGGTGCAAAAATCAAAGCTATTGGTTTAACATTATCCAAAAAACTTCATGTATCAAATAGCACCTTTGCAACATTTTTCTTTCCACTCATTTTATCATTGAAAAAAAATAATTCTATTGAACTTGAATTTGAAGAGACGTATGAAGAATTAATTGAAAAGGAGATTGAACTTTTAGAATGAGCTGGCGAAAAATTGCAATGAAATTTGATGGTACATGCATAGTATGTAATGAAAAAATCAATGTAAATGAAATTGGTCTATGGTCAAAAGGTCTAGGTGTAAAACACGAAAAATGTGTTGAAACTGAAGATCTCAAATGCATGATATGTGATGGCTCTGCTGGGTGCTCCCAGTGTGAATTTCAAGATGATTGTGATCGTTCAGTTGTTTCTCAATTATGTATATGTAAAAAATGTGAAGGATTAGGAAATTCTTATGAAACATATCAAAACTCTCTTAAAAAGAAATTTTCGTTATTAAATCTCAAAAATTAACAATTTTTGTTTTGTTTAACTTAAATTAATATATGATATCTGGGGCGAGAAATCGCGGACATGCATTCTGATAAACTAAATGAATATCTGAATAATAAAAAAACCTCACTTCAAGGTGGTGGTCAGGATAGAATTAAGGCCCAACATGAAAAGGGCAAACTGACTGCTAGAGAACGTATTGATCTACTCTGTGATGATGGAACTTTTGTTGAACTAGACGCAATGACTACACATCACTATTTTGATTACGATATGCAGAAAAAGAAATTTTTCACTGATGGTGTAGTTGGCGGTTATGGAAAAATCAACGGTCGTCAAGTCTATGTTTTCGCATATGATTTCACTGTTTTAGGTGGAACCTTAAGTCAGATGGGAGCTAAAAAAATTACTAAATTAATGGATCATGCAACTAGAAATGGTTGTCCAATAGTTGGAATTGCTGATTCTGGTGGTGCAAGAATTCAAGAGGGAATCTTAAGCCTCGATGGTTTTGCAGATATTTTCTATCATAACCAATTAGCATCTGGTGTAGTTCCACAAATTACTGCAAGTATTGGTCCTTCTGCTGGTGGTGCTGTTTACTCTCCTGCAATGACTGATTTTGTTATAATGGTTGAAAAAGCTGGAACTATGTTTGTAACTGGTCCTGATGTTGTAAAAACAGTTCTTGGAGAAGAAATATCCTTTGATGAATTAGGTGGTGCAATGACTCATGGAACAAAGAGTGGTGTTGCTCACTTTGTAGCTAAAAATGAATACGAATGTATGGATTATATCAAAACATTACTTTCCTACATTCCACAAAATAACGCTGAAGCTCCACCTTCTGTTACAACATCTGATGATCCTAACAGATTAGATAATAATTTAATAAACATTCTACCTGATGATGCTTTACAACCTTATGATATGAAAGAAATTATTCTTTCAATCTTAGATGATAACAAATTCTTTGAAATCCATGAACTATTTGCACAAAATGTTATTGTTGGTTTTGGTAGAATGAATGGTAAAACCGTTGGAATTGTAGCAAATCAACCAATGTTTTTGGCAGGTGCATTAGATATTGATTCATCAAACAAAGCATCACGTTTCATTCGTTTCTGTGATTGTTATGGTATTCCACTAATTACTTTAGTCGACACTCCTGGTTACATGCCAGGTTCAAATCAAGAGCATAATGGAATAATTCGTCATGGAAGTAAATTACTATACTCTTACTGTGAAGCTACTGTTCCAAAAATTACAGTTGTCATTGGAAAAGCATACGGTGGTGCATACATTGCAATGTCGAGTAAAAATCTAGGAACTGATGTGAATTACGCATGGCCAACTGCACAAATTGCTGTACTTGGATCTGAGGGTGCTGTAAAAATTATGAATAGAAAAGAATTGGCAAGTTCCGATAATCCTGATGAATTAAAAAAGAAATTAGTTGATGAATTTACCGAAAAATTTGCAAATCCTTACGTTGCAGCATCAAATGGAACAGTTGATACCGTTATTGACCCGGCAGAGACTAGACCAATGCTTATCAAAGCACTAGAAATGCTCAGCAATAAACGTGAAAAACAACTTCCTAGAAAACATGGAAATATCAACCTGTGATTAGATATGATTGAAAAAGTACTGATAGCCAACAGAGGAGAAATCGCCCTTCGTGTAATGAAAACTTGTAAGGCTTTAGGAATAAAGACTGTGGCAGTCTATTCTGATGAAGATGTTAACTCCCTTCATGTAAAAACTGCTGATGAGTCATATTACATTGGTGAAGCTGCTCCTGCAAAGAGCTATCTTAATCAAGAAAAAATTCTTGATGTCATGTTATCGTCTGGTACCGATGCTGTACATCCTGGTTATGGCTTTCTTTCAGAAAATGATGATTTTGCACGATTATGTGAAAAAAATAAAATTAACTTTATTGGTCCTTCTGCTGATTCAATGAATCTTTGTGGAGATAAGATGCGTTGTAAAGCAGCAATGCTAGATGCTAATGTCCCAACCGTACCTGGAAGTCCAGGTTTAGTAAAAGATGCAGATGAAGCAGAAAAAATTGCAAATGATATTGGTTATCCTGTACTTTTGAAATCAGTTTATGGTGGTGGAGGTCGTGGAATTAGATTAGTTACTAATGATAAAGAATTACAGGAAGGTTTTGAAACTGTTACATCTGAATCCATAGCTGCTGTTGGAAAATCTGCAATTATTGTTGAAAAATTCCTAGAAAAAACACGTCACATTGAATATCAAATGTGTAGAGACAAACATGGTAATACCGTACATCTCTTTGAGAGGGAATGTTCCATTCAGAGACGAAATCAAAAATTAATTGAACAAACTCCATCTCCTGTAGTCGATGAAGCGAAAAGAGAAGAAATTGGTGAATTAGTTGTTAAAGCTGCACAAGCCGTTGATTATACAAACTTGGGCACTGCAGAATTTCTCAGAGCAGATTCTGGAGAATTTTATTTCATTGAAATCAATGCAAGATTACAAGTAGAACATCCAATCTCTGAAATGGTATCTGGATTAGACTTTGTTAAACTTCAACTAGATATTGCAAATGGAGAAACACTACCATTCAAACAATCTGATTTGAAAATGAATGGTTATGCAATTGAATGTAGAATAAATGCTGAGGATACTTTCTTAGACTTTGCACCATCAACTGGTCCTGTTCCTTACGTTACAATTCCTTCAGGCCCAAGTGTTAGATGTGACACATATCTATACCCTGGATGCACTGTATCTCCATTTTATGATTCTTTGATGGCAAAACTGTGCACTTGGGGAAAAACATTCGATGAATCTAGATTAAGAATGCTAAGTGCATTAGATGACTTTGATATTCAAGGTGTAGAAACTTCAATTCCTTTATACAAAACTATTCTAAATTCTGAAGAATACAAGACTGGAAATTTGTCAACTGACTTTTTGAAACGATTTGAAATGATTGAAAGATTAGAAAAAGATTTAATTCAAGACAGAAAAGATAAACAAATTCCTGCTATTGCTTCTGCAATAATGCATTCTGAATTTTATAAAAGTAAAGTACAATCACAAAATTCTAGAAATCAAAACTGGAAAAATAAGATGGATAGTGTGTAAAAATGAAATACAAAGTTCAAGATACTGATGAAATTGTAGATGGTGAAATCTTAGAGAAATTATCACAGAATGAATATAAAATTAAGATCAAAGACAATGAATATGTTGTAAAAATTCTTAACATGGATTCAAACATCATGGAATTTGTTTTGAACAATGAATTTCATTCAGTTAGATATGTTGATAGTCAAACTTCTGAGATGAATTTCATTGTTGACGGTTCATCAATGTCTGTAAACATGAATTCACATCTTGATGATATTGTTTACAAAAACTCCGGCGGATCTGATTCTGGTGCTGGTCAATCTACTTTGCGCAGTCAAATCCCTGGTAAAGTTGTATCAATAAATGCAGGTGAAGGTTCTGAAGTCAAGAAAGGTGACACAGTTTGTACCTTAGAATCAATGAAGATGCAAGTTGCTGTCAAAGCACAAAAAGATGGTATAGTCAAAGGTATCAAAATCAAAGAAGGTAATTCTGTAAACAAAAATGATATTATTGCTGAAATTGAATAACTAGTTTTATTTTAGAACGTTCATAATTTCACTGTAATCTGGTTCTTTCAATGGATCTTCTGACACCCATTTCCAAATCACTTTATGTTCTTCATCTAAAATGAAAACTGAACGCTTTGCTGCATTGTAATCTTTAACGTGTAACAAATCTTTTAATAAAATATCATAGTCTTTGATTGTTTGACTTGTATAATCTCCTAGTACTGGAAAATTATAATTATTCTTTTCTGCAAATGCCTTATTTGCAAATGGTCCGTCATTACTAATTGCAATTACCTGTGCTCCTAGTGCTGAAATGTCATTTAATGAATCTCTGAATTTACAAAGTTCAACTTCACATACTGGAGAACTGGCTGCAACGAAAAATGAGATAACGACTTTTTTGCCTTTAAACTCATCTAGGGATCTAAATTTTAGATCTCCATCAACTAGCTCAAATTTTGGTGCTTGATCTCCAACATTGACTACCATAGGAATCCTCATTTATTGTTGTATATCAATTTAGAGGACTTTGTAAAAACCAAATTTTGATCGAAAAAATTCTCTATAGCTTTATATTTTGACCGAAGGGAGTCGGTTTAACTTGGTTGGCGAGAGTGTAGCATCATACAGTAATGTATTACTCATGTTTGGCTTTGCATGTGCCGCAATGGCACCTGCCCTTTTGGTCTCTAGAATGATATCTCCTGAAAACAAGAAACAACCAAATCCTGTAAAGACGCTTCCTATGGAATGTGGCCAAGTCCCATCTGGTGCTGGTCGAACTCATTTCATGATGCAATATTATGCATATGTTCTAATGTTCGTTATTTTTGATGTTATGGCAATTTTCTTGTATGCTTGGGGTAGCTCTCTTTTAGACCTACCACGAACTGCAACTTTACCAATTATTGCCTTCTTAGGAATTATGTTTGCCGCAATGGCATACGCGTTATACCAATCAAAGAGGAAAGACATATGGTAATTCTATATACTAGTTACAACAATCAAGGTGAGGGACTAAGTTGCTAAAAGAACTCGTTACACCACAAAACGCAAATGTGTTTGTTGGAAAACTTGGCGACATTTTGTACAAAGCAGTTGACCAACCATTAGGTATGGCAATCAACTGGGGAAGAATGTGGTCTTTATGGCCAGTACACATTGAAACAGCATGTTGTAGTGTTGAGTTTGGAGCAGCATCGAGTCCAAGATACGACGTAGAAAGATTCGGTATCATCGAAGCTTTTGGATCACTACGACAGTGTGATCTTGTCGTAGTACAAGGAACAATCACAAGAAAAATGGCACCAAGACTTAGATTAGTCTATGATCAAATGCCAGAACCAAAATATGTAATCGCCATGGGTGCATGTGCAATTACTGGCGGTCTGTACTTTGATTCATACAATGTGTTGCCTGGCATCGACGGAATTCTTCCAGTTGATGTTTATGTTCCTGGTTGCCCTCCTAGACCTGAAACCTTGATTCAAGGATGCATGTTGTTGCAAGAGAAAATCAAAAGGATGAAGGCTAGATAGGTAAAAAATTATGAGTAAGTCTGAAAAAAAAGTAACTTCAAAAGATGAAGATAAGAAAAAATCTGACGAAAAAGCTATTGGTGACGCAATTATTGCAGCAGCAAATGCAAGACGAGAAGAACTTGCAAAAGAAGCTTTAGCGACACGTTCTAACAAAACTTTACCAAAAGAGATTAAAGAAAAACCTAAAGAAGAAAAACCAAAGGAATCAAAACCTAAAGAAGAAAAACCAAAAGCAGCACCTCCTTCAAAAACAGATACTGAAGAAGTATCTCTACCTGAATTTGAAAAATCTTTCGTTGATAAGATTTCAAGTCAATTTACTGGCGATGTAGAAGTTGGCTATATCAAAGAAAATAGAACTAGAGTAAATGTAAAAAAAGAGAAAATTCTCGAAGTTGCACAATTTATCAAAGATAACTTACCTTTCGATCATGCAGAATCTGTTACTGGAGTTGATTTTCCTGAAGATAAAGAAATTGGTGTTGTATACCACTTGGGTTCATACACCGATCCTACCTATTCAAAACAAGTCTTAGCACTTGCAACCCGAGTTCCACGTGAGGAAAATCCTAATCCTGGAAATGATTCTACAAAACTACCAAGTCTGAGAGACATGTTTTACAGTGTTGAGTTTCATGAACGTGAAATATTTGAAATGCTTGGAGTTTACTTTGATAGTCATCCTGATAATCGACGTTTACTATTGCCTGAAGATTGGGCAGATCTACCTCCACTAAGAAAGGACTTTAGGAATAAAGGAAGATAAAATGGCTGAACAAGTAATTCCAACTAAAAAAATGCCTCCAGGTCTACAGGTAGAAAATGTAGATGATAGAATTATGACACTAAATGTTGGTCCACAACATCCTGGTTCTGGACACATGAGAATTATTGTAAAGATTGATGGTGATTACATTGTCGATGCAGATCCTGATCCTGGTTACGTTCATCGTGGTGAAGAAAAAATGGCTGAATCTAGAAACTACATTACAAATATTCCTCATCTAGAGCGACCTGTAATTCACGATTCTTGTAATATTTTGTATCCTTACGTTTTAGGAGTTGAAGATTTAGTAGGAATTGAAGTTCCAGAACGTGCAAAGTATGTTCGTGTAATTGCAGCAGAACTAAACAGATGTATCTATATTCAATACTGGCTTGCAATCTATGGAATATTTCTTGGACATTCTACAATGTTCATGTGGCCTGCAGGAGATAGGGAACTTTTAATTGATTTAATGGAAAAAATTACTGGCGCTAGAGTAACACATGCATACTTTATCCCAGGTGGTGTTAGAAATGATGTTCCTGCAAACTTTGAAGATGTGTGTTTACGTCAAGTAAATTACTTTGAAAAACGTATCAAAGAATATGCTGATATCTTTTATGATAATCCAATTCTAAAAGCACGAACCGAAGACACCGGAGTATTATCTAGGGAAGATGCAATTCGTTTAGGAACTACAGGTTCAGTTCTTCGTGCAAGTGGTGTTGATTATGATCTAAGAATCAAAGAACCATATGATGTCTATGATGAACTTGATGTACATACCAATGTACTAAAATCTGGTGACTCTTACGCACGTTCTAAAATCCCTTGGCTTGATATGTTAGAGAGTTGTAATATTATTAGACAAGCATTAGAGAAAATGCCAAAATCAGGTTCTATTAGAACAAAACTCAAACCAAATCCAAAAGGTAGAGAAGATGAAGTTTATCGTAGAGTTGAAAGTGGAAGAGGTTCAGCAGGATGTCACATAATTTCAAGAGGAAAACCTGAACCATATCGTCTAAAACTTAGTGTAAGTTCTTTCAGAAACTTGATTGCATTACCATACTTACTAAAAGGAGAAAAACTTGGAAACATGCCAGCAGTTTATTGGAGTCTAAACTATTGGCCAGTGGAGGCTGACCGATAAATGTCTGTTATTGCACCAAAATTCCGTCTTGGCTATTTCCTAAAAGGGATTTTTGATAATGCATTTTGGATTCTAACAATTGTAACACTTGCAGGAATTCCAGCAATTCAAATTGTATTATTTTATCTAGAGTTACCGGTAATTGATGGTGAACTTCTAACTGCTTTCTTGGCATTTACATGGCTGTTTAACCCGACGATGCAGGTTCCATTAATCAAGGCGCTTATCTATTCTGATTTATTTAGAATTGTAGCCTTCCCTGGATTTGGTTTTGCAGCATTGATAGCTGCAGGAACAATTTTTGTTGAAAGAAAAATGTTAGCAAAACTACAACTTCGTGTTGGTCCATTTTACTGTGGTAAAGTTGAAGGTATTTTACAACTAGCAGGTGATGGCTTGAAATTAATCTCAAAAGAAATTATTATTCCTGCAAAAGCTGACAAACCATTATTCTGGGCAGCACCGGTATTGTTTGTTGGCACTGCTGCTGCATTTGTCGCATTAATCCCTGTTGCACCTGGTGGATGGGTTGTTGCAGACTTGGATGTAGGTTTACTTGCAGTATTTGCAGTAATTGGATTCTTCCCAATCATTACAATCTTATCCGCATGGTCGGCTAACAGTAAATTCCCATTCATTGGTGGAATTAGAGCACTTCATCAAATGGTATCGTTTGAAATTCCATTGATCTTATCTCTATTGGGAGTTGTAATTTTAACTGGAACGCTTAATCTCAGTGAAATTGTAGAATCTCAAAGTAGTTTCCCTTGGATTATTTTCATGCCAATTGGCGCAATTGTTTTCTTTACTACAATGTTAGCTGAATTAGAAAGAATTCCATTTGATCTTCCAGAAGCAGAAAGTGAGATCGTAGCAGGATGGTTGACTGAATTTTCTGGAATGATGTATGGATTAGTTCAATTGGGTTCATATCTCAAACTTTATGCATTTGCAGCATTATTTGTAATAATTTTCTTAGGCGGATGGACCGGTCCTGTATTCTGGCCTCCATTAGAGACTGAAATAATCACTGAAGGTATTCCAATTCCAAACTATGCTGGTGATCCAATTCTCACAGTTAACGCACCTGGTTTGCCACTACTTGATCAAGATCCAAATGAATGGGTCCTGCAGCAGCAGGGTGAACTACAGTATACGAGCGGGCAGCTATTAGTTAGCGGCGTTATTTGGTTTGTACTAAAAACAGTTGGAGTAATTTTCTTTATACTATTGCCAAGAGGCGTATTCCCAAGAATCAGACTCGATATGCTGTTGCACATTGGTTGGTACAAACTAATTGGTTTATCCTTCGTTAACATCTTTATTGCACTCGGATTGGTGTATGCTGGAGTAATAGGACCTGGAGGAATTTTGTAATGGGAACTGCAACTGGAATTATCAAAGCATTAAACTCCGGAATTAAACACCTGGCAGTAAAACGTTTTACTTTGAGATATCCTGAACAAAAATTGAAATTTGTTGGAGATGGTTACCAATTTGATCCAGCATCTGGTGTTGCTATTGCAGGTCTGAAAGGTAGACACATGTTATTCCATGATCATTGTACTGGATGCCAATTATGTTCAATCGCATGCGAAGGTGTTGCAGAAGCTATTGCAATGGTAAAAGTTCCTGACAAGTGGGGGCAAAACGCAAAATCAATCATGCCACAAATTGACTATGGAAAATGTGTCTTTTGTGGATTATGTGTTGATGCATGTCCATTTTATGCATTATACATGTCAAATGACTATGAATTATCATCATTTACCAAAGAGGGCTTAATCTACACACCTGCACAATTACAGGTTAAACCACAAGTTCAACAAGATTCAGAATTAATTATTGATAAACGGGGCGCCAGACATGGCTGATGCTCTGTTCTTAGCTATCTCTGTATTAACAATCGGCTCTGCAATTGCAGCACTTGAAATGCGTTCACTTGTTTACGGTTCAATTGCATTAATGGGAACACTAGGTGGTGTTGCAGGATTTTACGTAATGTTAGATTCTCCATTTGTTGCAATGTTCCAATTAGCAGTTTATGTTGGTTCTATCGCTGTTCTTATCTTATTCACTGTCATGCTTGTAAAAAGAGAACTCATATTCAAAAAAATTGAAGACCCGAAAAGAAAATTTGCTGGAATTGGCTTAATGTTAATTGTAATTCTTGCACTAGGTGCAGTCATTATGGATTCTGGAATTAAAACAATTAGTACCGACTCTGAACCTGTTGACTTTAGAGAAATTGGTGGTGACTTTCTCACATATTACTGGCCTGCATTAATCTTGATGGCCCTAATTTTAGCAGGTTCTGTTATGGGTGCATTAGTTCTAGCAAGAAGGGAGGATACAATAGAAAATGAGCAATGAGCTAATTGAATTTGTATTAATATCAGTTGCTTTGTTAGGTATTGGAATTTATGGTTTAGCGGTAAAAAGAAATGCAATCAGAATGTTATTTGCAGTTGAAATTATTGTCAACGCTGCAAACCTCAATCTTGTTGCATTTGCTAGATTTATGCCACACAGCGGTGGACAAACACTTGCATTATTCTCAATTGCAATTGCTGCAGCAGAAGTTGCAGTCGGACTTGCATTAATTATTGTAGCATATCGTATGTACAAAAATATCGATATTGCAGACTTCAGGAGCTTGAAAGGCTAATGGAGTTTGTACTTTTACAGGCGGTATTTTTACCACTGTTACTGTCTCCGGTTGCATATCTAATCGGAAGAAATTATGGTCCTACATATGCAACATGGTTTACCTTTGGTTTACTTCTATACTGTTCTGTTATCCTGATTAATGCAGCATTAGGCGGAACATACGAAGAACATTATCCATGGACTACCATGTTCGGTGAATTTGGTTTCATGCTTGATGGACTTGCTACTCCATTTGCAATAATCATTTACGTATTGTGTACAGTTCTTGCACTATACTCCAAACCATACATGGTTCACAAATTTGAAGAATTATTCAAAGAACATTATCATCAAAATGCTACCACTGATGGTCAGACAACTGCAGTAGTTGAATCTGTTGCACTACAGACCTATGTCAACCGTCAATCTGGTCTCTACTTTGCAATGTTCCTAGTCTTTGCAATGGGAATGCTTGGAACCGTTTTATCTACAAATCTCATTGAATTTTACATATTTTTCGAAGTTATGCTCATACCATCATTTTTCCTAGTTGCTTTCTATGGAGATGGAAATAGACGTAGAATTGCTTTACAATTCTTATTCTGGACTCATGTTGGTGCAGTCGTTCTATTACTTGGTTTTCTAGCAATCGGTCTAAGTGTTGGAAGCTTTGATTTTGTAGATATCAATGAAGCAGCAATTGATCCTGATATCCTGGTGGTATCTGCTGTTGCTATAATCTTAGGATTGGGTGTAAAACTTGCAGCCTTTGTATTCCATGTTTGGCTGCCTTATGCTCACGGTGCAGCTCCAACACCAATCAGCGCTCTACTTTCTCCAGCTATGATTGGAATTGGTGCATATGGATTATTCAGATTAATCGTAGAGTTCATGCCACAAACGTACGGCGACATTTCAATAATGCTGAACATTTGGGGTGTTGTAACAATGTTCTATGGTGGCGCTATGGCGCTAATGCAAGATGATTTCAAACGAATGCTTGCATATTCGAGTATAAGCCAGATGGGTTATCTGCTATTTGCAATTGGTTCATTTTCTACTTATGGTCTAGCCGGTGCGGAAATGATGTATGTTTCACACGGCTTGGGTAAAGGGTTACTCTTCATGACCGCTGGTGTAATCATAGTTCAAGTTGGAACAAGAAGTTTCTCTAAACTTGGTGGTCTTGCAAGTAAAATGCCAATTACCGCAGTATGTGCTGTAATTGGTGCATTAACAATAATGGGTATTCCTCCAACAAGCGGATTCATGGGAGAATGGATGGTCTTCTATGGTGCATTAGAAACTGCAATAGAAGAAGGAAATGATTTACGAAGTCTCATGTTTGCATTAGGTTTGATTGCTACTGCACTTACAATGTCTTACATTCTTTGGATGCTAAAACGAGTCTTCTTTGGAAAATTACCTGAGAACTTACAAAATGTAAAAGACGGAAGCTGGTATATGCTTGCGCCAATGATGGTTTTAGCAGGATTTACTATCGTCGTTGGAATTTATCCTGACATATTCCTAGGACACATCATGCCATACATGCAAGGAGTGATGGGGGGATAGTAAATGGCAGACTTCTTTGGAATCCCTGTAAGTGAACTTAACGTCTGGTTAATCTGGATACTTCCATTTGCAGCAGCCATGATAATTCCTGCAGTTGGTAAATTCTCAAAATTATCTACCGGTAGAGTTGCAGTTGCATTTGCTTTAATGAGTGCAATTTCTGCTGCAACATTGTTCCCAATGGCATTGGAAGCGCATGAGATTCATCACCAAGTTATGTGGATTGATGCAATCGGTCTCAAAGCAGGTGTTCTTGCTGATCCTCTATCAATCATAATGGCAAATGTAGTCGGATGGATTTCCTTCCTCATCATGGTTTACAGTACAGGTTACATGAAAGGCGACAAAGACATAACTCGATTCTGGTTCTGGATGATGTTCTTTATTGGTTCCATGCAACTGATCATACTTTCTGATAATCTATTACAAGTCTTCTTTGGTTGGGAAGGAGTGGGTCTTGCGTCATATGCTTTGATCAGCTTCTGGTATCGTGATAAGAAGAAAGATCACGTTGGCCAAGAAGGTCGTTCTGCACTTGGCGTTATGGAATATTTCTCTCCAACACATGCTGGAATGAAGGCTTTCATCATGACCAAAGTTGGTGATGTAATGATGCTTTCAGGAATGTTACTTCTTTTCTTGTTTGCTGGAACATTTGGATTTAAAGAATTAGTTTCTGATACTGCTTGGGCGGTAGAAATGTCTGCTCAGGGATTATTAGTTCCTGCATTTGTTTTACTATTTGGTGGTGCAATGGGTAAATCTGCACAATTCCCACTTAACGAATGGCTCTTAGAAGCAATGACCGGTCCTACCGCTGTATCTGCATTAATCCATGCAGCAACAATGGTCAAGGCTGGTGTATTTTTAGTTGCAAGAATTGGACCAATTGTATTTGCATTAGCAGCTGCAGGAATTCTTGCAGACCAATTCTTTGAAATCATTGCATGGGTTGGTGCAATCACTGCATTATTACTTGCAACTCAGGGAATGGTTAATCCTGAAATTAAGAAAGTCCTGGCATACTCAACCGGTTCACAAATTGGTTACATGATGTTAGCCCTTGGTGTCGCCGGTCTTTCACACCAATATGTTGATGGTTATACGGCAGGATTCTTCCACTTAATATCTCACGCAATGTTCAAAGCATCACTATTCATGGCGGCGGGTTCGCTTCTACATGTGGTTGGTTCTCGGTTCATGACCGATATGGGTGGATTGAAGAAACAGATGAAAAAGACATATGCGTTCATGTGGGCTGCAGGTCTTGGATTAATGGGCGCACCATTCATCACAACTGGATTTTGGAGTAAGGATGCAATATTTGCAGCAGTTTATGAAGCTGACAGTTCTTGGGCATTACCGTTATTCCTTATCGCAGTTCTAACTGCAGTTATTACAGCATTTTACACCACAAGAATGATTGGAATGGTATTCTTTGGAAAGAACAGTAAACATATTGAAAAGATGGAAAGCGAAGGCAATCATATACACGAAGCACCAAGATCAATGTGGATTCCATACGGAATTCTTGCTGTATTAACAATTGGAATTGGATTAATCGGATTATCTGCAGAAGAGGAATTACATCATCTATTTGAGGAATATCTCGTACACTCATTTGGAATCGAATCATCTCACTATGGTGGAGAGGAATCTGTATTGCCTGGATTCCTTTCAGGACTTAACCCTGTAGCACTTGGAGCATCATTAGTTGCATTTGCAACAGGCTTTGGATTAGGATATATCTTCTATATTGGACGATGGGTGGATCCGGCCAAATTTGTAAACTCTAACATTTTCTTTTACTCAATGCATAAACTATTCTTGAACAGATGGTATCTCAATGCCTTTGTTTATTGGGGCTTTGTTGTTGCACCATTGTGGATGGCACGTGGAATCTGGAGATACTTTGAACGTACAGCAATTGATACTGGAATGAACATTGGATTTGAGAAAGCTGTTGGTTGGAGTGCTAGAGTTGTTCAAGGAACACAGACCGGTGTATCGCAATCTTATCTTTACATATTTGGAGCTGGACTACTTTTCGTAGTTTTGATATTGTTACTATAGGTGTTTATGATGATCGAACTAACTTCTACTCCAATAATCATAATGGTAATTCTTGGTATCGCAGGAATGATAATTCCTGTAATCAATGTTGTAAGAAAAGAACAGGGTAGTTCAACATTTTATGGATTAATTGCATTTGGTGCATTACTCTTATCTCTTGGTTATGTAATTTATCGATTCTATACAGACTCTGTTGCAGATGCCGCTATCTTCTCCAGTGATGTTTTAGTTGATGATGGATTTGGTTCCTTCTTTGCAATTGCAATGCTCATTGTATCAATAATGGCAGTTGCCGGTTCTTTCAATTACATGAGAAATAAATCAAATCCTGCAATTTACTTTTCATTAATTTTACTTTCAAGTATTGGTATGGTCTTGATTGCATTTTCAACAGACCTGGTTATGTTATTTGTAGCATGGGAGTTGATGAGTATTCCAACATACATCCTTGCAGGATATAACAAGAAAGACCCGTCATCAAACGAAGCTGCCATCAAGTACTTTTTGTTTGGAGCATTATCTTCTGGAATCATCATATATGGTATCTCACTTGCATACGGAATTACCGGTTCTACAAACATCGGTGATGTTATTTACGGATTTTCAAATCTATCTCCAGACATGCTTCCGATTGGCTTACTTGCAGTTGGTATGTTCATTGCTGGATTTGGATTCAAAATGGGACTTGTTCCATTCCACATGTGGCTACCAGATACATACGAAGGTGCACCAACACCAATCACAGCATTACTTGCTGCAGGAACCAAAAAAGCAGGATTTGCTGCTGCATTAAGAGTTGTAATTATGGGTGCTGCGGCGCTAAACCTTGACTGGACATTAGCGCTAGGAGTCATTGCCATAATGACGATGACTATTGGTAATATTGCAGCAATCATGCAAAAGAATCTCACAAGAATGCTTGCATACTCCAGTATTGGTCATGCAGGTTACATCTTAATTGGTATCTCACTTGCGCCGTTCAGCGGATTAGGATTACAGGCATCATTATTCCATATTCTAAATCATGCTGTAATGAAAGGTGCGGCATTTATCGCAATAGCAGGAATTGTCACAACACTTGGAATTGTACATTTAGATAAAATCAAGGGACTCGGTAGAAAAATGCCAATTACTGCATTTGGTCTTGTCATCTCATTACTTGCTTTAGCTGGTGTACCTCCACTTAATGGATTCTGGAGTAAACTTATGCTGTTTGGTTCTGCCATTGATGCAACAAGCGTTGTTTGGTGGGCTCCATGGCTTGCAATAGCTGGAGTATTGAACAGTGCATTGTCTCTAGCATACTATGGTTGGATTATACGAAAGATGTACTTTGAAGGTGAAACAGAAAAACGTGTCAAAGAACCTGCATCAATTGTAGGTGTAATGATATTCTCTGTAATCTTTATGGTAACAATTGGTGTATACCCAGAACCAATAATACAATTTGTAGAAATGATTACGCCTTCAATGACTGCAGTTATGCCTTAAACTCTGTGAAACTTACTAATTCTTCCAAGTTGTGTTTTGAATCAGAATCTTTTACTTTTCTTAGACTTTCAAGAGCTTTTTGCGAATAAGATTTCAATAACTCTTCCATTTTATTGAATACAACTCTAGGATCTGAACTCTTCTTAACTAGTAAATTAAATAATTTATCTTCATTTTTCCAATCCATCAAATCATCTTTAATTTGATATGCAATTCCAATGTTTTTTCCATATTCTGCTAATCCTGAAATTTCTTCCTCACTTCCTCCTCCAATCACTGCTCCTAGTTTGGCTGCCATCTCAAAGGCAGTTGCGGTCTTGTAATCCATCACCTTGATGTAATCTTCAAAGGTAACATCTTCACTTTCTTCTAATTTTCCTTCTAACACTTCTCCTTCACTCATGAGCATTGCAGCTGTTGCCAAATCTTTGGTAACACGAGCTTTGTCTAATCTAGATGAAATGTTTAGAATTAATCCTAGAACAAAGTCTCCTGTTAGAACACTAGTGTTATACCCATATTTGATATGGAATGGATCCTTGTGTCTTCTCTGAGTTTCATTATCGATAATATCGTCATGTATGACTGATTCTGTATGGAGCAGTTCGATTGCACATGCTCCTGCATACACATTCTCATCAATCTCTCCTACACATTCGGCTGCCAAAAGTGAGATTATTGGTCTGATTCGTTTTCCACCGTCTAATGCATATTTTAGAGGTTCACAAAATTCTGATTCTGAGTATAGTTCTAACTCATTTTGTAAAGCGGAATCAATTTTCTCGATGTACTTGCTGTACACTTCCAAAAGCGGATTAATTTCTATATTTTTTCTGTCCAAAAATTATCTAATCAAAATTTTCTGAAATAACATATTAAACTTTAGAATTGAATGCTCCCGTCGGGATTCGAACCCGAGTCTCAGGCGTGAAAGGCCTAAATGCTTGACCGGACTACACTACAGGAGCTTAAAATTCCGGCTCTTCTAATCCATAAAACTTTTTGTAATCACAAGCTTTTTTATCCTAATTCCAAGAATATCATTCATGGGTTCTCTAATCAAACGAATCGATCAAATCATTGAAGACAAAAGTTTACTCAAACATCCATTTTACGAAATGTGGTCTGATGGAAAACTGGAACTAGATTCACTCAAAGGCTACTCTAAAGAGTACTACCAACTGGTGAAACAGGTTCCGCAATTCATGCAACCAATGGTAAATGATGCATCTTCTGATATGAAAGATGAGTTAATTCAGAACATGAACGAAGAATCAGAGCATATTCCTCTATGGGAGAAATTTGCAGGTTCTATGGGAATTTCTGAATCCGAACTACAAGGCTATGAAGGTCTTGAGAAAACCAAAAGAGCAGTATCCAATTTAGGCTCACTTATGGACTCCTTTGATAATGGTGCATGTGCAATGTATGCATTTGAAAAAGAAATTCCTAAAGTAAGTCAAACCAAATTAGAAGGATTGAAAGAATTCTATGGCATTGATACAAAAGATGCAATTGAATACTTTGAAGAACACATGACTGCTGACATTAGACATGCAGCATCCTGGCAAAAAATCATCGATAATACATCTGTAGATGACTCAGTGATGCTATCAACAGCCGAAAAATCTGTTGCAGCACAAAATCTCTTGTTAGACAGTTGTTACGAGTCTTACTGCTAATCTAACACTTTTTACTAAGTTGAAATTATTTTTTCCTAGGGCCCGTAACTCAGCCTAGTAGAGTACTCGGCTCATAACCGAGGAGCCATGGGATCGAAGCCCATCGGGCCCACTAAAATTTTAATTCCAGCTAATTGTTATCGAAATGGCTGCAATGAAGAATCAGAGTTATACCTGATTAATGATGTAAAGGCATTTGACTGAGCTGCCCCTTTTACTTTATTCTGTCTTGAACCTGTTTTAGTACATCTTCTGAGATTAATTTTTGCTCAAATAGATTTTCTGCAATATCCTTGATAGTCAAAAGACTGTGAAGTTTGACACCTTCATTTTGTAATGCTTCTGTTGCACCCTCCATTCTATCAACTACTGCATACGCATCAGTCACTATCATCTTTTCTTCTTTGATTGATTTTACTGCATTAATTACAGATCCACCACTTGTTACAACATCTTCAATCATTAACAGTTTCATGTCGTGGCAAATTACACCTTCTACTGCTTTTCCTGTTCCATGTTCTTTTGGTTTATCTCTAACGTAGATGAGTGGTTTTAGAATTTCAGTTGCAAGCGATGCTGCAACTACTAGTCCGCCTGTTGGAACAGAAACTAGCGAGTGAAAATTTTCAAATCCTATGTCTTCTGCAATCAAGTTTTGCAAACCCTTGATCATTTTTCTATAATAAATGGGAAAGCTTGGAACTAGTCTAAGATCGATATAGTAAGGGCTTTTTTTCCCACTTGCTAATGTGAAATCCCCAAATCTGATGATCTTTTTTTCATAAAGAAATGCTGAAAATTCTTTAGCAAATTCCATACTGAATGTTGTACAATTGTATTCAATATATGTTAGGGACAGGCAAAAACTGACTATCTTCTTCTGTCATTTTTGATGACATTTGTCTTTGTTCCATCAGTGACATGTTCCATCTGGTTTGAAACATTGTCTGTACCTACAATTTTATCCCATGCCTCAGGGTGGAGCGCTTGTGATTCTGCTATGTATTCTAAAAGTTTCTCATATTGATCTGATTGTTTTACTTTGAGATGATATCTAGCATCTCTTTCTTCTGGTGTTTCTATTTTTGGTTCTTCTTTATTCAGCTCCTCAATTGGAATTGCATGGCCATCTACTGCTGCAAAAACTGTATCTTTGGTTCCATTTACTGCAAATACGAAATGAATGTCTTCATCTTGTTTTGGTATGGTATCTACCTTTTCTATTTTACCTGGAAATTCTGGCATTTCAGAAATTGGTCTGTCTACTACCTTTAATGCGTCTTTAAAGTAAACCAACTCGTAATTTCTAATATGATCAACTACCTGTATTGCAACATGTGATGTCTCCATCGGTTTTGTAAACATTAGACTAAATGTTATGTCTAAAAATTCTAAACCTTGATTATCGCCATACGGATCTTTTACTATCTCAGTTGATGCTTGCGCTAGAAACAACTTGTTTTCGTCATGTATGGTGATACTGTCATCTCTTATGTCATATTCAATGTATGCCTCACTGTCTTGCCAGTTCGGCTTTGCTTCCTGCATGTCAAGGTATGCTATTGCCAAGAAAATTTTCTCAGGTCCCATGTTTTCCCATGCTCTTGCCTTGATTGTCGTTAGTTCTCCTATGCCTATCTCGACAGTTGGATTTTCATTGTAAAATTTCTGATTTTCTTCAAAAATTACATTGTTTATTGAAAATCCGTCTGGTGTCTCTGAAATTCCGTGCTTTGTAATTCTAGGGGCAGTACAGTCTCTGTCAAAACCACATGCTCCACTTCGTTTCTTACTCTCAGTAGATGTTGAGTCATCAGTTGAGTCATCAGTTGAGTCATCAGCTGAGATGGTAAATGTCGAGATGAAACCGTCATCACCCGAGCCCGCATACGCTACTGCATATGTATCTGAATCCACTTGTACTAGGGAGTTGTATTCAGCATCATTCGTGTCATGTTCTAAATTATTTCCCTCAGACTGTGTCTTTACTGCGGTGATATTACCATCACTGTCAATTGTAAATGTCGAGATGAAGCCATCAGTTCCTGGACCAGAATACGCTACTGCATATGTAACTGAATCCACTTGTACTATGGAGGGGTATGCACCATATTCCGTGTCATGCTCTAAACTATCTACTTTAGTAATTGTAGAGCCATCAGCTGAGATGGTAAATGTTGAAATGAAGCCATCAAACTCACTACCCCTATACGCTAATGCGTATGTATCTGAATCCACTTGTACTAGGGAGTTGTCTGTACCAGTTTCCGTGTCATACTCTAAATTATTTCCCTCAGACTGTGTCTTTACTGCGGTGATATTACCATCACTGTCAATTGTAAATGTAGAGATGTAGCCATCTGCGCTATTATTTTGAGTGTATGCTAATGCGTATGTATCTGAATCCACTTGTACTAGGGAGTTGTGAGTAACTGCAGTCGTGTCATGCTCTAAACTATCTACTTTAGTAATTGTAGAGCCATCAGCGGAGATGGTAAATGTTGTAATGAAGCCATCACCATCAAAACCAGTATACGCTACTGCATATGTATCTGAATCCACTTGTACTAGAGAGTTGGAACCTCCATTCACCGTGTCATGCTCTAAACTATTTACTTTAGTAATTGTAGAGCCATCAGCGGAGATGGTAAATGTTGTAATGAAGCCATCACCAGCAAAACCAGTATACGCTACTGCATATGTATCTGAATCCACTTGTACTAGAGAGTTGGAACCTCCATTCACCGTGTCATGCTCTAAACTATCTACTTTAGTAATTGTAGAGCCATCAGCGGAGATGGTAAATGTTGTAATGAAGCCATCAAGATCAGCACCTTGATACGCTAATGCGTATGTATCTGAATCTACTTGTACTAGGGAGTTGGAGGAACCAAATTCTGCGTCATGCTCTAAATTATTTCCCTCAGCCTGTGTCTTTACTGCAGTGATATCTCCAGCAGCGGCAAGTGCATCATCAACTAATACTGGAATGATAAATGGCAGCAAAAAAAGAAGAAAAAATACGGCTCTCATTGTAAACTCCTAACATTGACGCTTCTTAATTAAACAGATCAAATAGCCAGTCAAAAAATCCCTTTTTCTCCTCTTTTACAGGCTCAATTTCTTGTGGCTCAGGCTCGTATGTTTCTTCTACTAGAGGAAATGACTTTTGATTATCAGGAACTAACACGAATCCTGTTTGTACCATCTTTGGTTTAGGTTCTGATTGAATCTCTAATACTATTTGATCAAATCTCTCCTGTGTAATTCCAATCCCTTCCCAGAACTGATACTCTGAATAGTTTACATCAAACCATTCTTTGTATTCAGTTTCTGTGATGTATCGTTTCACGTAATGTTTAGCTGGCATATTCTCATCAACAAATTCTAAAACAGTTTTCTCAGCATTTGCTGTAAGCATTACTTCAGGTTCTGGTTCTTTGACTGGTGGCTCAGGTTCTGGAACAAACTCTTCTGGAACCTCTTCAGGTACAACTTCAGGTACAACTTCAGGTACAACTTCAGGTACAACTTCAGGTACAACTTCTGGAACCTCTTCAACTTGTACAATCTCCTTTGGTAAAATTTCTAGTGCAGCATCAAAGTATGTCAAATCATAGTTGTTTGTATCATCAATCGTTTGTATTCCAACATGTGATGGTTCCATTGGTTTTGCAAAGATTAAGGTAAATGTGATGTCTAACAATTCTAATGCTGGATTATCACCATATGGGTCTGTCACTTTCTCAGTCTGTACGCCTACTGCTGAAAAAATCTTATCTTTATCGTAAACCTTGAACTCATCTTGCTGAACTCTGAATTCTACGTTTGCTTTTGAATCCCTCCAATCTGGTTTTTCTCCATGCATTCCAAGATATGCGATTGCCAAACTAATTCTGTCAGTTCCCATATTTTCCCATGTTCTAATAGTTACATTCACAGGTTCTCCCACCTCTAATCGCATTGTTGGATTTTTGTTGAAACGTTCTTGATTTTCTTCAAAAACATTGTCATTTATGGAAAATCCGTCAGGAGTTTCTGATTCTCCATGATTTGTAATTCTTGGAGGTGTACAGTCTCTGTCAAAACCACATGCGCCACTTGTACTTTTATTCTCAATCTGAGTTTGAGTTTCTTCAACATCTAATGTTGTGTATGTATCTGGATCTCCTTGATTAAAGTAAGATGCTGCAGCATAAGATGCAGTACGTAATCCGCTTGAAATTCTTAATTCGTCAACTTTTCCTTTTAGCTCATTGTTAACTTTGGCACAATTATTATTATTTGCCCCATCAATATCTCCTCCTAAAACCATTCTCAAATCACTTGTCTTGATGACATGATTGAGGTTTCCTGAACGATTTTGGTCTTTTACTAATTCACCGTTAATGTATAGCTGGCTGTTTCCTTGTGTACCGTCTGCATCTTTCATGTTGTAAACTGCAACAATATGATTCCAATTTGTGAATGATGCAGGGTTATCATCATCAACTGGATGACCAGGATCATTTGTGCTAACATAGAATTGGTTTACCGCCTTCATTTTGACATTTCCCGCCCTCCATAAAGTCAAATGGTTTGACCAATTGTTATTTGCATCATTTGTATGTGTTGTACAAAAACCCACCAAGTCATTATGGAGGGAATCATTTCCGCCAGACGGAGTATTAGTAATATCTCCAACCCAAAGTTCTATTGTAACATCTCTAGATGGCATTCCTTGTATTTTCCCATTAGTCCAAATTATATCTCCAGAACCTTCACCAGTTCCTGTAGTTGTTGGACCTTTGAGTTCTTGTCCATTTCCTATTTGACCCGTTGTATCATGAGGAATTCTTCCAGCAGAATATCCAACCTTGGTTCCACCACCACCTCTTCCATCATTACCGTTACTAGTTGCATCACGAAACTCTCCCGCTGTTCCAGTTGATGTTTGGTTTAGATGCCACACTATAACATAATCATCGTTCCACACATCTGCAGAATCAAAACCAATAGTGTCTCCTTTGTAATAGATGTACATCTCAGTTGATGTTGATGCAGACATTGTTGGTAATTTCACCCATGCAATTATTTCACCTGTAGTATTGTCAAATTTCTCAATCTCATGAGAAAGCACTGTTGTTCCATCTGATTCTGTAAAAACAAAGTCTCTTCCTAGAGATTCGTTTGTTTGAATCAAATCTGTATCAGTAAACGAAATTAAAACAGGGAAATCTGTAAGATCTGAATCAACTCCTGTTGCAGTATTCAGGGATAGCGTGATGTTTTTCCTAAATTCCCAAGAATCATTATACCAATCTTGTAGAGCAACCTCTGCTCTTGATGCTGTTTCAACTACTGTAAGTTCTGCAAATACCTCACTCATTCCAATTGGAACTATTAGAGTCAACACTAGAATAGCTAAAAGAAAACCCTGCAAGAGATCTGAAATTTTTGCAAAGCTGTATTTATTTTAGTTCATTTTATTGATTAATCATGCCTGAAATCTGGTTAAACTATGGTAAAAACGAAGTCGTTCTAGATATTATGGCTGAAAACTTAGATGAACAAATCAAGTTTGAACAACCGGTAATAGATGATTCAGAGATTAATGAAAATTTAGAAGCATTAGACCTGTCAAAACCAACTGAAATTGTAATTCAAAATTATAGTATAACAATACAAAAAATTCTTGGAAAACTTTATGAAAAATGCGAAATCAAATCATTTTCAAAACCAAAACTGTTAGTTGACAAAAGAAATCTCCCTTTAATCAAAGCAAATAATCCTGATACTATTAGTATTAACGAGTTTGAAGAACAGGAATTATCAAATTCAAACCTAGTATTTCTTGGTGAAATACAGTTTGATGGTCTATTTGGATATGAAACTGTTGCAACTAGATTACTACGCAAGTTTGGTGCAGATAAAATGCTAGAGGCATTTTCACACCGCTCAGGAAATTTACCAACACCTGGTACCGATTCTCCATCACTTGGTGATGCAAAAAAGTTTACAGATGGATTTGAGGTCTCATGTATAGAGATTACCGGAAACAAAAAGGGAATTTCTGGTTTACAGGTTGGGCATCCATCAAAAACATCATCCATATCGCAAACACTTCAAAAATCTACTGCAACCTTTGAAGAAAAGTTCCGTACAATGATAATTAGTACAGGACGGGATGCAAGTAACCAAACATTATCTTCTTCATTAAATTCTGTATGGAATTTTCATACAGCTGTAAAAAATCAGGGATTAATCATACTAGTAGCTGAGTGTATGGCTGGATTGGGTTCAGAAACATTTCAAAAATTAATTGATGGTCGCATCACGCCTGAAAAAATCAAAAATGCATCAAAGTATGAAGATGGAATGGAAAATCTCCTATTCTTGTCAGAAATTCAGAAAAATGCTCAAATTGCAATTACATCAATCTTACCTGAACTATACATCAAAAAACTTGGAATGATTCCTGTTGATGGAATTAAAAAATCAATGGACTATATTTTGAAAAATCAAGGTCCAAGACAAAAAGTACAGGTCATTGAAGATGGTGCACGTACTTTACTACGGGAAAATTGATGCTGGCAGTGGTGCACACAAAACCGCTAAAACAATAACTCCGATGTAAACAATTTTTCTATTCTTTGATAGTGGTGATATATCATCTAGTGGTCTAGCATCCTTACTTCTTGAACTTAGAATTAAAATGAAAATTGCCATCATCCAATAATTCAGTAATACCAAAATGCCCAAGCTTCCATATGTTGCAAACTTGTGCCATTTTTGTCCCAAAATGACTCTTGACATATGACCACCATCTAACTGCCATGCTGGTAGTAAATTCAAAAACGTAATTAAAAATCCAAGCCATGCTGCAAACATAATTGGAGACATTATTACCTCAACTTCTTCTCCATCCTTGTCAAACAGTGCAAGCGCACCTTTCATAATCAAATTTTCATTCATAGGGAATAATGTTGAACCCATCATTAGATCTTCTGCAATTTGACTGTCAATTACAGGTGATGTCCATGCACCAAAAATCACGACAACTACTGCAACTACTAATCCTGCAATCGGACCAGCTACTGCAATATCAAATAAAATATCTCTGTTTACCGTAAGACTTCTTGATTGAATGAATGCACCAAATGTTGGTATTCCTACAATTGGTATACCTGGAATAAAGTATGGCCATGTTGTCTTTATTTTATGCCACTTTGCAGCAAACAAATGTCCAGCTTCATGAACTCCTAAGATACCTAACAACGCCCAAGCATATACAACTGCAACTCCAAGTGGATCACCAATTGGTTTGATGAGTGGAAATGAGTTAAGTGCCGCAGTTCTGTAAAAACCATCAATTAACACCATTGCAACAGTTGCAGCAAACATGATTCTTGGTGTCCATGATTTTGATAACCACCTTCTCTTTTTTTGTTTGGGTAGTTTTGACACAACTACCATGTGCCTGTATCCCTCTTTTTCAAGTGTACATAGTAAATTGTTGGTCTCTAACTCTTGTGTTAAGCGAACAAACTTTTCTTTGAAATCTTGATCTTCAAAATAAAATTGCATCTTTACTAGACCTATTTCCATATCTGAAACATCAAAATGACTATCTACAACTTTTTTGATAAATTCCTGCGTAGGCTCTATCATAAGGATCGTATGTTATTTGAGCATAATTGTTTTTCCAGTATCAAATTAAATATGATAAATTGTGTGTACTACTATGCAAGTAATTCTACGTGAACACAATGGTGCGATATTCAGACGCTGTGAGCCTAGTGACCTTATCGGTGTAATGGAAATTAATATGAAAACATTGCCTGAACATTATTCTGATTATTTCTATGAAAGTCTCTTGTCAGAAGCTCCTGAAGCCTTTTTGATTGCTGAAAAAGGCGGTCAACATGTTGGATATATCATGTGTAAAACAGAATTTGGATTTTCTAACTTTAAAAAACTTGGATTTGTAAAAAAAGGCCATGTTGTATCTGTTGCAGTATTAGAAGAACAGCGTGGAAATGGATATGGCAAAGTTCTAGTCAATGAAGCGTTCAAGGGAGTCAAAGAAAAGCAATGTGATGAAATGTATCTTGAGGTTCGTTGCAGTAATACGGAGGCTGTAAAATTATACCAGGATTTGGGTATGGATATCAAACAAAGACTCAAAACGTATTATCGTGATGGTGAAGATGCCTATATGATGGCTATTGAGTTCAATTAAATTACAGTTTTTGATCGAATCGACATGTCACGACGAAAATCAATGGGTGTTTTCATCTTTGTATCTTGTATAGCTGCATTTTTTGTATATGCATATCTTTTGATGCTCTCTGAATGGAGCCCAATTGTTTTACAATTGACAATATTGATGGTTGTAGGTGGTGTTTTAGGAATAGTTTCCTGGATTGGTTATCAAATGGCTACAACATCTGCAAAACCTTCTTCATTAATTGAAGATGATTAATTTTTAGAAATTTTCACATCTACTACGGTTTGATAAAATCTTGGTCCTACTGGTCTGACATTTCGTGAAGTTATTATCTCTGCATTTGTTTTGTTTACGCTCATGAAATGTTCTTCCGATAATTTTCCTGCATCTTGTTTTCTATCCGCATGCATGTGAGAGTAATAATGAATTATTCCTTTATCTTTTAGTCCATTTAATGCAGAATCTAAAAATTCATCAGAACGTTCAGGTAATAACATCAAAATTCTATCCGCTTTTCCAATTAATTGCTCATTGATCACTTCTGTTGCATCTCCGTTTAATGAAATTACTTCTCCTCTGAGCTTGTTAATCTGAACATTTTCTTTACACAGCTGTGCTGCAACTGGATTTAGATCAATGTTGTATACTATACATGAAGTATTTTTTGCAGCAAGTAAAGAAAACATTCCTACACCCCCAAACATATTGATTATCACTTCTCCATCTTTTACTAGTCCTGCAATTCGTTCTCTTTCTGTTGATAGTCGTGGTGAAAAGAATGCTTTTTCAACATCTACTATGAACCTACATCCATTCTCTTTGTATTCTGTTTGAGTTTTATCTTCTCCTGCAATTACTTCCAATTTTCTAGTTCGAAAATCACCCTCTACCGGTGACGATTGATAAAAAACAGAATTTGCTGTACTAACTTGTTCTAATAGTGTTTTTCCAATGATCTGTTTTTTTGAAACTAATGAATCTGGAATTCTCACTATTATGATATCTCCAATTTGATCAAACGCAGAAATCAATTGTTCATTTTCTTCTTGGGAGAGAACATCTTGTAATACTCTCTTTAGCATCTTGGTCATTTTCTAAAATAATAATTGCCTGTTGATTTTTGTTCTTTATCTAGCCTACTTGCTTCTTTATTGACACGATGTCTACTTGTTTTCTCATCTCTTCTAAATGAAATGTCAAGTGATTCTAGGAATCTATTCATGGCATCTTTTTTTGGCATTGGAGATGTAGCAACTCCTGATACACTTGATGTTCCTTCAAAAATTACCATAGAATCTGAGACCAAGTCCATCAATTGTAAATCATGGTCTATGATTATCGCAGATTTTCCAAATGAACGAACGAATTTCTGTAAAAATTTGGCAACTGCGATTCTATCTTCTACATCTAAAAATGCTGATGGTTCATCTAGCGCATACAAATCTGCTTTTTGTAATAAGCAGGATGCAATTGCGACCTTTTGAAGTTCTCCTCCTGACAAATTCTTTACTGATTTGTTATACAATTTTTTTAATTTTAATGGGTCCAAAATCTGTTCTTCTTCTGCACTTCCTTCAATTGTGGAACCATTTGATTTTTCTAAAACTGCAATTACTTCAATATCAATATCATTTGAAAGATATTGTGGTTTGTATGATATGTTGATTTTTTTATCGACTGAGCCTTCACTTGGTTTTTCAACTCCTGCTATCATCTTCATCATTGTTGTTTTTCCTAATGCGTTAGCACCCATTATTCCAAGTAACTCTCCTTTCCTTACAGTTCCCGGTTCAATTGTAACTGAAAATGAATCATATTTTTTTTCTAATTTTGGATATGAAACTATTGTATCACTTTCTAGTATTTCATCTCCTGATGTCGATGCATCAAAAGTGAATTTTTTATCTCTAAATCTAACATTTTCTGCTGGTAAATAACCATCAAGAAATACATTAATTCCAACTTTGGTTGATAAGACAGTTGAAACAATTCCATATGCTGCAGGTACACCATACAATACCTCAATGTAGTCACTAAGATAGTCGAGTAATGTTAGATCGTGTTCTACCACCATCACACTTTTTCCTTCTTCAGCAAGTTTGTGAATTACTCTTGCAACACCTGTTCTTTGAAATACATCATTGTAAGATGATGGCTCATCAAAAAAGTAAAAGTCTGAATCTCTTGATGCTGCAGTTGCAACAGATAATCTTTGTAGCTCTCCACCACTGAGTTCTTTAAGACTTTGTTCCAAAGAATTTTCTAATCCTAATTGTTTAACCAGTTCTCTAGAAACTCCTCTTTGATCAAATTTATCTAAAAGTTCTTTTCCTGTTCCATCAAATGCATCTGCAATGGTATGGACCTGTTGTGGTTTAATTGATGCTTTAATCTCTCCATTTTTTATTTTTTCAAAATGAGCTTTTAGTTCTGTACCCTTGTAATATTTTAAAATGTCATCCCATTCTGGTGGCTCTTCATAATTTCCAAGATTTGGTTTTAACACTCCTGAAAGAATATTGACTACTGTACTTTTTCCCATTCCGTTTCTTCCCAATAATCCTACAACTTCACCTTTCTTTGGAGTTGGAAGTTTGTATAGTCTGAAAGAATTCATCCCATACTGGTGAATCTTATCTGTCTTCAATTCACTAGCTAAATTCACTATTGTAATTGCATCAAATGGGCAAACTTTGACACAAATTCCACAACCATTACAAATATCCTCATCTATTCTTGCTTTGTGGGTCTCTTCATTGAGAACAATACAATCTGCACCTGATTTATTCACCGGACAATATTTTATACATTCTAACCCACATTTTTTGGGTTGGCATAATTCATTGTCTAGTACAGCTACACGATGTGTCATAACGTTATTCGCTGTCGGTTTAATTTATACTTCTATGAATAATCCATCTTCAAAAAATCTGCTCATGATTTTTTAGTTAGCTTATTATGAAAGATAATTTGTTAAAATGTTAAGCCGGCCATAGCGTTTGGGTGCGACCCAATCCCATTCCGAACTTGGAAGTCAAACCAAATGTCGCTGCTGTGTTACTGACATGCGAGAGCCGTTGGGAAGTAGCAGTGCTGGCATCTTTTTAATTCAATTAACTATAAGTTACTGGCATATTTTATCAAAACATGGCTAATTGTACTGTATGTGGTGAAAAATTTGATAGCGATATACGTTTTTTGAATCATATGATGGAAAAACATGGCTTTAGAAATCCAAATGTGGATAAACCAGATCGTAATAGTCGTGGGTATTAACATCAATAAATCTATAAGTCGCTAAAATTGAGTTGTTCGTACAAGCAACATGATAAAAAAACAACTTGAAAAGACACTCAAAGATGCAATCAAAGAAGATGCATACATTATTGGTACAAAACAAGTTACTGGCAGTATTTCAAAATCCAAACTTGTACTTCTTTCAAAATCTGTACCAAGTCATATCAGTGAAAAAATAGAAGATGACGCAAAAAAATCAAATGTTTCAACAATTTCGTACGATGACACCTCTGTTAACCTTGGAAAACTCTGTGGACTACAATTTAGAGTTTCAGCCATTTCTCTAACCAATATTGCTGATGCTGATATCAAAACACTGCAAAAAGAAACAGAATCACAATGATGTTGTTAAAAACTTATCCAAAATTAAAAACCAATCAAGGTTTAAATGAGACTGAAAATTTTTTTGAATAATTAGAATGACTATGACACAAGAAATCAAACCTATCTCACAAGAAATCAAATTAACTACTGATCAAATGAAGTTAATGTCATTATTCCAAAATATCACTAAAGCAACAGCACGCGATTGTATTGAAGATGAAAAACGTGATAGAATCATTTTTGTTGTAAATGAAGGTAAAATGGGTCTAGCAATTGGTAAAGGTGGTGCACACATAAAATCACTTCAAAATAAAATTGATAGAGCCGTTGAACTTGTAGAATATAACGAAGACCCAATCAAACTTTTAAAAAATATCTTAAATGAAAAATATATCACTGACATTAAAATTTCTGAAAGATTAGATGGTTCCTTCCAAGCTAACGTAGAAGTCGATGGTGCAAAAAAAGGAGTCGTAGTAGGACGTGAAGGTCGTAATGCTGAAAAGGCAAGAATCCTTTCTAGAAGATATTTCAACATTACATATGTAATGATTAATAGCAAGGAACAAGCTTTCGAGTGGTAATAATGGCAAAATCACCTTTAGGACTATTTGCAGGACGAGATCTTCGTAATAAGAAGAAACAACAACGTTGGGCTATCTCTACTTACAAAAGAAGAGAATTGGGATTAGATAGAAAATCAAACCCATTTGCAGGTGCTCCTCAAGCAAAAGGAATTGTTTTAGAAAAAGTTGGTGTTGAAGCAAAACAACCAAACTCTGCTGTAAGAAAATGCGTTAGAGTACAATTAATTAAAAATGGAAAATCAATTACTGCATTTCTTCCACGTGACGGTGCAATGAACTACATTGATGAACACGATGAAGTACATGTTGAAGGTATGGGTGCAACACAAGGTGGTGCAATGGGAGATATTCCAGGTGTAAGATTCAAAGTTTTCAAAGTTAACAATACATCATTACGTCAACTAGTCGAAGGAAAGAAGGAAAAACCAAGAAGATAGAGACATGGCTGAAAAAAAATTACTTCTATTTAGAAAGTGGGATACTTCTGAAATTGAGATTAAAGATCTAGGCTTACAAACACATGTATCTGGAGAAAAAACTCTTTCATCAATTTCACTAAAACCGTTAATTTATCCAATTGATTATGGTCGTTCGGCACTAAAGAGATTCAACAAAGGTGATGTGCACATTGTAGAGAGATTAGCAAACAAACTAATGCATTTTGGTAAAAAATATGCAAAAAACACTGGAAGACAAGGTGGTAAAAAACAACATTCCTTAAAAATTATTGAAGTTGCATTTGATATTATTAATCTAAAAACTGGTCAAAATCCTGTGGAGGTCCTAGTTCGTGCAGTTGAAAATTCTGCACCAAACGAAGATACAACTAGAATTGTTTATGGTGGAACTGTTTACCATGTTTCAGTTGATGTTGCCCCAATTCGTCGTGTTGACTTGGCATTAAGATTCATTGCAGATGCAATTAAGGAAGCAACCTTTTCAAATCCAAAACCAATTGAAGAATATATTGCAGAACATTTGATATTGGCTGCAAACAATGATCCTGCTGCACCTTCTGTAAAAAAGAAGAATGAGTTAGAAAGAGTTGCACAAGCTTCTAGATAATAAACTAGATTTTCTTAGTCTTTAACTTCTAAAATAAGCTATTTTTTATAAAATTAATTTACAGTAGCCCGGCCCGGACTCGAACCGAGGTCAAAGGCTCCAGGGGCCCCTATGCTTGCCGCTACACTACCGGGCTACATAAAAAATTACAAAATATTCGAATATATTCATTATTGTAGAAATTATCTGATCTTAATCTCATGTAAAGCAGTTCCATAATCAACTTCCGCTTTTAATCTCATATATGGAATTAATCTATAATGAATAAAGTATGATTGATTTTCTTTGTAAAGTAATCCTCTTTGAATCAATGATGCTAATCCTCTTGATAATGTATTTACTGACATTCCATATTTTACACATATTTCATCACGTTTTTCCTGATATTGCACTAAAGTAAATTCAGCATTGTTAGTTTGTATGATGAGTGGCCACACAACTTCTTTCCAAACAAATCTTCTGTTCTCGGTTGCTGACGCGTATTTACCTTTTTCACTCAACATTATAATATCAAACTTTATGAATATAAGAAATAATGTCTCAAAAAGAAATTCAAGAGTCTTTAGACTTACTTGAAAAAGATTGGGATGTTGATCCAATTTTACATGATTTTGTTCTAGGAAAATACACTGATGTTACAGATTTCCCATTGACCGTAAAAGATGTTATATTTCATATTCCATATTTACCAAAAGAAAAGAAATACATTTTATGGAAATGTTATTGGCCTGATTGTCATAACTGCTGTGATAGACAGGGACGTTTACCTCTAACGTCTGATGACTTAATCCAAATTGGTCAAGGCTTGAAATACAAAAAAACATCAGAGTTTGTAAAAAATGAAACTCTTGTTGCAACTCATGGTGAACCTACTCCTTCTGGTGGATTCTCTGTAATGACAAATATTAGTCTAAAAAGAAAAACAGATGAAACTGAAGCTGATGATGGAACGCACATCTCATGTAGATTTCTAGATGGAGAGGGTGGATGTGGAATTCATCCTACACGCCCAGGTGTTTGTTACATGTATCCCTTTTCAACATGGGCACAAAATGAAAAAGGACGTGCACGTGTTCATGCAACATTCCAATTTACGGGGGATTGTCCTGGATTCTATCTTTCTGATTCACTTGATTCCATGAAAGAAGTTTTCGATGATTATTCTACAACAATTTATGATTATAATATGAAATCAAGTCGAACTTTAAAAGAAGGATTTGGTTCTCTTAGTATGTCTTAGGCTTTTGCCACTTTCAACAAATCTGCAATTTTAATATGCATACCAAATCTATCTTCATTCTTTTTCATGTATCTGAATATTGCTATAAAGTCTGGTAATGCTTTCAAGAAACTAAAGTCGTTATGAATTTTTGCTCTTACAAAATTAAATACTTTAGCATAAACGCTATAGTGTTTTTCAATTGCTTTTTCATATGCTTTGAAATCATTCATATTTTTTAAGAAAATTTCTACGCATTGCATAGATGGGATAATTCCTTCACCTAACAGTGCATAAACTGTTCCAATTGATTCTCCTACACCTACGACTTTTCCAGAATAATATGGCTTACATCTGTCAGGTGTTGCTAATCTAATTGGGCGTCCTTTAGTTGCAACAACTTTTCCTCCATGTTTTTCAAGAAATTCATCTGTTGCTTTGATGTGTTTTTTATTATAATCTCCTGCACCAATATGTGCATATTTTTCCCCTAATGGGAAATACCAGAAATATCCTGACATACCTGGGAATGGTTCAATGTAAAAATCGTCATATGGAACTCCATTTTCATATTCAACTTTGTACTCATAGGTTGGTAAATAGAAATCCTGTTCCATCTTTGGTAGGTAACTCCTGTTAAAGCCTGTACAATCAACTATCATGTCATACTCGTTTTCAATGTCCTCTAGTCTAGGAGCCTTACCATAAATTACATTACAATCTTTTATGAAATCTTTTATCAATCCAAGTTTATTGTAAGTACAAAGTCCCTTCAAACCAATATCGAATTTAACATCATCGTTCATTTTTACATGCATTTCTTTTCCATCATGAATTAAGAAATCATCAAAATTTCTACCAGTTTTTTTACAAAAATTAGTTAATTCTTCTTTTATTGTACCCCATGCACAAATAGAATCATGTCTTTCTAAAGGCATTCTTTCATATCCGACAACTTCATGTTCAGAATTTTTTAATCTGGCCATGAGATAACTTCCTGCAACACCCATTCCCATAACTGCAATTTTCATTTGATCTGATTAGTGCTTAACCTAATAAATACAATTCCAGTTTTATTCAATCAAAATTGCTGGTTTGTATGGTCTTGCGTGTCTTGCTTTTCCTTTAGGATCATAAACATCCTTATCTGATTCAGAGTACACTTGAATCTCTACTCCAAACTCTTTTTGTCCAATACTAGATAATTCTGACGAAAGAAATTCTTTTTCATTAAATGATTCTGATTCTAGTTTCATTTTTTTAATTGATTCTGATTCTGAATGTAAATCTTTGATCACTTTTTGAACATAGTCTGGCATCTTTTTAGCATCAGTAGTTTCAGGATCTGCAATTAATTCTTTCATCACAACTCCCATATTATTTTGACCACCTACCATCACACTCAAAATTTTTCGATAAATTTTTGATTTCATACTGTCTGAATTTGCATATATTACAATTTTTTGTGGATTAATTTTTGTAACTTTAAGAATATTTGCAATATCTTCTATAGTTGATTTTAACAATTCTTCAGATTGTATTATACTTTCATCAACTTTATCTGAAGAATATTCTGGCCAAGATGATTTTGATACTAGTTCTACATTTCCTAATTTTTCCCACATCTCTTCTGCTACATGTGGTGCAAATGGAGAAAGCATTGCAACTCTGACTGAGTTAATCTGATGTAGAATACCTGAGACATTCTTTCTTTCTTTAGCTTGAATTCTTTTTTGGTACCAGCTCAAATCACTCTCAAATGTAAATAAAATCTCATGTAATGCTTCTCTCAATCTCATTTTTTCTACAGCTTCTGTAACTTCTTCAATTTTGCTTTGAGTTTTAGATAAAATCCACTTGTCTTCTGTTTGTAAATCATCAATTTTGCCTTTTTTTAGTGTGGAGCACTCATCTAATAGCGACTCTAACTTGCTTTTGATTCCTGAAACTGATTCCATATTAAAATCGGCATCTTGTAGTAACTCAGCTGATGAAATTATTGCTAATCTAATTGGGTCTGCACCATGATCTCGTATTGCTGTACGAAGTGGAATAATATTTCCCATACTCTTAGACATTTTAGCTCCATCCATCATGACAGAACCATTAACAACAATTTCCTTGGGCCATAATTTTTCCTCAAAAATTGCAGCATGATTCAGAACAAAAAATGACAAGTGATTTTGTACTAAATCACGACCTGAATGCCTTGCATCTACTGGATAAAAATACTGAAACTCTTTTTTCATTGTGTTAATAATATCTTCACTGAGATTGGAAGAACTCACAACTGCACCTATCTTTCCCTTATCTAAGAAAATATAGTCAAAGAATTCTTTGGTGAGATTATCTGCTTCTACTGTTCCATCATTTACAAATCGTGATAGAGTGTAATATGCCATGTAAATGACACTGTCTGATAATGATTCGACAATCCAGTCTTTATCCCATGGAAGTTTCGTTCCAAGTCCTTGTTGTCTTGCACATGCTCGCTCGTGTAGCCAATTAATCACATCATGAAATTCTGTTTTAATTTTATTTGGAAGAATATTCATACTATCTAGACAGATTCTCGCCATTTTTTTCCATTCTTCATCTCCATAATTGAGGAACCATTGGTTGTTTAAGATTTTTACAACACATTCTGCTCCACATCTACATCTAATTGGAGAATTTTGAAGAGTAGGAAATGACTCTAATTGGTTTTTATGTTTTAACCAATCTCTAATCTTGTTTCGTCCAAATTCCACTTTCTCATTGACAAAATCTCCACATTTTTCATTTAATTTTCCATTAACAAATTCCTTAAGATACAACTCTTCAGTTGCTTCTTCTAATTTTGTATCTATTTGATCAGTAACTCCTAATTTTTCACACACATCTTTTGCTGGAATTTTACCGTACCCTTCTGTTACTATGATTGGTATTGGTTCAATTTTAGACGCCAAAGCATGATTTTTTGTTTTTAAATCCATCAATGCTTGATAATCTTTGGGTGCATGTGCTGGTACTGACATTACCAAACCTGTTCCCATTCCTGACTCAACAAACTCTGCTTCAAAAATTGGAATTTCTTGTTCGGTATGTGGTGCTTTTGCAAATTTACCTATTAGATCTGTTCCTTTAACGTCTCCTTCAATTATAATTTCTTTTCCAAAAAATTCTAATTTTTCTGCACATTCTTGTGAAACAATCCATTTTTCATCATCTGCTTTAATTTTTTTGTATATTGTATTTGGATTGACCCAGAGATTTGTAATACCAAAAATTGTCTCAGGTCTTAATGTTGTAATTGGAAATATATATTCATCTAGTCTGAATTTGACAAGATAATTTTCATCATTAATCTTTGGCTCAACATCACCCATTGTGTCATGTTGTGATACTGGATTTTGGTCAACTGGACACCATCCAACTGGATGAGAACCCTGAATAATTCTATCATTATCTCGTAGAGTGGTAATCTGCCACTCGATAAATTTTTGATAACCTGGAACTATGGTTGTAAATTCACGTCTCCAATCAATGGAATAACCCATTTCTATCATTCCAGATTTTATTTCTTCATGGAAATAGTCCGCAATTTTAATTGGTTCAACAAATGTTTTGATTGCATCTTCTGGAACATGGTATACGTTTCGTAATCCATCAAGTATCTCTTTTTCTCCTGCTTGAATTCTTTTTGCCATTCCTAGAACTGGAGTTCCTGTATAATGAAATCCCATTGGAAATAATACATTGTATCCTTTCATTCTGAAAAATCTTGCATGAACATCAGCTAGTGTGTATGTTCGCCCATGTCCTATATGTTGAGGTGAATTTGGATATGGGTATGCAACTGTAATGAATTTTTTTGGTTTTTCATTGGGATTAGTTTCGAAGTCTTTAGATTCATGCCACTTACTTCTCCATTTTTCATCTAGTTGATTCCAGTTTATTTCCATCTTGTTTACCTATTCGATAATCATGGACTTCGCATTTTTAATTGCATCTTCTTTCTTTGATTTCTCAATTCCTCCTCCTTGAGCGAATTTTGGACTTCCTCCTCCTGCGCCTCCTAAAATTTGAGAAATACTCTTGACAATCTCTCCTGCATTCTTCTCTTTTGAGATTTCTTCTCCTGCGTAAACTATTACTCTAATCTTCTCTCCCTGCTCAAATAATCCACAATATACCAATTTAGGATCTGCCTTACAGAGAGCTTCACCCAATCCAATATGAAAAACATCATCATAGTTGTCGCTTGTTGAATAACAAAAGTTTGCCTTACCGGAATCTGCTAATTCCATTGTAATGTTATCTATGGTAATTGCTCCTTGCTTACATTCCAATAGTGATTTTGCTATAACTGGTATTCTTTCTTTAGCAAGTTGTCTTTGTTCTATTCTTTTTTCTTTTTCTTGTTCTTTTAATTTAACTTCTTTTTCTTTACTTTCTGAATCTTGTTGTTTCTTTTTCACAAATTCTTTTGCACTATCTCCTGAAACAAATTCAATTCTTACAACTCCATCTTGAATCCTTTTTGTTTTTGTAATCTTAATCTGTTCTATATCCGATGTATTTACTACATGCGTTCCGCCACATGCTTCTATATCTAAATCACCTATTGATACAATTCTGACTGATTTTACAGGAACAACTCCTCCCTGATAAATTCTAAATCCATATTTTTGTTCTGCAGTACCACGATCAAAATTTTCTATTTTCACTGGGATAGATTTTCCAATAATTGAGTTAGCTGTATCTTCAATTTTTTTAACATCATCGTTTGTTAATGCAGAATGATGTGTAATGTCAAGTCTTGCATGATCTTCTTCTTTGAATGCAGAGTGTTGCCATACCCATGAACCTAGAACACTTCTTGCTGAAGTATTGATAATATGTGTACTTGTATGATTTTTTGTAATTCCATCTCTTCTCTTTGCATCTACCGTACAAGAAACTGTATCTCCTTCTTTTGGGATATTTCCTTTTATTTCATGAACTACAATGTTTCCATGTTTTGTAATATCTATGATTTCTTGACCTCCAATGTCTCCATGATCTGGTTCTTGACCACCTCCTCTTGCATAAAATGCAGTTTTATCTAAAATGACAAAATTTTCAAATGACTTCAAAACTTTTGCATCAAATTCTCTTGGGTCATCTCCATAGAATAGAAGTTCTGTATCTGGAACTCCTTCTAATGGTAAGTTTACTTGTTCTTTTTGTTTTTTAGATTGATGCAAATCAGAAAGTTTTGCATAAAATGTTGATGGAATCTCTGATATCACTTTCATTTCTTTTAGATATTCTGGTGTAACTCCATCTGATTCGTAAAGCGTTATCAAATCTTCAACCTTTGGTTCTTTGTCTAATTTACTAACAATTTTCTGCATTCTTTGTTTTGAACTATCATACCTTCCCGTTTCAATTGATATTATCTCTTTAACATCTTCTCTAGTTTTTTCTAATTCTGGATATGTATTTTTCAAATAATCAATCTGTATGTCTATTATTTCATCCAAATCAAATTTTAATTTCAATCTGTCCATGGTTGAAACAATTCTTCTCAGCATTATTCGAAGATTGTATCCTCCTCCCACATTACTAGGAAGTGCACCATCTGAAATTGCGAAGATTAGTGTTCTGATATGATCAATTATTAGATAAATTCCCTCTAATGGAGTAATAATGCGATTAATTTGTTCATCCAACAACCCTGTTGTCTGGATAGCATTTTTCCTTACTTGGGATAAATCATCATACAACTCCAAATTCTTTGCTATTTCAGTGAAATATGGTACAAGAACTGAGGAATCCGTATCTATTCCTGTTTTTTGAATTAATTTCTGTGTAATTGGTCCAAAACAACAATCATACGCTGTAGGTGTTCCCATTGTAATCCATGCAAATCTTTCAAGACCTGCACCCATGTCGATTATTCTTTGATCAAGTGTTTTATAATTTGAAAGATCACCTTGAAATTCTGTAAACACTGCATTACCAAGTTCTAAACCTCTTACAAAATATTCTAATGATGAACCAAAAGAACCTCCTCCTTCCCACACATCTTCTACAAATGTAATTTCTTTTTTTGCAATTCCAAATTGTTGTGTCAATAAATTAAAATCGAGATTAACACATTCATCTTTCCAGTAACCATTTTCATTTGGAATACTATGTTGTCCTATCATACAAAATGATGAAAAGTGTCTACCAGTTACTCCAACATTTTCTAAATCCTTGAATCTTAAACATGTTTGTGGAACAACAAGTGGATTTGCAGGAAATTCAAATACAACTTTACTTCCCATAACTCTTTGAAAATCAACTATCGATGCAATTGTAAAATAAAGATCATCTCTCCATCTGCATACAACTGGATATCTATTAATTGATGTGTGGTTATTTTTTACAAAAAACGATTCAACCTCTTTCCATGATTGTGTGTAATCAAATCTTTTTGATGTAGGTGGGTCTCCAATGAATGAATACGTATCATCAGAATGATCTGGACAATTTACTCTCTCTGAATCTAATGTCCAAAAGAATCTACCACACTCATTACATGATCTACGTTCGAATCCTTGATCTTCAAAAAGATTTACATTATAATATCTCTGAGGGTCTGCTGAAAATTTCTCAAGAATCTCTTTTTTATTCACTAAATTTTTGACCTAGTGCCGATATTAAGGACTGTCGATTCAACCGTTAAATATAGAAAAATGTAGAAACATTTCATGTTCGGAAGAAAAAAAGGTGAAGTAAAAGAAGGAGATTTTGTATTCACTTCAAGAAAAGACGATGGTGATTACAATAATATCATATTTGGAACAGTTACTGGTGTTGACGGAAATAAAATTGGTGTAAATGGTTTCTTTGTGAATCCTGTTGGATTAAAAAATAAAGTTTCTCAAGGAAAAGCAGGCCCACGCTCAAAAGAGATTCTTACTAATCCTACCTCTGAAAATTGTATTTTTGCATTAATCTATAGAATTGAATATGAAAATTTTACCGAAGTCTTGGATATTGGCTCTGACAAGGTTGAATTCATCTCAAAAAAAGTCTTCACCATTTTTGATGGTTGGATCAGAGAATCATTATCTGAATTAATCAATAATGTATTATCTCTTCCAGAAGGTTCAGAACAAGAACATGCCAGAAGAATCCTAAAACAGAAAATGGAGCATCTTTATGATAAAGAATTAAAGAAAAATCTCTATTCTGTTTGTCGAAGTCTAAAGATCCTGATCTAAAGACAATTTTTGATAGCTTTTTATTATGCCTAACGGCTTTTTCGTACATGGAATATGTTTACGCTGCCTTAATGTTGCACAAACTAGAGAAAGAAGTCAACGAAGCAAACGTTGCAAGCGTAGTTAAAGCAACTGGCGCAGAAGTTAACGAAGCACAAGTCAAAGCACTTGTAGCATCATTGGCTGATGTTAACATTGAAGACGCTATTAAAGCAGCACCTGTAGCAGTTGCAGCAGCCGCAGCACCGGCAGCAGACGCAGCAGGTGGCGACGATAAGAAAGAAAAGAAAGCAGAGCCACCAAGTGAAAAACAGGAAGAAGCAGCAATGGAAGGTTTATCCTCTCTATTCGGCTAAATTAAGCCCAAAACTTTCTTAACGTTATTAGTAACTATTTTTTATTCTAATTATCTTGGCAGATTCTACTTTGTCAATTGAGTTTTTCATTTATGTTTTAGATCTATTTGGTACGATGGCATTTGCTGTAACTGGTGCATTCAAGGCTATTGAACATAAAGCTGACATTGTTGGAATAATGATTCTTGCAACAATAACTGGTGTTGCAGGTGGGACAATACGTGATGTCATACTTGGAAAATCTCTTCCTAATTCTCTAATTGATCCTTCATATGTCATAATTACTGTTGCATCTGCAATCATAATCTTCCTCTTACACTCTAAAATGAAAAAACATTGGAATGTATTTTTAAAATTTGATGCTATTGGACTGGGAGTTTTTACCGTAATTGGGGCTACTTTTGCCTATAACATGTTTGGAATGAACTTCCTTGTTATTGTACTATCAGGCATGCTTACCGCAATCGGTGGGGGAATACTCCGTGATGTATTCGTTAGTCAAACTCCTATAGTATTTGTAAAAGAGTTGTATGCTTCTGCTAGTTTTTTGGGTGCTTCGATATTCTATTTAGTGATATTTTTAACAAATGACGTCTATGCTGGAACTATTTCTGGATTATTATTGGCTACTGGACTTAGAATGGTCGCAATGAAGTATAATTGGAATTTACCTAAAGTAAAAAGCAGTTAGTTTATGCTGGTGAGTAATCTTTTGCTTTTGAGGCTACGCCTTGTGCTTGACCATGAGCCTTTTGTAATACTTGTTCTTTGGTATCTTCAGTTAGATATCCAGCTTCAGTTGAAACAGAGCGTGCAGATTGTGCTGCCTTTGACAAGATTTGTTCAATATTATCTGCAGTGATATATGCTGCCTCAATTGAGAGTGAGATTGCTTGTTGATGTGCTTGGGCCAAATCATTTCTGAATTTCTCAATATCAATAATCATCTCTTCTTGTTGATAGACTAAACCTTCTTCTAATGCAGCATTCAAAACTATGCCTGCTTCAATTGCTTTAATGTCTAGTTTAGTTAAAAGTCCGGCGAGTTTTTCAGAGATTGGTTCTCCTTTCTTTACAGGTATTGTTTCCTTCATAATCCAGATTGTACCTTGGTCAATTTTTGTTGCAATTCCGTTTTCTTTAAAGTCAGTTAACATTGGTCCTGGTGCAATTCCTGTATTTTTTGGCGGAATTATGACATCCATGCTTGCAGTGTCTCCACCTCTTGCAAATAGCATAACTTTGTTCTTTCCTAATAGAACGTTAAGTTTGAATGGAGACATGTTTGTAAACATGAAAACACATTGACCTGTCACTTTTTCAGATAATTTGTCTATGCCGGTAACTCCAGCTTTAGCAAAAGCAAGTTTTGCAACTTTATCTTTAATACTAACAACTTCAACTTCGCCCTGAAGTTTTTTTCTTAATGGTAATAATTGTGAACCTCTAACTTTTTCCATTCTAACAAGTGCCATTACGCTATATTTTTTTGGAAGCTCTTGTAGCTGTTGATACATCTGTGATTTCTTTTTTGGATATGTAGTTCTATTCTCGTGCATGTTACTTTGTCACCTTGTGCACTAACTTTGCTGCTTTACCCATAGTTGTTTTAATCATATATTTTCTAATATTTTTATCTCCATTTGGAAATTTAGTTTTTAAATTATTAATTACTGCCATTGCATTTGCAGCTACTTGTTGTTCATCCATTGTAGTATCTCCTATTTTACATGAGATTGAAAGTGAATTTTTTACTCTAACTCTAATTGAAGTTTTGAATCTACTTAGAAATGATTCTATAGGTGCATTAAATGGAACTGGTGTTGGCATTTTACCTCTAGGTCCTAAAAGTTGTCCCAATGATTTACCTACTACAGGCATTAGTTTTGTGTCTGCCAAAAAGAAATCATATTTGTTGATTAATTTTCTAGAAGCTCTTTTGTCTTCTGCTAATTTGGTGACACTATCGTTATCTAAAACTTCATCTGCTTTTGCATCTTTTGCTTTTAGTCCCATATCTCCTTCAGCCATTACGCAAACTGCTGCAGGTTTTGACATTTGATTTGGTAATTGAATCACCTCGTTGAACGCAAATCCTTTTTTCACATCTATATCTTTTAGAGTGATATAAAGTTCTAGTGATTCTTTAAACTTACGTTCTTTTTCACTTTTCTTTGCTTCTTGGATTAATGTAACTATTTCAGACTCGTTTACCATGTCAAAAACCTTAATCTCTCACTTATTATCGTTTAGAGTAATTATTTATGATTGCATCACTTTTTGTTAAAATTGAACATTCAAAATTTACCTGTTTATGGAATTCACGTGCTTGATTTACAGTATCATTACCTGCTAATGAATCACCTACAAATATTTTCATATCAGGCTTTACAACTTTGGTAATCTTTGCAATCTGTTCCATCAAATTAGAACTGGTCTGCATTCGTCCTGCAGTATCAACTAATACACAATCAACTTTGTGAGATTTAGCATACAAAACAGCATCTTTTGCAACAGCAGCAGGATCTGAGCCATAGTTTTGTGCAATAATTTTAAGATTAAGCCTGTTTGTGTGTTCACGAAGCTGTTCAATAGCACCTGCACGATAAGTGTCTGCAGCTGCAATAACTACAGACAGTTTCTCATTTTTTAACATATTTGCAACTTTAGCAAGTGATGTTGTTTTCCCAGTACCATTTATTCCAACAAATACTACAATGAATGGTTCATTCGATGATTTTTTTTCATTTATTCTAGCCACTAAATCAACATGGCCAGCATTATCAAAAGTTTCACTAATGTATTCAATTAAGCTTTGTTTCACAAAATTTTGTATGTTTTTCTTTTCAACTCTAGAACCAATTATTTTTTCCTTCAAACTATCTTTGATTGAATCAATTACCTCAGTCGCTACATCAGATTCAAGCAAATTAATCTCTAATTCAAATAAAACATCTTCAATATCTTTTTCGTTAAGATCCTTTTCACTAAATCCAGTAGAGACATTAGAAAATGCTTTTTTTAGATTATCAAACATAATTGTTATGATTGTGGTTGTGATTGGGGTTGTTGCATAATTTGTTGCATTTGTTGTTTTCCTTGTTCTAGGTTTGCTGCAATTTGCTGTCGTTGTGCATTTGTTTCTTGTAATGCAACTTCTAATTCTTTAATTTTTGATTCTAAATAACTAAGTGCTGAATCATGATCTTTTTCTATTGCGACTCCGGCACCAACATTTACCACAATTTTTTCATTTGGAATGGTTTTAGTTTTGATAAAAGTACCCATTCCAACTGGAACTAAACTTTCAGAATCAGGATTTGCTTTAATTTCCTGAATTGATTTTATTGCAGAATCAGCATCACGTATTATATTTTTTATAGAATTCTCTTTTTGTGACATTTCTGCATACATATTTTCAAGCATTTGCATTTGTTGTAACATTTGTTGGGCTTGTTCTTCGCTCATGATATCGAGTTGTATACACTGTATAAAAATTAGAGTTTTTGAATAAAGAAAAAAGAAAAGAGTATTACTTTGCTTTTGAGAATCGATCGTTTACTTCATCCCAGTTGATGACATTCCACCAAGCAGCTATGTAATCAGGTCTTTTGTTTTGATACTTGAGATAGTATGCATGTTCCCAAACATCTAATCCTAATAGAGGAACTAAACCCTCAGTTCTTGGACTAGTTTGGTTTGACATTGCCTTGTATTCGACTTTACCAGAGTTTGGATTGTATACTAGCCAACCCCATCCGCTTCCTTGAATTGGAGCTGTTTTGCTAGAGAATAATTCTTTAAACTCTGCAAAAGATCCAAAGGAATCGTTTATGGCGTCAGCAATTGCACCAGTTGGTTCACCACCACCATTTTGTTTCATACTGTTCCAAAACAGTTTATGGTTATCGTATCCTCCACCATTAAAGTTAATGGCACCCTTAACATCGTCAGGGACTTGATTGATGTTTGACAAAATTTCTTCTATGTCCTTGTCTTGTAATTCAGGACTTAGTTTTTCCAATGCACCATTCATACCATCAGTATATTTTTGGTGATGTTTTGAATGATGAATTTCCATTGTTTGTGCATCAATATGAGGCTCTAGTGCATCATATGCATATGGCATCTCAGGAAGTGTATATTTTCCCATAATGGTGGATAATATGGAAGTAATTTATTGCTTTTCTAAAGGAATTATTACCAATTAAAATTTACATTACGTATGAGAAATTTTTTGGTTTTCACATTGTTAATAGGAGGATTGTTTTCATTTATAATTACAAATTTTGTTACTTTAGATGAAAATTACGAATTATTGTTGGATAATAGTGGACCATACATAGGTGCAGAATTTCCAAAACAATTGGGTTTTACAGGTAATGGAATAAAAATTGGTGTAATTGATACAGGAATTAATTTTAGTCATCCTGATTTTTTTAATCAAGATGGGACATCTAGATTTTTGAAAGGATATGATTTTGTTGATAATGATTCAGTTCCACAAGACACGAATGGGCATGGAACACAAGTAACAGGAATTATTGCAGCTGATGGTCAACTCAAAGGCATTGCACCCATGGCAGAAATTTTTTCATATAGAGTTTCATCAGATGGAGAATCAGTTCCATCTAATTTGATTATCAAAGCTATCAATCAAGCTGTGGAAGATAAAGTCGACATCATAAACATCAGTCTTGGAGTAAATATGACTCACAATAAAATTGACGAGGCAGTAAATAATGCAATAAATCAAGGAATAGTGGTTGTAGCTGCTGCGGGAAATAGCGGACCAGATAAAAGTACTATCGGGAGTCCAGCAAGAAATCCTAACGCAATCACAGTAGGAGCCACCTATAATAATCAGGATTCAAGTATGGTTTCAACATTAGAAGTTGGAGAAACACAATTCCAAGTACTACCAATGCTAGGAACAGATACAATTTCAGATCCCATATCAACAGATATTGTATTTGGTAAATATAGTAGAGAGAATGATTTTGAGGACATAGATGTCAAAGGGAAAATAGTTTTGGCAGAAAGAGGAGGAGAATCTTCTGATGAAATTGTTTTTTTCTCAGATAAAGAAATTTTTGCATCAAAGAATGGCGCAAAAGGATTAATCGTTTACAATAATCAACCAGGAATATTCTTTGGAGAATTAATTCACGAATATGTTAGTGAAGATTACTATCCATCAATCCCCACAGTTTCAATGACAAGAGAAGAAGGATTAGAATTAAAGAAAATTCTTGAAAGTGAAACATCAGGAATACTTAACGTATTTAATCATCCAGATTTTATTGCAACATTTAGTTCAAGAGGGCCAGTCTCCGAGTTTTATCAAAAACCAGATCTAGTTGCACCCGGAGTTTTTGTAAATACAACATCATTAAAAAATTTCTATAACATTACAAGTGGAACAAGTTATGCCGCACCACATGTTTCAGGTGCTATTGCATTATTATTAGAAAAAGATCCAAATTTGACACCTCATGAGATTAAATCCATACTAGTCACAACTTCAGATATAATTACAGACCAATACAAAAAAGAGTTTGAATTCGATGCTGGAGGAGCAGGAAGAATTGATTTGAAAAAAGCATTTAATTCAGAATTAATTTTTGAGCCACCGAAATTAATTTTTAATCTATCTGAACATAAAATCTCTGATGAACATAAAATTAAGATTAGATCATTAAACGGAATTGTTGATATTCAAAAAGTGGAATTTTCAGATACGGATAATATTGAATTTGATTATGAAATTGAAGATTCAACATTACATGTAACTTCAAAATTAATTGAAAATGAATCAGGTGTTTTTGAAACTAGAGCATTCATTACCAACGAGGATGTGATTTATCAAATTCCAATTATTGTTAGAATTAATGAAGCCTCTATAGTGATTTCAGAGACTGAAAATGAATTATCTTTTCAAGTGAAAAAACCATTAGATTGGGAATATGCAAAAATAACCATTACTAATAGTGAAACATTTGAAGAACGTAGTATTTCTATGACACCAACAAAATTTGATAGTTTGAAATTATATGATGCAGGGAAATATTGGATTGAAGTAAATGTAAAAAGCGATAAAAACACATTTGACGTGTATGAAGTTTATGATATCAAAGAAGATTTGAGTGAACAAAAACCAATTGTTGAAAATTCAGAATTGCCAGAAAGAGCATTAATAATTTTAGGAATAATTTTTAGTATTGTAGTAATTGTAGGATTGAAATTTAGAAAGAGTTCTAGCGAAGTTGTGGACCAGCATCTCTGATTTCAGAAGAAACATCTTTGAATTTTGTAAAGTTTTCTCCAAACATTTGTGCTAGTTTCTTTGCCGATAAATCGTAAGAATCTTTATCCACCCATGTATTTTTTGGATCTAATACATCAGAAGGTACGCCTGGACATTCAGTAGGAACATCTAGATTGAAAGTATCATCATGTCTGAACTTTATCAAGTCAAATTTTCCAGTTAATGCAGCAGTTACCATTGCACGACTGTATTTTATGCTGATTCTTTTTCCTACACCATATGGACCTCCAGACCATCCAGTATTAATCAGATATACAACAGTATTATGTTCAAGAATTTTTTCTCCCAACATTTTTGCATATACAGATGCAGGACGAGGCATGAATGGAGAACCAAAACAAGCAGAAAATGTTGCTTTTGGTTCTTTAATTCCACGTTCAGTACCAGCAAGTTTACTAGTATAGCCAGACATAAAATGAAACATTGCACTTTCTTTTGTTAATTTTGATACTGGCGGAAGAACACCTAATGCATCAGCGGTTAAAAATATTATAACTTTAGGATGACCACCTACACTCGGAATTACAGCTCCTGGTATGTAATCTAAAGGATATGCTGCACGAGTATTTTCAGTTAAACTACCATCATCAAAATCCGGTTTTAAACTATCTTTGTTTACAACAACATTTTCAAGAACTGCACCAGATTTTATCGCATTCCAAATTTGTGGTTCTGCTTCTTCATTGAGATTAATACATTTTGCATAACATCCACCTTCAAAATTAAAAACCCCATTTCGAGACCAACCATGTTCATCATCACCAATTAACATACGTTCAGGATCTGCAGACAAACTTGTTTTTCCAGTTCCAGATAAACCAAAGAACAATGCAGTATCGCCGTCTTTACCAATATTTGCAGAACAATGCATTGGAAAAACATCTTTTTTCGGCATCAAATAGTTCATTACAGCAAACATAGATTTTTTCATCTCTCCTGCATAATTTGTTCCACCAATCAATACAATTCGTTTTGAAAGGTTAACTAAAATGAAAATATTTGTTCTAGTTCCATCAATTTCAGGAATTGTTTCAAAATCATTTAGACATAAAATTGTAAAATCAGGTTCATGTGAATTTAATTCTTCATTTGAGGGCCTTACAAACAATTGTCTACAAAATAGATTTTGCCATGCGTGATCATTAATTACACGAATTGCCAATCTATTTTCTTTGTCAGCACCTACAAAACCATCAAAAACATAAAGATCTTTACCTTCTGCATGTTTTTTCATTTTTTCAAAAACAGAATTAAATTTTTCAGTTGGAAATTGCCTATTGACATCACCCCAATCAATTGTTTCATGAGTTTCATCATCATAAATTATGTAACGGTCCTGAGGAGAACGACCTGTGTATTTTCCAGTTTTTACAGATAGTGAACCTGTTGAGGTCAACATTCCTTCATTTGTTTCAATTGACTGTTCAACAAGTTTTTCGACAGTTAGATTTCGATGAATTGAATGAGGATTTACCCCAAATGCTACTAACTGATCATGTACTTTTGAACTAGTATCAGACATATCAGAAATTCCTCTCAATACTATGTGTCGTAGTCAAGGACTTTTGGGAAAAATTGAATATTATTATCTCTTTCTCAGATCTAATAATTTGAAACTTAGATACGTATTTATGTTAAAATTCAAAGTTTAACTCTATGCCAATCAATAAAGAAAAACTTCAAGCAAGAGAAGAAGCTAGAGTTAGCAGACCGGAATTTATTCGTCCAGAGAGCTGGAGATATACCAGATTGGAAACTGGTTGGAGAAAACCAAAAGGAATGGATAATCATCAAAGAAAACAGAAAAGTCGGGGTCGTCCAGGATTAGTCAAAGTAGGATATGGTACACCAAAAATTGCTTACGGATTGCATCCATCAGGGTATACAGATAATTTAGTACATAATGCAGGTGATTTAGATAATCTCAATCCAAAAGAAGATGGAATCAGATTTGGACATAGTGTAGGAGCAAAGAAGAGAAGAGAAATTATGAAAATTGCAATAGAAAAGAAATTCAAAGTGTTTAACGCAAGAGTGAGTCAAAATGCCAGTTAATCTTAAATCAAAAAAGAGACTTGTCTCAAGAATTGTTGGTGTTGGAGTAAATCGTGTAAGATTTGACAATGAACATTTAGACGATGTTGCCGATGCAATTACTAGAGATGACATTAGAAGTTTGATTACTGCAAATACAATTACAATCAAATCATTTACAGGTACATCCCACGGAAGAGCACAAGCAAAAAGGATTCAAAAAGCAAAGAGAGGTACAGGTCAAGGTTCCAAGAAAGGAAGAAAAGGAGCACGGGTGGGTAAGAAAACAGTATATGTTAACAAAGTTCGTGCTTTAAGATATCTTCTTAAAATATCAAAAGATCGTAAGGAGATTACAAATGAGTCATTCAAAGCAATTTATAAAAAAATTGGCGGCAATACAATAAGAAATAAAGCACATCTAAGAACAGTCATTGCAGAAGAAATTACTACACAGAAATCTTAGAAATGGAATAGATTTTTTTTAAAGTCTGAAATTTTGTTGTTGTTAATTTTTAATCCTTCTCCAGTTAGCATGTGCTTTTTTCTTTCAGAGCCATATGCATAACCACCGATAGTTCCATCAGATTTTACAACACGATGACATGGAACAATAACAGGAAATGGATTTTTTTTCATTATTTGTCCTACAAACCTTTGGCCATTTTTTAGATTGATTGCTTTTGCAAGATCACCATATGTGGTTACATGACCTGGAGGAACTTCCAATAATTTTCGATAGATTTTTTCTTCTATTTTCAAATTTTTATAACTTCCAATTTAGTAGTTGAAAGAAGATCAATTAGAGTTTGTTTATGTTTTCCTAAACTTTTCCAGTCAAGTAAAGCCGCTTCTGCACCAGAATTCTGGTTAATCAAATGCTCAAAGAGATCAGGATTTAAAAATTCCAATGCGTGTTTTGGCATTACGGTTCCTAAAGCATATTTCCCAAAAAGTAATTCTTTTGTGAATTTTTCAGAATAATGTGTTCCACCAAAACAAATAGCAAAAGGGTATGATTTAGATGGATTCTCAAGTGTTTCCACCACCAACCGGGCTACAGAAGAACACAGAGTTTCATTATTCCATTCTAACTCAGTGGTTCCAACTTCTACAAAGATTGATGGCTTCTTGAGATGAGTAGGTCCATGATGAGTAGCTTCTATGGTTATTTCAAAATCTAAGAAAGATTCACGATGATCCCAGAGTTTTTGTAAATATTTTTTCTGTAAGTTAGGATATGGTATTGCCAATTCTTTTGAATTTCCACCAAATTTAGCTTCACTGAAGTTTCCAGTACTATGACAAGTTAAAGCAAGAGTTCCAGATTCAGCTGCATGTTTTGATAGGAAAATAAATCCATCATAATCATATTTTTCATCCAGCCAATCTGCAGAGATGACAGGAGAATCAATTTCAATCAAATCAAAGCTATTTCCATGATATACATCTCCGTCTTTCTCCATCGTTTGAGAGATGAATTTGGTCATATTATGACCAGCAGGGTCATTTTTGTATCCAATCAGTAAATCCATGAATAAAAGATATATTGACACTTTATTATTTTTCTTTATAATTTGAATCCAAAACTCATGTTCAAGAATATAGTTAACACTATAAAATTAACGAAGAAATCCGACAAGGAGGTTTACAAACAGCACCTCAGATTAGTCTTATTTGGCTTTGCTACAGTAGGACTATTGGGATTCGGAATTCAATTCATATTCGCAACAATTTCACCAGGAATGATATTCAAATAGAGAGATAAAATGTCACAAGTATCTAATTCCCACCTATTCGCACTTAGAACTACCGGAGGTCAAGAAAAAGTCGTTTTAAGACAACTAGAAGCAAAAATGAGAAGTGGTGAACTAGAGGTCCAATCAGTTCTAATTGTTGAAAATCTAAAAGGCTATGTTGTAATTGAAGCAAATGATCCTCAAGTAATGTTTATGGCAACACAGGGATTACGACATGTTAAAGGACAATTAAGAGGAGAATTAGAGTTTAGTGAAATAGAAAATTATCTCGTAAAGAAATCTACAGTTTCAGAATTAGCAGTTGATGGAACAGTTGAAGTAATTGGTGGACCGTTCAAAGGAATGAAGGCTACAATTACAAGAGTTGATCATGATAAAGAAGAAGCTACAGTAATTTTGTTAGATGCACCATATCAATTACCAGTTACAGTAGATGCAAACTATCTAAAACCAATTGCATCATAGGAAGGAATAAATCATTAAAAAAGAGACAAATTTCAAATGGGCGACAAACAATCAATTTCAGCACAAGTAACAGGAGGAGAAGCTTCTGCAGGTCCTCCACTGGGCCCAGCACTTGGTCCGTTAGGAGTAAACATTATGGAAGTCATTAACAAAATTAATGAAAAAACAGGTGACTTCAAAGGAATGAAAGTTCCGGTTACAGTTAGTGTTGACACAGATACTAAAGAATGGGAAATTGAAGTTGGAATTCCATCAGCCTCAGCACTCATACTAAAAGAAGCAAACATAACAAAAGGCTCAGGTACAGCAGGTACAGAATGGGTTGCAGATATTGGAATGGATGCAGTAGTTAAAGTTGCAAATGTCAAACTTGAAACATCATATGCATCAGAAATAAAATCAGTTGCAAAACAGATTATCGGCACATGTCAATGTTTAGGCATTAAAGTAGAAGGTAAAACACCAAAAGAAATTACCGTTGAAGTAAACGATGGTAAATGGGATGAGAAGTTAGTTAACTAGATAAATACATTGGAGATTTTTCAGTTCTTTCCAATTCAACAAATGTTTCAGTATTCTGAATTCCATCAATTTTCCCAATTTTATCAACTACAATACTATGCAATTGTTCCAAATCTTCGGCTAAAGCACCAACCATCAAATCAAATCTTCCCGTAACCTCAATGATTCTATCAATTTCTGCAATTTCTAGCAAATTTTCATGAATTTCAGTTTTAAATTTAGGATCTCTATTAATTCCAACGTATGCTTTTACACCAAACCCCAATTGATTTTCATCAATATCAATAGTGAATTTCTTTATCATCTTCTTTTTCAACAGTCTCTTTATTCGACTGTACAGAACAGATGCGTTAATGTTTAATTTTTTTGC
>JAOLYB010000039.1 GCA_028343215.1 Candidatus Nitrosopelagicus sp. | reverse complement strand
GATTTAACCGCACCTTTCTGTTTCTTTGACTCGTCAAATAATTTTGAAGCAATTGTTGGAAGAGATGAATCTGGGTCTACTCTAATTTTTGATTCATTAATCTTCATGTATGAAATTCCTTTCTCACTAATTATTTCTGCATTTTTTTCTTTTAGCGAACTGGTGATACTTTCATCTCTAACATTATGTTGACCTTGAGATGTCATTGTAAAAAGTAAATTTGCTACATCTGCTATTGCTTTTGATTTTTCTATTACTACAGTAATTGCATTTTTTTGTTCACTTAATGTTGTTTCTAGAGATTCTATTTTCTTATCTGCTGGACTACTGAATAATGATTTTCCTTTTTCCAAAATTTCTTCAGTAAATACTATATCTAATCCTTCATTGAAACTATTTACTTTCTTTGCATTCAAGTTATCATCTGAAAATCTTATTGGATATGCATCATGTACATTATCTTCAATTATTACAGATGGATCATGTGGACCTTTTGTTACTTTAGAAAGAGTTGATGTAATAATTTCAAATAATGCCTCAAATTCATCATCCGTAATTTCATTACTTGGTTTTTTAGAATCAATTCCTGATAATCTAATTATTTCTTCAACATATTTTTTTGGTAAACCTAATCCTCTGCCTATAGTTTTTCCAATTCCACTAGAAGAAAATAACTCTCTAAATGATTCTTTTGTTAAATTTAAAATATCTAATCCATCTTCTGGAGGTGGAATGTAATCTAATCCTACACGAAGTTGTCTATGTCTTACGTCAATTGAATGTAAAAGTGCTAGAATTTTTTTATCACCATTGCATAAAATGATATTTCCATCTCCAAAAAATTCTACAATTAGGATAAACTCCTTTTCAAAATTTGTAAATGTAAAGTAAGCAATTCTTTCAGTACCAATTTGTTCAATTTTTGTTAGTTTTGCTCGTAAAAGATCGCTACGTAATCTTCTTAACATTTTATTTGGTTCGATTGTATCAATTTTCTTATCTGTAATCCACATTCCTATGCTAGAAACCATTAACATGATGTCAGGTTTTGTTGTATGATGTAATTTGAATAAAAGACTATTTCGATTTATTCCCCAAATATTACTTGCATAGTATCCACTAGTCTTTTCTCCAATGTCATCTACCAGATATACTAATTCAATTCCCGCAAGAGTCATGGTATTGCAAATTTTTCTGGAAATTATACTCTTACTATTGCCTAGTGACTGCCAAAGATTTTAAACGAGGCATTTCTGAGTCAACTCAAGAAATTCAAATGGCAAAGTTCAAAAAAAAGAAATTTTCAGCAGATAAACCAGATCCTAAGGATGAAAATGATGATCTTCCTGAAATTGAAGCAACAGAAGATGAGAAAAAAGCAATTGCCGAAGCAACAGGATCTGCAGAAGAAACTGAATCTGAATCTAAACTTGATCCTAAACCTGATCCTACCGAGGATCCAATAGATAAATCTGCAACAAAAAAACTTACAGATAGATTATTTTGGTTAAGAATTGCTGTTGCAATTGCTGGTGGTATTATAGCAACATTTGCATTTGAAGATATTGCCGATGTTGAAGAAAAACGTTGGACATCAATTGTTTTTATGATTATGTTATTTATCGCAACTGCAATAATTGCCAAGTCTTGGAAAATTAGAATTGCAAATAGGAAAAAATATGTTACAACTGGAATAGGTAGTTTTGTATTCATGTATCTATTCATTTGGATATTTACTTACACAGTAGTTAATGCTACCACCAGTCAATCAATGATTCCTGGTCTATAATTACAAAATGTGGAAATCAAAAACTCCTGGAATTCCAGACGAAGAATTTGAAAGAACAGAGTCTGTACCAATTACTAAAGAAGAAATTCGTGCTATACAAATTAGTAAAGGTAGACTTTCTGCAGGACAAACTGTTTTAGACATTGGATGTGGTAGTGGCTCTGTAACAATAGAAGCTGCAATTCAAGTTGAAGAATCAGGTAAGGTAATTGGCGTTGACATTGATCCTAATGCAATTGAATTAACAGAAAAAAATTTAAAAAAATTTGGAATCTCAAATTATACATTAATTGAAGGAAACGCTAAAGAAAAAATTTCAGAACTTCCTCAAGCAGATACTGTATTTATTGGTGGAACAGGTGGTGATACAAAAGATATAGTAGAATTATGTCAAGATAAAATCAAATCTGGTGGAAGAATTGTAATTGGTGTTATTCTAATTGAAACACTCTATGCTGTATTGAAGACAATTGAAAAATTAGACTTTGAATCAATCGATATCACACAAATTACAATTGGAAAGAGTCGAAAGACCAAAACAGGCACAATGATGCTTGCGCGAAACCCAGTCAGTGTTATCTCTGCTACAAAAAAATAATCTAGCTTTTTAATTGGGAACAAAATCATCTTTCTTATGTCTCAATTAACTGGAATTGGAGTCGGTCCTGGCGATCCAGATTTACTTACTGTAAAAGCAGTAAAAGCAATTCAAGATGCTGATATGATAATGTGTCCCGCATCAGCAGAAGATAGACCTAGTATTGCTCTATCAGTTGTTGACACTTTAATTGATA
>JAOLYB010000038.1 GCA_028343215.1 Candidatus Nitrosopelagicus sp. | reverse complement strand
ATTCAGTGACAGCCTTTGCAAATTCCTGTTTTTGTTCTTCAGAACGTCCAGGATATAGTGATACGTGTACGTATGGCATGAATTGGAATTGTAAGAATGATAATTTAATTGATTAAATTAACGCCAGTCGTCTCTATACCCATACCTAGAACCATAAGTCTCAGACCGGTTTGTCTTCTTATAGAAATATCCAACACCTAATCCTAAAAAGAATCCACCAATGTGTGCCAAAAACGCAACACCGCCACCTGCAACACCAAAGCCTCCTATGAAAAATGGCAACAGATTTTGAAAGATTAACCAGAACGGTAAAAAGAATTTTGCAGGAATGTGCATCATACGCCAGAAAAATCCTAACATGACAAACGTCATGACCTTAGCTCGTGGGAACATTACTAGATAAGCACCTAAAATTCCCGCTATAGCTCCAGATGCACCAACTGCAGGAATTCCACTACCAGCATCACCATAAATGTGAATTAAACCTGCACCAACTCCCCACATTAAATAAATTCCAATATACTTTACTCTGCCAAACTTAGCTTCAATGTTGTCACCAAAGATCCACAGAAACAACATGTTTCCTCCAAGATGCATAATTCCTCCGTGCATGAACGTTGACGTAATCAGAGTCAGTTCAGGAATTGCAGGGCAATTAATAATTTCAGCACCGGTATTGATTCCATCAATCTGACCTGTAACACATCCAGGAACAGCACCCCAAGTCAAAAACATGTTCATTGCTTCACGATTTGAAAACTCGATGAATTGACCAGTTATTGTGACCTCAATTCCAAATACTATGACATTGATAATGATTAGTGCAATTGTTAGTTTTGGTTTAAATCCTGGTGGATGTGGATTTTCATCTCTTAATGGAAGCATGAATCAATCAAAGTTTGTTTGGTTTGTATAAGAATTTTCAGGTAAATCTAAACCGAGATAATTCCTTCTTTAACTAGGAATTGAATTCCAGATGCAAATGTATTATCATCAATTTCACCATTAGCCCACCATGCTGCATTATTTCTTACCCAATCAGGAATGGTTGCATTATCATTTTGTGCACCACTAGATGTAGTTGGTACAGAGATAATTCCTTGTTTTATCATAAACTCAATTCCAGATGCAAATGTATTATCATCAATTTCGCCATCAGACCACCACTTTGCATTGTTTTTCACCCAATCCGGAATGCTAACAGATTGTTGTGTTGATGGAGTTGGTACAAATGAACTACTAGTAGATACTCCTACCTCAAACATTTGAGATGACTGGAAAAATTCATCATAGTTAGAGAAACCTTCACCGGTTAATACCAAATTCAAGGTGTACATATTATCATCAGGTATGGTTATCATATGAGTAGCAATTCCCTCTACTGACTTTGTTCCTACAAATAGCTCAGGATTGTCACCGGTAACCAAATTGAATTGTTCACCTTGTGTATTTACCAAACCAAATGCATAGATTACATCTTTGACTAAACCATTGTTATTATCAAAGAATGAAAACTCAAATGGAATTTCATCTCCTGCACCATATTTAGAATCCCAAGCTATGATTGCTTTGTAACCATTATCAAATCTCATGTCAAATGAATTTTTCTCAACAGTTCCTTCAGGAACTAATTCAAAACTCATTGATTTAGATGAATAGTGAGATTCTCCTAAGAGTTCATTAATTCTTTGTAATTCAGTTCCTGTAACTAAAAAGTGAACAATGTTTTCAGTCTCAGATGAATATGGATCCATTACTAGAACTCTTTGATCAACTTCAACACCATCTACGTAACCCTTGAATGATGTTTCAGGGTTGTATGGATCAAATGATTTAGGTACACGAATCTCTTCATGAACCATTTGAACTAGTTCAATATATTCAGGATCCCAATCAAAGGGCATGTCAAATGATATTGCATTATTAGCTTGATTAAATGAAAAATTTTCTACGTCATCATAGTATGTTTTCACTGTAACAGGAACTTCTGCAGCTTCTGCAGTTTTAATAAAGAAACTTTGGTCTTGAGCAACACTAACAAAGGTATCAAAGTTTAGTGGTTGTGCAACTAATGATCTAGGACTAGTTGCTCCTTCAATTGATACTTTGACATTGTATAATCCACCTTTTTCAAAGATTGGTCCATCAATGAGTGGGCGACCATCACCTCTTGCAAATAATCCACCTGCGGTTCCATGCACCTCACCATAATATTCGGTACATTTCCAAGGCTTTGCTTCGTAACAATCACCTTTTGGTCTAACCTCGACATTTAGTTCACCATCATCATCATAGAAATAATTTCTAGCTAAAAGATCACCGCTTCTCCAAACTTCAACACGATATGTTACTTGTTCCAAGTTTTCATCAGTTAACATATCATAGAAACGAATTGCGATATTTGCTGAATCAACTTCACCTGCAGTCATATCAGCAGGATCTAATTGTGTGAAAATTGTAACCTCCATACCTTCAAAACTAATTGGAGGAGCAGCGTCACCACCTAAACCATGACCAAAAGCATCTTCACTTAGAAATGGTAAAGTTACACAGACAGCTGCAATGAGTAAGAAACTTTTGTAGTACAATTACCATTTTTTGCCTTGAATCACCTATTAATGATTCGATGAATTTCAATAATTATCACGAGATCATTTTTATTATATTCAGATGGATTTTCACTATGAAATACCTTCTAGGACTAATGT
>JAOLYB010000037.1 GCA_028343215.1 Candidatus Nitrosopelagicus sp. | reverse complement strand
GATATCGGAATTGCAGAAGAATCAAGATTAATGTGTGAATCAATGGGTTGTAGTTGCGTCACTAGTTATGATGTAGGAATTGCAGGATTACATAGAATATTTCCAGTTTTAAAGGAATTTGTTAAAGCAGGAGTAGATGCAATAATTGTTGTTGCAGGAATGGAAGGTGCATTAGCATCGGTAGTTTCATCTACAGTAAATGTTCCAATAATAGGAGTTCCAACATCAATTGGGTATGGTTATGGTGAAAAAGGAATTGCAGCTCTTGCAGCAATGTTACAAAGTTGTTCATTAGGATTAACAGTGGTGAATATTGATAATGGAATTGGAGCCGGTGCAGCTGCTGCAAAAATTGTAAATCAAATCAATAAAAAATAAAGAATTATCAGATCTGGTCTTGAAAAATCTCGTAAACGATATATATCATAGGTAGAGGGAAAGGTTAGAGTTGTCTGGCAAAAGAATCGTATTAACAGCAGATAGAAGTTTAATGACAAATTATAGAGGTAATTTCCTTTATGGATTCATAGCATGTGGTCCATACGAAGTTCTTCCAGAATGGGTTTTTGATAAAGTGTTTTGTCCAGCAGTTGAAACAGATCCGATTACAGGTGAAGCAAAAGTTGCACAGGTCGGATTAAGAAGAGTTGAGAGCGCATTACATCAAGGATATGATAAAAAAGACATTCTTGTTGCAAATCCAGAGCATTTATCAAAATCTATAGGACAAGATACTAAAATTGTTGGAATCAATGTAATGGATCCTTTAGGAATGGCTCCAGTTACAACAACAATGGCTCCAGAAAAATTATCATATGTTGCAATGAAATTTAAAAAAATGTGTGCAGAAATTATTCAATTAAAAAAGAAATATGATTTCAAAGTTGTAGTTGGAGGAAATGGTGCATGGGAATTAGCGAAATCAGATAGAATGAAGGTACACGGAATTGACACAGTTGTAGTTGGTGAAGCCGATGAACTCGCATTAGATTTATTTCATGATTTAGAAAAAGGTGATGCACCAGAGTTAATGCATTGTTTTGTTAAAAATATACAAAACATTCCAGAAATTACAAAACCTACCGTTAATTCTCTAATTGAAGCAATGAGAGGATGTGGAAGAGGATGTGATTTTTGTGATGTTAACAAACGTTCTAAAAAAGACCTATCAATAGAACGATTACAGAGAGAAGCAAAAGTTAACTTAGATTATGGATTTGACTCAGTTTGGCTTCATTCTGATGAAATGTTGCTTTATGGATGTGATAACAAAGATTTCATTCCAAATAGGGATGCAATTACAGATTTATGGAAAGGTCTCAAAGGTATGGGTGCAAACTTTATCGGTACAACACATATGACATTTTCAGCAGTTGCTGCAGATCCTCAATTAATGAGAAACATTGCAGATGTTAATAGACAACATGAAACAGGCAGATGGCTTGCAACTAATCTAGGTATTGAAACAGTATCACCTTCAATGGTCAAGAAACATCTAGGCGTTAAGACAAGACCATTTGCTACCGAAGAATGGGGAAGTGTTGTTAGAGAAGGAGCAAAAATTCTAAACGATAATCATTGGTTCCCAGCTGCAACAATAATTATCGGATGGCCAGATGAAACACCTGATGACAGTCAATTTACAATCGATATGATGAATGACTTTAGAACAATGAACTTTAGAGGATTGGTTGCACCACTTCTTTACCAAGACTTTAGTGAGAAAAATTCAATGCATTTCGGAAACTTGAATGAAGCACAATTTACATTGTTCTGGAGATGTTGGGAGAATAACTTACGTGTAATTAATGACATTATTCCTATCATATTGAGAAACAAAACATATGGTCCACCAATGAAGATTTTCATGTACGGAATACTCAAAGCAGGAACATGGGCAATTATGAGATATTTGAGAGGATTGTGCAAAGATCTATTCAATGGAAGAACACCGGAGGAAATAATTGAGAAATATTCTAGAAGTAGATCAGTTTCTTCACAAAAAATGATTACAAAGAAACTCTAGAAGTTTTCTCATGGAATTAGATAAAGCAAATTTACTCGTAATAATTATTTCATTCATTTTTGGATCGGCATTATTTGTAATTACAATAATTGCAGGATTCATTATGGGACATTATTTGTTTGGAATAGTTGGAATGCTAATTAGCATTCTGTGTATTTTAATTGGATTAATAAAGTTAGGAAAATTTAAAAAAAGAAATTAGGTTACATGTTTTCAATTGCTTTATCAGCAATTGTATTTCTTTTTGGTGTCATCACAATAAAGTATGTCTTGTCTGCACGTTCAATTGCTTCAACTTTAGTAACTGAACGAGTTTTAATATCAAATTCATGAATTCCTGTTTCAAGTTCACCTTTTGCGTATAACATTAGAAATAGATCACCTCCAGATTGACTTAACGGAATGAAAGAGCAAATGAATCCTTTGTAAGAATTAATTGGCATGAAGTTTTTCATTGGTGGTGCAACAGATGAGAGATATAACAATAAATCTTCTGTATTGTTAAACTCTTCATATTCAATGTTCATAACGATACTCAATCCTTTGAATATATAACTTAATTGCGATTTAGTCTGTTCTTTATTACAATGATTGCTGCAGCAGGTGCTACAAAGTACATTCCGATGTTAAGTAGGATTATACTAATTCCATATCCTAACATTTCTTCTTCAGTGTCAACTTCAACATAGTTGAGTAGTGTTAGTGATGTTAACATTGGAGTTAGTGTAACTTTGACTGCTTCTTTGAAGACTGGGTTTTCTCTTTCTAAGTCAGCAACTGCTGGTGAGAATGAGTAG
>JAOLYB010000036.1 GCA_028343215.1 Candidatus Nitrosopelagicus sp. | reverse complement strand
TGATGAAGGAACAATTACTCAGGAGGTGTCTAAAGGCTATGTTTCTGGCAAAGCTATTTTAAAACCATCTAAGGTTATTGTATCAAAGAAATAAAATTAAAGAATGTGTAAAATATGGCTGAAAAAATTATTGGTATTGATCTAGGAACAAGTAACTCTGCTGCATCTGTTATGCAGGGTGGAAAACCTACGCTGATACCTGCAGCAGAAGGTACAACTGTAGCTGGCAAAGCATTTCCATCAGTTGTAGCATTTTCAAAAGATGGTGAACTTCTAGTTGGTGAACCTGCAAGAAGACAAGCAGTAACAAATCCTGATAATACTATTCGTGAGGCAAAACGAAAGATGGGAGAAGACTTTTTGTATAAAATACAGGGAAAAGAGTACAAACCTCAACAAATCTCTGCATTTATTCTTCAGAAAATTAAACGTGATGCTGAAGCATTTACTGGTGACACAATAAACAAGGCTGTTATCACAGTTCCTGCATATTTTAACGATAATCAAAGACAAGCAACAAAAGACGCTGGAACAATTGCAGGATTAGAAGTTGTAAGAATTATCAATGAACCAACCGCCGCATCCCTCGCATTTGGATTGGATAAAAGTAAAGAAGATATGAAAATATTGGTCTTTGATTTTGGTGGTGGTACACTTGATGTAACAATCATGGAGATGGGAGGAGGCGTATTTGAAGTAATGAGTACATCTGGTGACACAAAACTAGGTGGAGCTGATATGGATCAAGCAATAATTGATTATGTAATTGATGAATTTAGAAAAAAAGAAGGAATAGATCTCTCTACTGATAATACGGCTGTGACTAGAATTAAAGAAGCTGGAGAAAAAGCAAAAATTGAATTATCTACTGTAATGGAAACTGATGTAAATCTTCCATTTATTGCTCAAGACTCATCTGGTGCAAAAAATCTTGAAGTTAAAATTACAAGAGCAAAACTTGATGATCTAGTTAGTCCAATTGTTCAAAGATGTAAGTCGTCTATTGATAAAGCACTAGAAGATGCAAAACTCTCTACATCTGATATTACAAAAATTGTTTTGATAGGTGGTCCAACACGTATGCCAATTGTCAAAAAATTCGTTAGTGATTCTGTTGGAAAAGAAGGCGAATCCGGTGTTGATCCTATGGAAGCTGTAGCATTCGGTGCAGCAGTTCAAGCAGGAATTATTGCAGGTGATGTAACTAGTGATATCGTATTACTTGATGTTACACCGTTAACTCTTGGAATTGAAACATTGGGTGGAGTAAGAGAACCAATTATAGAAAGAAATACAACAATTCCTACATCTAAAGATAAAACATTCACAACTGCTGCAGATAGTCAAACTGCAGTTACTATTAATGTAGTACAAGGTGAACGACCGATGGTTGCTGATAATGTGTCATTAGGCACCTTTAATCTAACTGATATTCCACCTGCACCAAGAGGCGTACCTCAAATCAATGTAAAATTTGACATTGATGCAAATGGTATCCTAAATGTAACTGCAAAAGATCTGGGTACAGGCAAAGATGCTAAAATTACAATTCAATCTACAACAAAAATGTCAGATGATGAAATTAAAAAGATGCAAGAAGATGCTGAAGGTCATGCTGAAGAAGATAAAAAGAAGAAAGAAGCAGTTGATATTAAAAATGAGGCTGAAAGTTTCATTTACACTACTGAAAAATTAGTAAACCAAGATCTTAAAGATAAAATCCCTCAAGAAAAAGGCATTCAAATCACAGATGCAGTTAAAGAACTAAAGGATTCATTATCACAAGATTCAGAACAAATTAAACAAAAACTTGAAGCAGTCAAAACAATTGTTAATGAAGTAACAACTGAATTATACAAAAATGCATCCCCCCCACCTGGAGAACAACAGTCTGGAGAACAACAGTCTGGAGAACAACAGTCTGGAGAACAACAGTCTGACACTAATTCTGAACAAAAATCAGAAAAATCATCAAGTTAGTTAATTAATAATTGATTAAGCAGATTATTCATGAGTGCTAAACGTGATTATTATGAAGTATTAGGAGTCACAAAATCTTCTAATCCTGATGAAATTAAATCACAATATAGGAAATTAGCTTTAAAATTTCATCCTGACAGAAATAAATCTCCTGATGCGCAAGAACACTTTAAAGAAATTTCTGAAGCATATGCTGTTCTTTCAGATTCATCAAAACGTGATCTATATGATCAACATGGACACGAAGGTGTTGATGGAAGATATTCCACCGAAGATATTTTTAGAGGTGCAGGTGGTAACTTCAATGATATTTTCAATGATCTATTTAGCGGTCAAGGAGGACGTGGCGGTGGAGGATTCGGATCTGTTTTTGAAAATCTATTCGGTGGCGGTGGAGGATTCGGTCGTTCACGTGGAAATGATCTTTTACATGAATGTTATATTACTTTGGAAGATGTATTACATGGAAAACAAATTGAACTTGATCTCCAGAAATATGTAGATTGTCCTGATTGTAGTGGTACGGGATGCAAACCTGGAACATCAAAAGCAACTTGTAAAGATTGTAATGGTCGTGGACAAGTTCGAGTCAGAAAAAATATGGGTGGATTCCTATTAGAAACTGCTCAAGCATGTGGAACATGTAGAGGAAGAGGAGAAATTATTAATGATCCATGCAAAAAATGTCAACGTGGAAAAATTAAAGGAACAAAACATCTTTCATTTAATCTTCCATCAGGAATTGATAATGGTGATTATGTTATTCAAGGTGAAGGTGAATCAATTCCAGATGGGAACAACGGTGATCTAATTGTACGCGTACGTGTTGAACCACATTCTTACTTTAGACGAGATGGTATAGATCTATACTGTGATGCAAGACTTTCTATGATAGATGCTAGTTTAGGTACTGAAATTAATGTTAAAACACTTGAAAACACAGAAACATTGAAAATTGAA
>JAOLYB010000035.1 GCA_028343215.1 Candidatus Nitrosopelagicus sp. | reverse complement strand
CAAAGTAAATGCTTGTTCAACGTTGTTAGTTCCATGTACAATTGAATGTACAGCCTTTATCATAGCAACAGGATTATCAGATTGCCAGATGTTACGACCCATATCTACTCCAACAGCGCCTGCTTTGAGTGCATCATATGTTAATTTCAAAGCATCTTTTTCTGGAATTTTCTTTCCACCTGCAATAATGATTGGTACAGGACATGATTTTACAACTTTTTCAAAGTTTTCGCAATAGTATGTTTTTACAATATGTGCACCTTGTTCAGCTGCAACTCTACATGCAAGAGATAGATAACGTGCATCTTTTGTTCCTATTTCTTTTCCAACTGCAGTAACAGCCAAAACAGGAATTCCATATTCTTCTGCTTCATTGACAAGTTTCCCAAGATTTACAATAGTTTGATATTCATATTTTGAACCAACAAAAACTGACATTGCCACTGCTGCAACGTTTAGTCTAAGTGCATCTTTAATGCTAACAGTGATATCTTCTTGAGATAGATCTTCACCGATTATGCTAGTTCCACCAGAGACACGCAATACAACAGGTACAGGATAATCAGGATTAACAGATGTTCTTAATGCTCCACGAGTAATCATTAATGAATCACAATGTTTTGCTAAAGGGGCAATTGTTTTTTTCAAATCTTCTAGTTTTTCAGTAGGACCTAAAAAATAACCATGATCAACTGCAAGCATTAATGCCTTATTATCAGCAGGAGAAATTATTCTTGCAATTCTATTTTTTAAACCCCAGTCCATTTTCTTATTTTTTTGAAAAAAATTTACCTTTCTTAAGCCTTTGCTAATTTTCAATAATTATCTTCATTGCATTTTCACCTGTTTTTGCATGTTCAAATGCTTTTTGTGAGTCATCAAGAGAATATTTGTGCGTGACGAGTGACTTGACATCTACATTACCTGATGAAATTAGTTCTAATGCATTTTTAGTATCCATATCAGATGCAGCATAAGTAGTAACAATACTAATTTCTTTTGAATAAACTACACTCATGTCAATTTCAGTAGTTGCACCTTTACTTGGTACACCAAACATTACAACAGTTCCACCTTTTCTTACAAGTTTTATTGCATCTTGAAATGCATGTAAGCTACTTGTAGCTACAATTGCAACATCAACACCAATGGTAGTTTCATCACTTATTTTTTGGATTAAATTTGGATCATCAGAACGAATAGTTGTGACATCGAATTTTTTTACAAAATCTAATCTAAAATCGTTTAGATCCATACAGAATATTTTTGAGAACCCATATGATTTTGCAAGTAAAACATGCATCATTCCAGTTGGTCCAACACCTAAAATTGCTACAGTGTCATTTTTTTGATATTTGAATTTTGACCAAGCACGAACACAACATGCAAGAGGTTCAATTAATGCAGCTTCTTGGTATGAAACACCATCAGGTAATTTTAGAACACCTCCATGAATTACGTTCCATTCAGGAACAATGTAATTATCAGCTAAACCACAAGGATTAAGATTTGATTGTGAATATTTTTTACACATGGTTTCATTTCCATGACTACATTCATGACAGTCTTTTGAATAGCAAGCAACATGATGATGAGTAAATACACGATCACCTATTTTGAAGTCAGATATATCAGAACCAATTTTAATTATTTCACCTGCAGGTTCATGTCCTAATCTCATAGATGGTTGACCATATTGTCCAAATACCTTTTCAACATCAGAGCCACATATTCCACAAGACTGCATCTTGATTAGTAATTCATTTGAACCAATATCCGCAAGAGTGAAGTTTTCTATTTCAACTTTAGAATTTCCCTTCACAACAGCTGCTTTCATGATGGATAATTATTTACTCTATATTTATACGCCTAGGATTTTTTTGAGCATTACTCTATAATCGACTTCAGATTTTTCACTGCCAGATGCAGGAAGAGCAAATACCAAAGGCGTGGATTGTTCAGTACGTAATTTTGTTAATTTATCATTGATTTGTTCAGTTAAATCATCACTAACAAGAACTAGACCAACTTCAGAATCATCATATAATTTTTTGATTTCCTCAAAAGCAGCATCAGAAGAATCGACTATTTTTCCTTGAACGCCTGCGAGTTGGAAGCTTGTGACAAATACACGACTCCCAATAGTTACTACCTTCATTAAACCTGATTTTTAATACATGCAATTTAATCTTTTCAAACAAAAAATTCAAACATTACCAATTCAAGTGATAATATGGATAATCCAAAAGAGATCGACTCAGTGTATTGGGACGAAGAGAGTAAATCATGGAAGACAAAACTTATCAAAGTGGAAGAATATCACGGATTTACAGAATGCAAGTACTGTAGAAGACCTATGTCACATAACATAAAGTCTGATGGAGAATTCAAGGTCGTTTATGTAAAATGTGGCTGTACTAAGAGCTAACTGCAATTTTTAATACAAATAAATGCAATTTCCTGTGTTCCATCCATACCATGTCTATTTGGAACAATACCAACACGATACTGCATTTCTTCATCATATTCAATATCAAATTGAGTTGTAAGAGTAACTGCCTTTTGTGGTTCAAGATCTACCAAAGATAATTCAGTTTCACCGTAACCAACAAAGATTGGACTAAAACGTGTATTGGAATCATCATAGAGATGTAGTTGACCACCGGTAAGTCTAACTATTTCATCACCCTTATTTTCAGCAGTCACTTGTATTTGGAAATATGTGTGAGTTGGAGACTCATTAGATGCCTCAATTAACCCTCTATCAATTTCACCTTGTTCAGCTATTTTGAATTCCTTAGTCTTTCCAAGAAAATCAAAATTTGCGACATATTGTACATCAAACATTACATCACCTACTTGAACAGGTTCACCAAAAGAAGAGACTTTGACATCAGTTAAAACTTCACCAGAGTAAAAATAAAATGAAATACCGATTAGTGTAAAGATTGCTACAATTACGATGATTCCGCCGACTCTAACCAATTTAATTTGTATTAGATTATTCGACTATAACTGTACCTTCCATCCATGGATGGACCATACAGAAGTAAGGGTAAGTTCCTGCATCAGATAATGTAACATCAAAGCTTGCGTTCATCATGATTAATGATGTGTCAAATATACCATCAGGACCGTTTGCTGCGCTACCACTTGTTGATGTGTGTGGAGCAGTGTCAGTGTTTGTGAAAGTTACAGTTCCACCTGCAGAAATTGTTGCAGTTGATGGAGAATAACATTCAGGTTCACATCCAGGTGCACCAGAACCTGCTACAGGTTCAATAGTTATAGCCATTGGGGCTTTAGCT
>JAOLYB010000034.1 GCA_028343215.1 Candidatus Nitrosopelagicus sp. | reverse complement strand
ATATTGAAAAATTCATTGGTCCTGAAACAGAAGTTGTTGGAACCTATGAAATGGATCCTCTCGGAATGGGTCCTGTAACAATGACCTTTACTTTTGGAAGAAAACAAACATCTTATGATGAATTTTACAATGCGGAATTACATCATAGAATTAATGCAGCAAAGAAAAAGAATGGCAGTCATGCTAAAGTAATTGCTGGTGCATCTGGTACCTGGCAATACAATTATGCTCCGGAAAAAATTGAAGAATATGGACTCTATGCAATTTTAGAAGGTGAATTAGGTGGCATAGCTCCTGAAATAGATGGACATGCTGGAAGATTTTTCGATTATCTGATAGATGGACAATTTGAAAATATGGATCCTTTCAGAAAAAGAAAAGATTTCAAAGTTGATATTAAAGAATACAAACGTGGTGATAACACGTATCATGGAAGATTTGTTAATTTCTGGGATAGACCTGAATTAGATGATATTCCAAACATTGTAGAACCAAGCATGCATGGAATGGTTGAGGTAATGCGTGGTTGTGGTCGTGGATGTAAATTCTGTGATGTAACACTTCGTTCTTTGAGATATTATTCTCCTGAAAAAGTGAAAAAAGAGATTGAAGTAAATATTAAGAAAGGTGGAATGGATAGAGCCTGGATTCATAGTGATGATATTTTTGTTTATGGAATGGATATACGAACAGCCAAAAACATGGAACCTAATCGAGATGCATTAGAAGATTTGTTTAAAGCAATAATGTCTACTGGTGTAAAACATACCAACCCAACTCATGGAACACTTTCAGGTGCAATTGCAGATGAACATCTTCTACCAAGCCTCTCAAAAATTACAAATGCCGGTCCTGATAATCTAACAGGTATTCAATGTGGATTTGAAACTGGCAGTACAAGATTAATTGAAAAATATGCAGATAGAAAACTTGCACCATACAGTCCAGATGAATGGCACTGGGTTGTGAAGGAAGGTGTAAAAACTCTTAATGAGAATTATTGGATTCCTGCATTTACTTTGATTATGGGTCTAGACAATGATGAACAACCAGAAGATGGATGGGAGACAATTCGATTAATCAGTGAATTAGAAAGAGAACAACCAGAAGCAATGTTTACTGCTACTCCTTTAACATTTGTTCCAATAGGATTACTTGAGAAATCTGAATTTTATGATATGGGTCAAGATGGTGATCCAACTCAATTAGGTGTCATGTACAAGACTTGGCAACATAACTTCAAGTATGGAATTCAAAAATTCATGACTAGAACTGGAAAACATGGTGCAGCAGGAAAACTCAAGGCTACTGCATTTAATGGACTAGCACGTTCCTTAGGTGGCGTTCCATTAGGTGCTATGGAAAGATATGCCCGAAGAAAAGGTCCTGAACATGAGCGTGTTATAGAGAAAATTAAAGCAGAATATTGGTAATTCCCAAATACATAAATTCCTAAATTTTAGCGTAATTGTATGGCAACACACGGTTCGCTTACAAAAGCAGGCAAAGTCAGAGGTCAAACTCCTAAGGTAGAAGGAAGAAAGATCGTTGGAACAAACTCCAAACTACGTAACAAAAGTAATTACAATAAACGATTTGTTCTAGTAGAAAAAGGCCTAGTCGGAAAAATGCCAGGTCAAAACAAAGCAAGTGCACAAAGAAGAAGACGTCGTTAGGCTTCACTTTATTGATTTTAAATTTAAACTTTCTAAAACAAAATGGTTATAAAGTACTGGTACCGTACCTTACAGTATGACTGAAGAAATAACTTTAGAAAGTCTGGCCGGTGTTGGTCCAGTAACAACTAGAAAACTCAATGATGCTGGAATTCATAATATTATGGATCTAGTAGTCAGAGGTCCTGTAGAAATAGCCGAACTAACAAGTATGGATATTGAAACTGCAGGAAAACTTGTTGAAAAAGCAAGAGAAGGTCTAGTTGAAGGTGGACTAATTCAAAAAGATTTTGTTAGTGCAAACGAGTTATACAAAAAGAGACAGTCCATTGGTAAAATTACCACTGCAACTGAAGCTCTAGATACACTATTTGCTGGTGGAGTAGAAACTCAAGCATTAACTGAAGTCTATGGAGAATTTGGATGTGGTAAAACACAATTTTGTCACACAATGTGTGTACAAGTCCAAAAACAAAAACAAGAAGGTGGTCTTGAAGGTGGTGTATTGTACATCGATAGTGAAAATACTTTCAGACCTGAAAGAATAGTTTCAATTGCACAAGCAAATGGAATGGATCCTGAAAAAGTACTTGACAACATTATTGTTGCAAGAGCCTATAACAGCTCTCATCAAATTCTCATTCTTGAAGAAGCCAGTACTTTGATAAAAGAACATAATATCAAATTAGTTGTAGCAGATTCTGCAGTTGGTCTATTTAGATCTGAATACCTTGGAAGAGGTACTCTAGCAACACGTCAACAAAAACTAAACAAATTTGTCCATTTGTTAGTTAGATTGGCTGAAACATACAATGTTGCTGCACTTGCAACAAATCAGGTAATGCATTCTCCTGACCAATTCTTTGGTGATCCAACAAGACCTGTTGGAGGTAATGTGGTTGCACATACAAGCACATACCGAATTTACTTTAAGAAATCCGGTAAAAAGAGAATTGCCAGAATGGTTGATAGTCCACACCACCCAGAAATGGATGTAGTCTTTGCATTAGGTGAAGCAGGTGTAATTGATCCAGAAGATGCAACAACAAAGAAAAAGAAGACCACAAAAAAGTCAGAGCCTAAAGAAGAAGTTACTGAAACTCCTGATATTAGCGCAGAACCAATAGATTCTGAGCCTAAAGAAGAAGTTACTGAAACTCCTGATATTAGCGCAGAACCAATAGATTCTGAGCCTAAAGAAGAAGTTACTGAAACTCCTGATATTAGCGCAGAACCAATAGATTCTGAGCCTAAAGAAGAAGTTACTGAAACTCCTTATATTAGCGCAGAACCAATAGATTCTGAGCCTAAAGAAGAAGTTACTGAAACTCCTGATATTAGCGCAGAACCAATAGATTCTGAATCAACTGATTTGAAATAGTCTCAATCCTTCCTCTTTTCATTTTATATCTCAAATTTCCTGCCAAATCCCATACTAGTCTTAAAATAAGGGAAAGCGAGTATTTTTTTTAATATGGCAACTAAAAAGACATCTGGTCGTTCTCATGGATTTAAACACAAATCTAGATCTGTAATGACAAAGAAAGGTCCTCGTGGAGTATCTTTCATGTTGAGAGAGTATAATGTTGGTGACAGAGCTCTAGTTCAAATCGATCCAGCACAACACAAAGGATTACCTCATAGACGTTATCACGGAAAAGTTGGACTTGTCACTGAAG
>JAOLYB010000033.1 GCA_028343215.1 Candidatus Nitrosopelagicus sp. | reverse complement strand
TAGAAATTTTCTTTGTATTTTGACTAGTAATGGCTGTAATTACGGTTAATCCGTATACTCCATGATTTTCAAATGTTTTGATATCGCTTTGAATTCCTGCTCCTGATGATGGGTCTGAGCCTCCAATGGAAAGAACATTCATGGTGATCGTAAATTAAACGATTGTTTAAATCCACCATTTGACAATTTAGTATATGGCGACCCAAATGACTTCTGCACGAAGAGGTATAGCTACTGATGAAATGAAACAGGTAGCAAAAGATGAGGATATTACGCTCGATTGGTTAATTCCAAAAGTTGCTAGCGGTTCAATAATTATTCCAAGTAACAATGTACGTAAAGAAAAAATCCACAATGTTGCAATTGGTAAGGGTACAAAAACTAAGGTGAATGTTAACATTGGTACTTCTACATTGAATGTGGATATTGATGAAGAAATTGAGAAAGCCAAAGTTGCAGTAAAATATCATGCAGATACAATTATGGATTTGAGTGATGGAGGTGATGTTGGAATTGTCAGAAGAAAATTACTAGAAGTTGCACCAATTACATTTGGAACTGTACCAATCTATGAAGCATATAATTTTGGAGTAGAAAAACACAAAAATCCATTAGACATAACTGAAGATGATTTTCTTAAGGCATTTGAAAATAATATAAAAGATGGAGTTGATTATACAACAATTCATTCTGGGATAACAAAAGAAATTGCTAAAAGAATTCTAAAGGTAGAGCGTTATGCTGGTGTAGTTAGTAAAGGTGGAACTATTACTGCGGCATGGATGTTAAAATATGATAAAGAAAATCCATACATCACTCATTATGACTATATGATGGAATTAGCACAAAAATACGATGTAACTTTTAGTCTAGGTGATGCACTGAGACCTGGTTCAATTTTAGATTCTCATGATGAACTTCAAGTTCAAGAAATGATCAATATTTCAAGATTAGCTAAACGTGCAAATGAAAAAGAAGTACAAGTTATGATAGAAGGTCCTGGACATGTTCCGCTAAATGAAGTTGCTGCAAATGTAAGATTGGCGAAATCTCTCATTGGTGATGTTCCTTACTATGTTTTAGGGCCATTAGTTACTGATATTGCATCTGGGCATGATCATATTGCAAGTGCTATAGGTGCTGCAGTATCTGCAAGTGAGGGTGTTGATCTTCTGTGCTATCTGACTCCTTCTGAACATCTTGCTTTGCCGAATGCTGAGGAAGTAAAAGCAGGTCTAATTGCATATCGTATTGCAGCACATGCAGGTGATCTTGTAAAATTGAGAGAAAAAGCAATCAAATGGGATATGAAGATGACTGAAGCACGAAGAACTTTAGATTGGGAAAAACAATTGGCGTTATCCATTGATCCTGAACAAGCAGCTAAAATTCATGGAAGAACTGGACAACACCCTGGAAATAATGTTCCATGTACAATGTGCGGTGGTGCATGTGTATATCTCATGTTACCCCAACAAAGAAAATACGAAAAAGATCCTGAAAAATTAGAACAATCTAGTTAGTACTTTATCGAGACTTGGAACGGTTGTGAAATCATTTAATTCATTTACACTAATCCATTTTGAATCTGAATTCTCCCAATTCAATTTAACTTCTCTGTTATCACAAGAAAATAAGAATGGATAAACTTCCCATTGATGATTTTCATATTGAGGCGATTCTATTAAAATCACATCTCCTTCTTTGATTAATTTAATATTTGATTCTTCAATTCCAACTTCTTCATAAACTTCAATTTTTGCACGTTTTACTGGTTCTTCATCTCCTTCTATTATGCCGCTAATTCCTGCCCAAAGATTTTTCATACTTTTTACTTTTTGACTTCGTTTTAAGAGTAAAATTTTATCTGAGTTTGTTAAAAATGTAGTAACTATTTTTGTTTTATGCATTATTTATCGATTGTATTGACCATCTTCGTTAGTTTTTTGTATGATTTTTCTAGGTCAACATTTTGAGAAATTTTTTCTTTGTTTGTGTTGATATATTCGATAATTTCTTCACCCTTACCTTCTTGTGCAGATGCTAACAATCTTCCTACATCTTTCCAAAACTCTTCTGCAACTTTCCTAATTTCTGGATTTGATATTATAGTCTCGATTAATTCTGGCGACTCTGTCATTATACTCTCTGCTAAAATCTTTTGAGCTTTGAATGTAGTTCCAGCCATTTTTTCTGTTAGTGATATTTTATCATCTTTTGCCAGAATATTTGCAAATGCTATGTTGATTAAATGTGTTAAACCAAGTATCATGGCAATTTTTTTATCATGTTCTGTTGAATCTATTGTTACAAAATTACCATCTGGGAAGAGACTCTTCGCAACATTAAGCTCTTTTTTTCCATCTTTAATTGGAATCAAAACAATATTTTGATTTTTGAGATTTTTTGCGCCTGGACCGAACATTGGATGCATGCAGATTGGTGAAACTTTGGCAGGTATTTTTCCTAATGCCGTTGCTGTTTTTGATTTCTGTGAAGTTATATCAATTAGAAATGATTCTCTTTTCATTTCTTTTGCAATCAGTCTGATTATTTCTGGTGTTTTCTTTGTTGGTGTTGATAATAGAACATAATCCACATTCAAAATTGCACTAATTAATGAATCTGCTTTTTTGATATTTTTTGCAACTGGATTAGTATTATCAAAACCTGTTACCTCGAATCCTTTTTTTGAAAAATATTCTGAAAACCATAAGCCCATTGCACCACCTGCTCCAATTATTGCAATTGTTTTAGCCATTCTAACCCTATAACCTAGTTTTTAATATGTCCATGCCTTCAATTAGTGTTTTTATGTCTAAACATGCAGATATTCTGAAAAATTCATTATAGTCGCCAAATCCAATTCCTGGCGCAATTGCTACTCCGTGATTTAACAATTCTTCTGATAATTCTGAAGTATTAATTGGATTCTTAGTACGCGCAAAAATGTACATTGCTCCATCTGGTCTTTCAAACTCTAATTGCATCTTTTTACATATTTCTTCTAATTTCATTAGTCTCTCATTCATAATCGCTGTATTTTCTGTTACATCATCATCTAGTGATTTCATTGCTGTGTATTGAATTGGTTCTGAAACATTTGTTAAACAAAGTGCCTGTAACTTTGTTAATCTCTCGATAATATTTTTACTTGAAATCAAATATCCAATTCTATAACCTGTCATGGAATGCGATTTTGAAAATGATTGTGTAACAATTGATTTTTCATAATTATATGATAAAATACTACTCCATTTTTCATTTGAATAATTACTGTAAATTTCATCACTGAGTATATACAAATTATTTTTTTTAGCGATTTCTACTATTTGATCTTGTAATGTTTTAGGTAAAATTTTTCCAGTAGGATTATTTGGATAATTAAGAACAATCATCTTTGTATTTTCATTAATACATGAAGAAATTTCATTAAGATTTGGCTCCCAACTGTTCTCTAAAGTTGTTTTAAT
>JAOLYB010000032.1 GCA_028343215.1 Candidatus Nitrosopelagicus sp. | reverse complement strand
GTTTTATTATTTTCTGATATAAATGAGTATAATTTTTTTTTACCGTGATTATTTTCCCACAATATTTTTGGAACAAATTGATTCATTTCTATTATATCAAATGTCCCATTGAAAACTAGTGCCCAATAATTTATTTAATCTTTGATTATGAGGTTTGTAAAAATCAATTAATTTTTTACGCGTAGAATTATCCATAGAAGGATATTTCCTAGCACTAATTTTGGATGTATCTTTGATATTATGATTTGAAACATTAAGAAAATTAAAAACATGTTCTAATGTTTTCTCCGTATATTGCTTCAGATCATCGGCATTTAGAATTAGTAGTTGGTCTTTATTGAAAATATTCAACCAATTTTCAAGATAATCTGCATAAATGCCGTGTCTGATTATATTATGTGCAACAGAATTAGAAAAATCAGGATTTGAACTATTTATTTCCGGAAATTTTTTCAATAAATTCATTCTTTGAAATTCTGCTTCAATTGTTTCTTCAAAGGTGGTAGAACATTCACCATATCGAAATTGTTGATAGTATGTAGAATATGCCTTATCAATCGGATTTCTCAGTATAACAATTAATTTTATTTGTGGTAATAAATTAAAAATTCTTTTTGGAACGTCAGGATGATAAATGTACGTTGATGTAAACTCACCAGTTATTTGTTTTGAAGATAAAATTGGAAAATGTGATCTATACCATTGAATATCATCACTTATCATGTATTCAAAATAATGAATATCAGATGCTAATTTGTTATCATCATTTAGTGCAGGATGTATTGAAGGATGTTGAATCAAATAACTGTATAATGCAGTAGTTCCTGCACGTCCAACACCGATAATTATGAAATATGGCAAAGTTCTAAACTTACTTGTTAGTTTTCTATATAATTTTCCAAAAGAGAATGTATATGGATTAAATTCTGGATTTTCTAAAAGCCATAATTTTATTTTTTGTTTAAAATTATTCTCTGTGAGATTTTGTGAAATCAATTTAGAAAAACTATAATTTTACAATTTCTTTTTTAAGAAAGTCCATATCAATATTATCAGTTAAAGTTCTATTTTCAGATAAATTAAGAATTTCTTTATGAAGTTTGGTGATTTCTTCAATTTCAGTTTCAGATAAATTTTCTTTATTTGAAATTTTTAACATCATTGACATTAATTTTAAATTTAATCGTAAAATAATTTCACTATTCACAGTATTACGTCTTTGATATGGATTACTTTCTATAAGAACATCTGCTTCAGATTTGAAAGATTGTGAACGTTTGAAATGAACAAATCCAATTGATATCAATAACGGAATACCTATTGAAACAATAATTAGTATGTACATTTCAAATGAAGGAAAAATAGTTTTTAGTGAAGGATAATTATCAATTGCAAGAAAATACGTTACTGTTAAAGTGTTAATCGCTGCTAAAATAAAGGCAAAATATGTCTGCCAACCAGTTCTAAAATAAAACCAACAACGGAATAATAAATTCTGCTTCACGGTTTAATGAATTAATATGAGAATATATCAATTACTATATTTTTTAACGATTTATTAGATATATCATATTATTGTAATTAGAAAAAGTATGCAATACGAAACTATTGGTAATTCAAATACAAAAATTTCAAAAATTTGTTTAGGTTGCATGTCATTTGGTTCAAAACTTGACTGGATGATTGAATTAGATGATGCAAAGCCAATCATTGATTGTGCATTAGATTTAGGAATCACATTTTTTGATACAGCAAATGCATATTCAAATGGACGTTCTGAAGAAATAGTTGGAGAATTATTAAAAAATTGTCGTAACGATGTTGTGATTGGGACTAAAGTTAGATATCAAATGGGAAAGGATCCTAATGATATAGGCCTATCAAAAGAACAAATAAAAAAACAATTTCTAATGTCATTAGAAAGATTACAAACTAAATTCATAGATTTATATCAAATTCATAGGTGGGATTACGATACACCAATTGAAGAAACATTAGTTGCCATGGATGAATTAGTTAAAGATAATCAAGTTCATCATCTAGGAGCTTCAAATATGTGGACATGGCAATTTGCAAAATGTGTTTGGTTGTGTCGTGAATTAAATTTACATCGTTTAGAGACTATGCAAACACATTACAATTTATGTTATCGTGAAGAAGAAAGAGAAATGATTCCTTTTTGTAAGGATCAAAAAATTTCTTTATTTTCATATAATCCAGTTGCAAAAGGATTTTTGACTGGAAAATATACACGAGATACTGAAAATGAAGGAATTAGATTCAAATCAGATCCTGGTTTTAAACCAAAATTCTTTAAGCCACAAGATTATGATGTCCTTGAGACAGTTGTTAAGTTAGCAAGTGAAAAAGATGTTAAACCAGTACAGATTGCTTTAGCATGGTCATTGAAGAAAGATATAACGTTACCAATAATAGGTGTTACAAAAAAAATTCATGTCGAAGAAGCAGTGGAATCATTAAATGTTAAACTTACAGATGACGACATTAAACAATTAGAAGAACCATATAAAGTTCAAAACATCAATCATCTTGATTAAAAAATTATTGATTTTTTAAATCGTTTTTTCTTACAGCGTAGATTTCAAACAATACGGTAAAAATGAATAGGATTACACTAATTATTAATAAGAAAATTTCAGTCTCCCAAAATGTTATTATTAAAATAATATAACCTACGACAAATGCGATATGATCTACTTTAATTATTTGTCTATTACCTTTAGAAATTTCATATGTTTCGTATATTATTGTGAATGTGAAAAAAATGAAACTAATTAATTTAGTTTCAAATGTATTAGTGAAAACACTAATGATGACAAAAACAAGTCCAATTAAAAATGAAATATGATCAGGTTTACGAAAAAATCTAATTGAACGAGGTAATTTCATTTAAACTAAAATCAATATTTTTTTGAATCAACTTCATAAAATTCTGAAGGTTCATCATCATTCCATTCTTTTAAATCAATTATCATGTGAACTCTATCAATATCACTTTCATTTCTAACTTCATGAATTATTTGATTATTTATTTCATAACCATGTCCAGGTTCTAAATAATAATCCTTATGATCAAGTACAAATTTTACATCTGGATGAGAAATTATTGGAATATGTATTCTGTGATTTGAAGTGAGCATTTTTCCTTCATCAATATGTTCAGGAATAATTCCACCTTTACGTAATTCTGTAAATATAACATTAGTTAATTTTAGATTTTCGTATCCATAAAAATTTTTGATATCAGAAACAATATCATCCAGAATAGGTTTTAGTTTACTTAATGTTTCAGTATCATTTTTTTCATAATTAACAAATCCATTCCCTACAGATGCGGCCGATTTGTATTTTAGCATTAATGCACGTGTATCTAAATTTGTGTTACCAACTTTTGCTTTTGAATTTCTAACTTCAGTATCTTTTGCCCATTCCTCATCAGGAATAGATTTTAAAATATCCAATATGCCATCGTGATTACATGTTTTAATTACTTCACGAATGTGACCTTTCCAAAACAATTTATAAAAATTCTCCAAGAGTTACATATTAAATTTACTATGAATCCCTAGATTAATTTTAAAAAATGATGAAACAATGAATAAGTAATCAATATACTCAAGTAATAGAAAAGGAGT
>JAOLYB010000031.1 GCA_028343215.1 Candidatus Nitrosopelagicus sp. | reverse complement strand
TGAAAAAATCCAAGAAAACTCAATTCGAATTGTTGATGTTAGACGAGAGCAAGAATATCAACAAGGTCATATAAGAAATGCTGTAAATCTTCCTCTAGCAAAACTTCTTGCTGACGATAGTTCGGAATCAATACAAAAAATTGCACAAGATTTGGGAATCTCTGATGAAACTCCTGCTGTAATATATGATGATACATTTGGTGCGTTATCTTCTAGAGTTGTTTGGGCTTTACAATACATTGGGCATAAAGATGTAAAATTATTAGATGTAACATTTTCACAATGGAAAGATCTTGGATATGAAATTTCTACAGAAGTACCAGAGATTGAAACTGCAACTCATTCTGTAAAAATCAATCCTGAAATTATGGCTACTGCTGAATATCTTGAAAAAGTTAAAGAAAACAAAAATGTTGTAATAATTGATAATCGTGAGCGTCTAAATTATCTTGAACAACATATCCCTGGTGCAATTAACATCCCTTACAGAACACTTGCAACAGATGGAAAAATTCTTAGAACAAAAGAGGGTATGAAAACTCTTCTAAAAAACAGAGGCATTTCTGAAGATGCAGAAATAATCACCTATTGTGGAAGCGTAGGAACATTATCTGGTTTGGCATATTATGCTCTAAAATCAATTGGTGTACCAAATGTCAAACTATATGTCCACTCCTTTAAAGAATGGAAAAGTCTTGAAAAACCAATTGATAAGCAAGAAAATGCCAATTATTGGGATCTTTCTGCAGAGTGATATAAAATGAAAGATATCAATGATGTAATGCCAAAGGTTCCAAATATGAAATGGGGTGCATTGCTCAACAAAAAACCTACCAACAAAAAAATTGAAGAATTAAACAATTTACTTCCTCATAATGGACGTTGGCATACTGTATATGAAGAGGATGATGTGTCTATCATTGATGGAATACCAATTATTAAAAAAGAAAAAGATTCTATGACTTAATTTTGTGGAACGTTTGCTCTTAATTTCTTTGTAACTGTAATTTCCATATTTTCAAATAATTCTAACATTTTCTTTTTGTTATCGATTAAGTAATCTTTGCCTTTATCATCTAATCTAATTTTAAACAATCTAATCTCTCTATGTTCATCTAAAAATTCTTCAATCATTTGTTGTCCACATTTTGCTGGATTGATATATGTATCAAAACTATCCACTGTTTTTTCTAAATCTTCATTTTCTATTGCAGACATTGTTGTTTGAACTGCTAATCCAATTTCTTTTAGACTTTTAACTGGTGTTGGAATTTTTCCAATTTCTTTTGGACCCAGTAATCCTCTTCTCTTTGCACCGAGTTTTTTTGCAACATCTGGTATCAAATCATAAATTGGAATGATTTGGTTGAATCCCTGTCTTTTTTCATTTTTAACTACAACCCCTTTCAAAATTAATTCGTCCAATCCTTTGATTGTATCCTCTTTTCCTAGGAATGTTGTCCAAACAATTGCGCCAATTGTATGGTATCCTTGTCTTAATGATTCAATTAATACAACTTCGATAATTCGTTTAAAGCCCTCTTCTGATCTTACATTTACAAAGTCTTTGTCTTTAACTGCTTTTCTTGCATTTTTAACATCAATTTCGATTGAGCGCTTTAATGCTTCTAATGAATCTGGAACTTGATTTAGCATTGAAAGGTAACATCCTTTGTTATACCATGCCATGCCATATGTTGGGTCTGAATCTATTGCTTTTTCAACACAATCTAATGCTTTAGCATAATTCTTTTTTTCATAATTAACTAGTGATTTTAAGTTCCATGCTTCTGGATTTGTTACATCAATATCTAAAATCTTGTCATAAACTCTCATTGCTTCTGAATGGTCATCTAAATGAAATCGTGAATATCCTAGTTTGAGCATTGCTTCTACATCGTTTGGGTCTGCTCTTAATATCATCTCAAAATTTATTACCGCTTCATCTAATTTCTCGTCTGCCATCAAATTGATACCTTTTTTGAAAAGTCTATCTCGTTGATAATTTACATTTGTTAGACTTGTCTCATCTTTTTTAGTTAGAGATGTTTCTTTTTTCTTGTCCTTCATGAATTAGATTTCTACATTTAACGGATAAATATTAAGCTGCTACTAGTGCCAAATCTATGCCTAATCCGGCTAGAAAATGTAAATAAATACTAGATATTGAAAGAAATGATTATGCCATCATCTGAGCACTTTGCTGTTAAAGGCCAATCACCATACAAACAAAAAAACGGTGTCTTTGAAGTAGAGTTTGCCATCACTGAAGCAAAACCTACCAGCGAACAAATTGCTCAAAAATCATTTCTTCCAATCTGGCGTGAAAAATCTCATCTTAATATTAAAAATGGGGAATTTGAGGCTACATTAGGTTCTCAATCAAATCCATTACCTGAAAAAATTTCCACATTTGCCACAGTTTGGATAATACTTGTTGATCAATTCTCATCTGTTGGTTCATCATTTGAATTTAAAGTTCCTGAAACAATGAGACAGGTTACTCAAAAACCAAAATTAGATTCCACTCAATCAAAAACAAAACAAACGTCGCGCCCTTCTAGCGCTGGTGTAAAAGGTCCTCCAGGCCAACCTGGTCCTGATGGCGACAAAGGAGACAAAGGAGACAAAGGTCCTGCAGGCGACAAAGGTCTTTCAGGACAAAAGGGAGTTACTGGCGACAAAGGAGACAAAGGAGACAAAGGTCCTCCAGGTCTGAAAGGCGGTACTGGCGACAAAGGTGAGAAAGGTCTAACCGGTGACAAAGGCGACAAAGGTGAACAAGGAGGTCGAGGTTTAATTGGTGACAAAGGTACCACTGGTGCTCAAGGTCCATCTGGTGACAAAGGATTAACAGGTTTACGTGGTGACAAGGGAGAAAAAGGTCCAACCGGTCCTCCAGGAGTTCAAGGAGACAAAGGAGTTCCTGGTCCTGTTGGTGAACGAGGTGACAAAGGTGTCACCGGTCCAATGGGAGAAAAAGGTCCGACCGGTCCGCAAGGTCCACAAGGAGAAAAAGGAAAAATTGGAATTACAGGTCCAATTGGAGAAAAAGGTCCACGCGGTCCACAAGGTACTCCTGGTGACAAAGGAATAACTGGTGTTCCAGGTCCACAAGGTGACCGTGGAACAATTGGTCCACAAGGTGAACAAGGTCCACCTGGGTTAACCGGTGACAAAGGTCCACGCGGTCCACAAGGAATTCAAGGTCCACAAGGTGAACAAGGAAAGCAAGGTTTGCAAGGTCCTTCTGGTGACAAAGGTTCGCAAGGTCCACAAGGTCCGGTAGGTGACAAAGGTCCACGCGGTCCTCCTGGCCCACCTGGAGAGAAAGGCCCGACCGGTGGAATGTCTGAAGAACAAAAACAGTTGTTCAAAGATATGCTTGACATCCTAGTTAGAAAAGGAATAATGTCTGCTGAAGAACAAATTGAATTACAGAGTCATCTGTATTAGATAATTAGTACAAACTTTCCGCAACCGTTCTGTAAGGTTGAAGCCATCTCTCATGGTTACATTCTACGCATTTGAATAACCATCTTCTTTTTCTTGTGACCACTTTTGGCATAACTACCACCTCGTGTTTTGTTTTAGCCATGCAGTAATCACATCGCCTTTCTTCATATTGTTTCGGCTGATCTTTCATTCCTAGAAACTTCGCCAACTCTCTAAAATCATTTTTTAACTCCTCAACTAGCTTTTGATTATAAATTGTCGCAGCAGGATGAA
>JAOLYB010000030.1 GCA_028343215.1 Candidatus Nitrosopelagicus sp. | reverse complement strand
ATTTACATGACTAAAATTATCATCTAGTGGAATTTTCAAGTATTCCAAGATTGTTGGCATGAAATCTATAGTTCTAGTTTGATTTTTTATTTCAATTACAGGTAGATCAGGAGTCAAAAAATACGTGAATGTTCTAAGTGTGTAATCATAACAAAATGCTGCATATGCATGCTCTCCAAATTTTTCTCCAGTACTTACCCCATGATCAGACATCACCAAGATCATTGTATCTTTATCCATTTCCAATTTTTTAATTTCTTCTAAAATAGATTCCAGGTAATTTTCTGCTTCTTTGAACAGCCGCGTGTATCTATTCCAATTTAATTCAGCATTATCAAAAAATTCTTGACTGAAATTACCATAAACATTTAGAACCTCATTTTTTATTCCAGTATGAATAATGCTACAATGTAAATAAAGAAAATAGTTTTTTCTCGTACATATTTTTTTTGTTTTTTCCAATATCGCTTTGTGTCTTAGAATTAAATTATCATTATCTTCGTCATGCACTATAAATTCATCAAAACCTTGTTTTGGTACAATTAATTTATTTAAAACATCTGCATGTGTATAATATTCATTTTCATGTAAATACTCTGTTAATGTTTTGAATTTATTTTTTTTAAATTTATTTGTAGACCAGTAACTATTTGTACCAGTTCTTGAACCATAACTTCCACTAAACATTGCATGCATTGCGGCAATTGTATGTGGTGCATAAGTAACAGATTGTGATAAAAAACATGATTTTTCTTTCAGTTTTTCAAAAGTAGAAGAATTTTGTGCGAAATCTAATCTACCACCATCTATCATAAGAATAATTAAATTTTTTTTCATTATGTTAAAATAAAATTATGTATTATTAAATTTGGTTAATTTCCAGCATTAAACCAAAGTTTAGTTTCATTAATCGCACGTGATGCATTTTTATTTCCAAGAGTAGATAATTCTCTTTGAGAATCTCCGGGTATTTTACCACCTACTCTTAAAGCAACTAGATTTCCATTACCTCTAAAATTATGTTTGACAAATGGTTTGATGTAAATGGAATCACCTGATTTTATTATTTCACTATACACGTTACCTTCCAATTCCCAATTTAGAGATAAATTAGTTGTTCCTACATTGTAAATATACTGGTGTAAACCAATTTGAAGATCATAATCATTTGAAGAAGAATCTTGCACTTTAATTTCAAATGCTTTAGAAAAAGCTAGTGCAGAAGTTGAAGCTAATTCAGTAAAAATATATCGCTCAGTATTATCAGGATATTTCCAACTACTACACTGTTCATGTGTTTTGATAACTACTTGTTTTTCTTTAACATCGTTTGATAATAGCTCTCTTGTGTTTACGTGTAATGATTGTGCTAGAACAGACAATTCTACAGATGAGGGTAAAATATTACCATCTTCAATTTTTATTAAACGTTCATTTGAAATTTTTGTTCTTTTAGATAATTCAGTTATAGTTATGCTCGATATTTCCCTATGGAATTTGATTAGAGATCCACTTGATTTTTCTTTTGATGAGAAATCAAGAGAGAATTTTGTGGCAAGTTCACTGGAAAGACAAGCTAATTCTTGTTTAACATCGCCAACAAGCTTATCACCATAAGTAAGTGCCAAAATTAATCCATTTTCATTATTTTTATTTTTTCTTGTGGAAAATGTATGTGGAACGAAAGGAGTGATGTACATAGAATCTCCAGTTTGCATTACAGCGGTTTTTCGTGTTCCATCATCATCTATATAATAAAAATTAACATCGCCTATAAAATATGTAAACTGATGCATGAAATGACCATTATTCCATTGTACCAATTTATTTTCAGGATCATTGTCATTAACAACACATAATTCTTTTATCCATTCAGGTCTAAATGGCGCAACTTGACTCATAACAGTATCACGATATTCATAATATGGATTTCCACCTCTAGTCATTACACGTGAACTTTTTTTAGAATCAACCTCACGCATAATTTTAATTCCTTTCGGACAATCATCCTCAATAAGATAGAAATCTCTCAAATTTATTGGCCAGATAGTTTTAGCACGAGTTATAATTTCAGGAGAAATTTCTTGATTGCCTTCCAAAATATCATTCATCTCATCTAGAGAAATATTCAATTCTTCAGCGGCATCAATTGGTCGACGTTTAAGATCATTAAGAATACCTAAGAAATAACGTCCAAAACGAACCAATTCAGGTTTTTTAGCAGGATTCATTTTGATCCAGGTTCTTAAAAGACGTCGTTTCTTTTCTTCTTCTTCATAATCTTCAAATTCAGTTCGTCCATGAAGCATTCTATGATTATCAAAGAAAATCATATCATTAGTCTGTAAATCATAACTTAGAATATTTTCTGGAACCTGTGTAATTTTTTCAAGCAAATCTATGGATTCTTTTTGTGATGTAGACAATGGTGCGTTTGCAATTTCATGTCCAGAAATTATATAATTCTTGAGATATCTACAGTGTAATTTATTATCTTTAAATATAAAAATTGGTTCAAAAATAGTTTTTGATTCATTAGTTTTGAACTCTCCGCGTTTATCAAAATAAAATTTTTCGTAAAGAGCTTTTAATTTTCCATTTTCTTTTTTGAAAATTTCATTATGAATAGTATATGTGCTAACAAAATTACTTATTCCACCATTTTTAGCTTGATTAACACAAAGTAATCCTACTAAATCAGGAACATTTGTCCAGTGAGGACTATCAGTGTGATAAGAACCACCTTCTTTTGTTTGATGGTATCTACCACCAGAAGTCATAGATTTACCTTCATCTTTTATTTCTACAATTTTCTCAGATTGTATGTTTTGAATGTACAATGTTCCCAACATGTTACAGATTAGTTCATAGATTTGTTTCACTTCATTTTTAGAAAAATCATTAAGGCGATTTCCATTAATTATTAATAATCCTACACCGTTGAGTATTTTTTCATTTTTAAATTTATTAATCTCATCATTTAATTTGGAAAAAGATGATTTACTATTAGTTTTTAGAAGTTGGCGTTTATTTTTTAATTCATTTATAGATTCATCACTTAAATGAACCAAGAATTTTTCAGGGTGTTGTTCCAAATCTCTACCCCAAACTAAATTCTTATCTTCGACAGTTTTTTCCAATATATTTGACATAAATATCAATTTTAAATTGAAATATTTAATATTTATATGCTAATACTCTATGTTGAGTTTTATCATAAATAAACATGAAAAATAAGAATCTGATAATAATTTGTATTGACGGTGGAAGATTAGATAGAGTTGTAAAATCAAAAATATTTAATGAACTTTCATCAAAGGGCATATTTTTTCCTCAAACCATAACTTATGCACCATATACAAATTCTGCAATTCATGCCTTAATCAGTGGCGCTTATGGAAATAGAAATGGATGTCATAGTTATTGGCATTCTGTTAAATTTAAAAAAAATGAATTCAAAACATTGACAGAGTATTTACATGAAAATAAATATTATACATATGCAGATATTCCTTCAGATCTAGTTATACCAAATTTAGGTTTTGACGAATTTCAAGTGTATGACGAAAGTGTCGTTAATTTGAAAGATAGACATGAAAAAATAATTGAAAAAATGAAGGAGAAAAATGATAATGGAGAAAGTTTTTTTCTGTATTTACATTATGAATCAATTCATACAGGAATTCTAAATTCAGTTCTTAAAGGATATAATAATTTCAGTGAAGAATATTTTGAAAATAGAGAATTAAATGAAGAAAGATATGATAAATTATTTTCAATAGCTGAAGAATATATTTTAGGATTAACAAACAAATTTTCTGAATATGATTTTTGGAAAAATTCAATAATCTTGGTTACAGCAGATCATGGAATTAGTGTGGGAGAAAAATTTGGCGAAAGGGCATATGGCGCATTTTGCTATGATTATACGATTAAAACATTCGCATATTATCTAAATTTTAACTTAGAAACAAAAAAAATTAATCAACAAATAAGACATGTAGATTTTTTGCCGACAATTTTAGATGATATAGGAATTTCTTTAGATAAAAATTTCAGAAATTTAGAT
>JAOLYB010000003.1 GCA_028343215.1 Candidatus Nitrosopelagicus sp. | reverse complement strand
TTTCTAATTTTTCTTTTACAAGTTTAATTTCTTCAACTTCTTTACGTAGTTGTTCCTGTGCAGCATTTGCAGCATCAATTTCTTTTTGTAAATTATCACGCATTAATTGAGCCTCTTCTTCAGCCTGTTTTTTTGCTTCAGCCATGATTTGGATTTTTAATTCTTCAATTTCTTTTTCATGTTGTTTCCGTTCTTGTCTTATAGCCTCATCTTTTTCGGCTTTTACCATAGCTAATTCTTTTTTAATTTGTTCATTTTTTGAATCATCTTTAGTTTTCACTTCTGCCTTCTCGAGTTTTTCATCATGAGCGTGTGGACCTCCAGAAGTGGATTCTTCATTGAATCCTTTTGGTAAAGTTTTGTTAGAACGTGTTGCTAATGCCTCTTTTGCTAGTTCTTCTCGTTTTACATTCTCAGTAACATTATCAGATGTAGGTTGTGATTTTGCTTTAGATTTTGATTCCACTTTTGGCTCAGATTTTACTTCTGATTGAGGAGGTGTTTTGGATTCTACAGTTGTGCGTTTTTTCCTAATGAAATTTCTTGTGTCATCTGCAGTTTTGGTAGAAGTTTCTTTAGTAGAAGTTACACGTTTGATCATACCAGAAATACGACTTTCTACAGAGGGTTTTGATTTAGATTCACTTTTCTTTTCAGGAGCCTTGGAGGTGACCTTTGGTTCAGGTTCAATGTCAGGTATTTTAGGTTCTAATTCAGATAATAATTTTTTATAATCTTTTCCAGATGCTTTTTCAAGTTCTAAACGTCTAGAGATTCTAGCCTCATGTTGTTCTTGTTCAGTTTCTTTTAATTTTTCTTTTAATTTTTTACTTTTAGATTTACCTTTTTCAAATTGTTCAAGATACTCTTTCTCATATTCAAGAAATTCTTTCTTTTGTTCTTTTTTGAAAGAACTGTTAAATGTACCATCTTCGTTCCAATGTGAAACTTCTTTTGATTTATCGGTCCAATTTTCAGGCATAGATTTTTTTGAATTAGCCTTCTGTGCCTCTTTTGCTAAAGTTTCTCGTCTTGAATCTTCATATTCATAATCGCCATCATTTTCATTTATTTTTGATATTAGTTCTTCTTTAACTGGTTCGGGTTCTGGTTCAGGTTCTGGTATTGGTTCAGGTTCTGGTATTGGTTCAGGTATTGATTTTGGAGTAGGAGTAGGTTCTTCTTTTTTTATCTCTGCAAAGACTATCTCTAATTCATCAACTAATGGCATGTGACCAAGATTATCACCGTCAACTTTGTTATCATCAGTACGAATGTACGCTTCACCATTTTTGACATATGTTCGAATAGTTTTTCCTATAGTCCATTCATTTTCATTTTTTTTATGGACTGTAACAAATGATATGCCATTTTGTATTTTTGATGATAATTGATATTTATCAATTAATTCAGGGCGGCCGAAACCATGTTCCAGATCTTCATGGATTTGCACATGGGAAATGTTTGAAAGACCAGATCCTTTTTTGATTGCGCTAACTACAAAATCTGCCCACTTTGTCATTTGTAGTAATACTCGTCAAGTGCAATATACGCTTTTTCTAGAAAAGTATAGCGGATTTTACAAATTCCTTAAAATATTGTTTATGTCTAGATTTAGCAATGAGTGACATACGTTTTGTGATGATCGGTGTAGCGGTATTATCTGTAGGATTTATCGTAATGGCAGTTTTTGGAACTCAGTATCAAGATATTACAATTCAAACCAATGAATTTACAGAATGTTATGATTATACAGATGAAAATGTTCCAGTCAAAATTGATTGTGAAGAACGATTACAAGATAGGAATTTGATGTTTGTAGGAGTTATTGGTATTTTAGCTGCAGGTGGAATTGCTCTACTCAAAGGGATTAGAGGTACATGGGATAACGATGTGAAGCCCGAAGAGATGTTAGGACCTGGCGGAGATAAGAAAACCTCAGACGAAGATAAAAAAGATAACCCTTAGAGAAAACTGTCCAGAGATTCAGTAGAAGGTAATTCATTTTTTTCAAGTTTTTTTGCTAATTTTTCACCCATCTGTTTAGCAGATTTAATTTTCCTTTGACCGATGTGATAGTATACTTGATCAATGGTATCTTTTGCAATTAGAACAACTAATCTTCCTTCTGTTTTTCTTCCAGTTCTTCCCTTTCTTTGTACAAAACGAATTGAACTTGGAACATTATCATAAAAAATTACCAAATTTACTTCAGATATATCCAATCCTTCTTCGCCAACACGAGTTGCAACAAGAACCTGAGTTAAGCCATCTCTAAATCGTTGAACGGTTTCAATCTGTTTTTGTTGTTTTAAGCCAGTATCACCTGCTTTACCAATTAGAATTTCAGAGTTGATTCCCATTTTTTGTAGTGTTTCATTTATTACATTTACAGAATCCCGATAACTTGTAAAAATTAGAACTTTATCTTTAACAGAAGCAATAACCTCTTTTAATTTTGGAAGTTTTGAATGTTCAATTCCTTGAGATTTTGCAAAATTAGCTAATTCAATAGCACGCATAAAATTTGGATCTTTTTCAAAAAGATCTTTAATTCCAACACCTTTTTTTGATTTGGTTCTATCACAAAATTTTAGAAAAGATGTGATGCCATGAGCCTCAAAAATATTTAGTGCATATGTGATTCTAATTGCAGTGAACAATGGTTTTGCAGAAATACGATTTTGCGTTAATACGTACTGACGAATTCTAAGTAATGTAGAGAGAGATTTGTTTTGTCCAATTTGAATTCCATTTTTTCTTAATGTTGTATAACGTTCATCTAATGCAAGTTGAAGACATTTTTGGATTGCTTTCATCTCAGGTGGCAAATCAACCATAATCCATTCAGTGTTTGTTTTTTGAATATACGGTTGAACGTCAGGGCTTTCATCATTTCTTTGTAAAATATTCTGTATTCCAAGAGATACGATAATTTCAGTGGCCTTTGCTTTCTCACTTGGAAGTGTTGCAGTCATTCCAAGTATGAGTGATTTTTCTTTGAAATGATTTGCAATGCCAGTATATGCATAATCACCAACAGCCCTATGAGCCTCATCAAATATCACTAAACTGAACTGATCAGTGTCAATCATATTTCGTTCTAAATCATTACGAGTAATTTCAGGCGTTGCACATATCACACTATTCATCCAGGATTTTTTTCGTTTGTTTATCAAATCCTCACCAGTTACAATTCCAATATCATCTAATAGTAAATTTTCTTTAAGGAAATCAAAATGTTGGTTGACAAGAACACGTGTTGGGGCCAATAGTAAAACACCCCCTTTATTCTGAGACAACACGTGAGCCATAATCTGTAATGCAATGGTAGTTTTTCCAAGACCTGTAGGTAAAACAATTAACGAGTTTTCATTTTTTGCATCATTAGCAAGATTAGTCTGATAATCTCGTAACTCAATAGAGTTTTGCTTAATCAATTTGTGCTGATAATATTCCGATCCCATAAAGTGAGAACAGAGAATCATATCATTTATGGTTTACAATTGATTAAAAGTCACTTAGAGGTTATATGTTGGCAGATTAAATAATTCCCATGTCTGATAGTTTTGAAAGACCTGGGTGGGACGAATACTTTATGCTTCAGGCAAAACTTGCAGCGTTAAGATCAAACTGCATAACAAGAAGTGTAGGTGCAGTAATAGTTAGAGATCACCGACAGCTTGCCACAGGATATAATGGAACACCGCCAGGAATAAAGAATTGTTTTGAAGGCGGCTGTCAAAGATGTAAAGACAGAATGGAAGGTAAAGTCAAATCAGGAGAAGGTCTTGGAAGATGTGTCTGTAATCATGCAGAAGCTAATGCAATCATGCATTGTGCAATTTTAGGTATAGAGGCAGGAACAAAAGGAGCCATATTGTATTCCACATTTGTTCCTTGTTTAGAATGTACAAAAATGGCCATAACAATAGGAATACGAAAATTTGTATGTCTTGATGAATATCCAGAAACAGATTATGATTTAATTAAAGAAGCAGGAGTTGAAATTGAAATTTTGAATAAAGAGAAAATTGAGAAATGGGCAAGAGAAATGATATCCTCAAAGAAATAGACATGGAAGCTGTAGAAGATTTCAAACAAGATAAAGTAGCAAATATACCAAATTCATTATTAATTTCTGCTTCATACAATGGAAAAACAAAGAAAGTTAGCCTCAAATTCTATAATCCCGAATCAGAGAAAATCTATCTGTGGGAAGACAAAACAGGTCATCAGCCATATTGCTTTTCAAAAATGGCACCAGAAGATTTAGATTTTCTGTCAGAAAGAGACGATGTAGTAGAAATCAAAACTGTAAAAAAGATTGATACATTAAAAGACAAAGAAATTCCAGTTTCAAAAATTATCGTCACAGACCCATTGGCGATAGGAGGTACACAAACTACACAGAGTATCAGAAATGTAGTAGAAGCATGGGAATCAGATATCAAATATTATGAAACATATCTTTATGATAATTCATTAATTATTGGAAAATACTATAGAATTGAAAATGATACTATAATTCCGCATGACTTTGAGATGTCTGATGAGACCAATTTAGCAATGAAGAGTATGCTTTTTGATAAATTAGCAAATACAGGAATGACAGATACAAAACAATTCCAAGAGGAGGTTTCGAATTGGGCTGAGCTTCTAGACCAGCCTGTACCAAAAATTAAAAGAATGAGTTTAGATATAGAGGTAGAAACAGACGGAAGACTTCCAGATGTCAAAATTGCAGATAAAAAAGTCACAGCCATAGGATTTGAAGCAAGCGATGGAATGAGACGAGTTTTTGTTTTAAAAAGAGATGGAATTGAAGAAGGAGTAAATGATTTAGACAAAAATATCGAAGTGATATTTTATGAAAAAGATCAGGAAAAAAAATTAATTGAAGACGCCTTCGAATTAGTAAAAAAATATCCGGTGCTGATTACATACAATGGAGATGGATTTGATCTTCCTTACTTATACAATCGTGCAAAAAGACTAGGTATTTCTGATGAAATAAATCCGTTATACATGATGAGAGATTCTGCAACTCTAACAAAAGGTGTACATCTTGATTTGTATCGAACATTTTCAAACAAAGCATTTCAGATTTACGTATTTTCACAAAAATATAGTGATTTTTCTCTCAATAGTGTTTCAAAAGGAGTTTTGGGAGAACAGAAAATGGATTATGGTGTAGAAATTGACAATATGACCTATTATCAGATTGCGAAATATTGCCAAAATGATGCATACCTAACATACAAGCTAACGAGTTTTAATCAAGATTTACTCATGAATCTTCTAGTTGTAATTACCAGAATTGCAAGAATGCCAATTGATGATATTTCAAGAATGGGCGTTTCACAATGGATTCGTAGTCTCCTATATTATGAACATAGAAAAAATAATTTCCTCATTCCAAGAAGAAATGAAATTGAAGAAAAATCATCAGGGATGGCAAATGATGCAGTAATCAAAGATAAAAAATATCGAGGAGGGCTGGTCATAGAGCCAGTAGAAGGCGTTCATTTTGATGTAACAGTGATGGACTTTGCTAGTCTATATCCAAGCATAATCAAAGTGAATAATCTGTCATATGAAACAGTTAGATGTCCTCATGAAGAATGTAAAAAGAATACAATACCAGGAACAGCTCATTGGAGGTGTACAAAGAAAAATGGATTGACATCATTAATTATAGGATCATTACGTGATTTACGTGTAAATTATTACAAAAGTCTTTCAAAAAAAGAAAACATAACAGATGAACAAAAACAACTGTATACCGTAGTAAGTCAAGCCCTGAAAGTTATTCTTAATGCAAGTTACGGTGTAATGGGCGCAGAAATATTTCCACTATACTTTCTTCCAGCAGCAGAAGCAACTACTGCATTAGGAAGACACATCATTATGAATACAATTGAGAAATGCAAAGGTATGCAATTAGAGGTCCTATACGGAGATACAGATTCACTTTTTGTGAAAAAACCAACCGTACAACAAATCGAAGATGTCATAAAACTGGCAAAAAAAGATCACGGTGTTGAGTTAGAGATTGACAAAGAGTATAGATACGTAGTATTGAGCAATAGAAAGAAAAATTATTTTGGCGTTACAAAAAATGGAAAAGTTGATGTAAAAGGATTAACAGGTAAAAAATCACATACACCTCCATTCATCAAAACATTATTTTATGAATTATTAGACATACTTGCAGAAGTTCAAAATGAAGAAGAATTCGAAAATGCAAAGAAGAAGGTAAGTGATAAAATTGCCATTTATGCAAAAAAAGTTCAAGACAAAAGTATTCCATTAAAAGAATTAACATTTAATGTGACACTCAGTAAGGCCTTATCAGAATATGTAAAAACAATTCCTCAACACATACGAGCAGCAAAACAACTTGAAACCACGAGAGAGATAAAAAAAGGAGATATCATATCATATGTTAAAATACTCAATAAACCGGGCGTAAAACCAGTGGAACTAGCAAGACAAGATGAAATCGACTCTGGGAAATACATGGAGTTTATGGAAAGTACTTTGGAACAAATAACATCATCCATGGATCTAGATTTCGACACCATTCTTGGAAAACCTAAACAAACTGGCTTGGATCAATTTTTCTGGAATTAGATATGTTAGACGAAATTACATTAGGAATAGTTGCAATATTAGCAGGATTTTTTATTCTAATAGGATGGATTCCACAAATAATTCAAGGATATAAAACAAAGAAGCTTGAGGATGTTTCAAAATATCTGGTTATATCGATTTTTGTGGGAGCTGCATTATGGCTTATCTATGGAATTGAAATTGATGACGTATACATCATAGGAGTCAACGTAGCAGCAATGTTTCTAACAATGACAGTTCTCATAATGAAGCTAAAATATGAGAAAGTCTTCGAATCAATTAGGAAATAAAATGTTTATAATAAATTGCAAAAATTATGAGGAGATAGCAGGAGATAAAATTATTAAAATTGCAAAAACTGCTGAAAAGATTTCAAAAAAATATAAAATACCAATTGCAATCGCACCACCACATCATCTAATTCCATTAATTACAAAATTCAATATTACAGTTTTAGCACAACATGTAGACGATAAGAAGATTGGAAGTACGACGGGATTCATGATTCCTGAAATTGTTAAAAAATCAAAAATTAATGGATCTATAATTAATCACAGCGAACATAGAATTTCTGAAAAAGAGATAACATCATTAGTGAAACGTCTAACAAAACTTAAACTGAAATCAATTTTATGTGTAAAAAATGTCAATGAAGTAAAAAAGTATGCAAAATTAAATCCAACATTTATTGCAATTGAACCACCAGAATTAATTGGAACTGGAAGAGCAATTTCTACAGAGAAACCAGCATTGATCACAAATGCAGTACAAGCAGTCAAGTCCGCTAAAAATTCTACAAAACTTTTGTGTGGGGCAGGAATTGTTTCAGGTCAAGATGTTTCAAAAGCAAAAGAATTAGGTTCTAAGGGAATTCTTGTCGCAAGTGGAATTGTCAAAGCAAAAAGCTGGGAAAAAAGTATCTCAGAATTGTGTAAGGGTTTAAAAAGCCAGTAAATCGACAAAATTCTGCATGGTAAAAAACAAGTCAGTTTATGCATTTGAAGAAGCAGATAGTAAAAATAGAATGTTGCTAGGTGGAAAAGGTGCAGGATTAAGTGAAATGACACGCCTAAAACTTCCGGTACCTCCAGGATTTACAATCACAACAGAAGTTTGTAACAACTATTATGGTAATGGAAAAAAACTTCCAAAAGATGTGATGCCACTAGTAATGAAAAATATTGCGAAAATGGAGAAAAAAACAGGTAAAAAATGGAACTCCACAAAAAATCCACTTTTGGTATCAGTTCGTTCTGGTGCTGCAATCTCAATGCCAGGAATGATGGATACAATTTTGAATTTAGGGTTAAATGAAAAAACAGTGGAAGGATTTGCACAACAAACAAAGAATCCAAGATTCTCATGGGACTCATATAGAAGATTCATTCAGTTATTCGGTAAAGTTGTATTTGGAGTAAATGATGAAAAGTTTGATCACGTATTAGATTCTGCAAAAAATAAACAAGGAGTGACTGACGATAGTAAATTAAATGTCGAATCCTTAAAGAAAATTGTTTCAGAATATAAGAAAATTTGTGAAACTCATACAAAAAGAAAATTCCCAGACACACCTAACGAACAGTTAGGATTAGCAATTGAAGCTGTATTCAAAAGCTGGATGGGAGAAAGAGCTGTTGTCTATAGAGAGAAAAATGGAATTACAAAAGACATTGCAAATGGCACTGCAGTAAATGTTGTAACAATGGTCTTCGGAAATATGGGAGATGACAGTGCAACAGGAGTGGTGTTTACAAGAAATGGACATAATGGTAAAAGAGAGATTGAAGGAGAGTATCTAATCAACGCACAAGGAGAAGATGTTGTTGCAGGAGTACGAACAGGAAAGAATGTAGATTTATTGAAAAAAGAAATGCCAAAATCTCATAAAGAATTAAGCAATGCGTGTGCAAGATTAGAAAAACATTTCAGAGAACCGCAAGATATTGAATTCACTATAGAACAAGGAAAATTCTATCTTTTACAAACAAGAACTGCAAAAATGAGTGCAGGTGCACTAGTTAAAACATCAGTAGACATGGTAAAAGAAAAATTAATTGATAAAAATAAAGCATTAACTAGAATTCCAGCACAGCAACTAGAAGCACTACTTCATAGAACTATGGACGAATCAAAAATTAAAGAACATAAAAAATTAGCAAAAGGAATTGCTGCATCACCAGGAGCTGCAAGTGGAATTGCTATTTTTGATGTAAAAAAAGCAATTGAACTTGGTGAGGCTGGAAAAAAGGTAATTCTAGTTAGAAAAGAAACAAAGCCAGAGGATGTACCGGCATTCTTCTCAGCAGAAGGAATTTTGACCAGTCTTGGTGGAAAATCATCACATGCAGCAATAGTATCTAGAGGGATGGGTAAGCCATGTATTGTAGGATGTGCAGAACTCAAAATCAATTATGATAATAACACGTGTAATGCAAACGGAATTACCGTAAAAGAAGGCGAAACAGTAACAATCGACGGCAGCACAGGTACGGTTTTGATGGGAGCAGTTCCAACAGTAGAACCTAAAGTAACAAAAGACTTTCAAACAATTCTCAGTTGGGCACAAAATACAAAACAATTAGGAATTCGTGCTAATGCAGATACTCCAGATGCAGCCAAATTGGCAAGACAGTATGGAGCACAAGGAATTGGATTATGTAGAACAGAGAGAATGTTCAATGAAACAGATAGGATTGGATTATTTGTTGAAATGATTATGGCACAAACGCCAGAAGAGAGGAATCAAGTACTAAAAAAATTACAAGAATTACAGAAAAGTGATTTTATTGGAATCCTAAAAGCAATGGAAGGACACAAGGTTACAATTAGACTATTAGATCCTCCATTACATGAATTTTTACCAAATCCTGAAGAATTAAAGGAAAAAATGAATAAAGAAAATGATAAGAGTGAAAAAACTCAACGAGTTTTAGATAGAGCACGAGAACTAGCAGAAATTAACCCAATGATGGGACATAGAGGAGTAAGAGTAGCAATCACATATCCAGAAATTTACAAAATGCAAATTACAGCAGTGTTTGAAGCAGCAGCAGAACTTTCAAAGAAAAAGGTCAATGCCAAGCCACAGATAATGATTCCACAGGTAGGAAGTTTAGCAGAATTAAACTACATTAAATCGATTTATGATGATGTTAAAAAACAGATGGAGAAAAAATACAAGAAAAAGTTTAAGATAAACTTTGGAACTATGTTAGAGGTAGTACGTGCATGTCTAACATCAGACGAATTAGTCAACACTGCTGAGTTTTTCAGTTTTGGAACAAATGATCTAACACAAGCAGTATTTAGTTTTAGTAGGGAAGATGCAGAAGGAAAATTCCTTCCAGAATATATGGAAAAAGAACTACTAGAAACGAGTCCATTCCAATCAATTGATGTTAACGGAGTAGGACACCTAATGAAAATTGGAATTAAACAAGGAAGAGATATCAAAAAAGACTTGGAGATTGGAATCTGTGGAGAGCATGGAGGAGATCCAAATTCAATCAAATTCTGCCATTCTGCCGACGTCTCATATGTTAGCGCATCACCGCATAGAATTCCTATAGCCATTGTTGCAGCAGCACAAGCTGAGATCGAACAAAAAAAGATAAAAAAATCAAAACCTAAGAAAAAATCAAAGAAATAAAATAATATTCTAAATAATTAGAATTAATCCACAGTATAATTACAATATTACAAGAGAAAATTCATGAAATGGAGATCTTCAACAAAAAAAGAGGGTTCAAGTAATTCACGAAGAGAAACTCTTGAAAGTTATGAACAAAAATATCTTGAAAAATTTAACAAAGTGAAATCTGAAATTCAAAAAATACAGGAAAAACAAAAAGATGTAGAGGTAAAGGAGTTAAAAGATAGAATTGCAAGAAGATTGAAGTTAGAAAAAGAAACAGGAAAAAAATATAAAAAAATAATTTCAAAACCATTAAAATCAGAAACAAAAGTTGAGGCTGAAATAGAAACAAAGGCTAAGGCTGAAACTGAAAGAAAAGTTGAGGCTGAAATAGAAACAAAGGCCGAAATTTTAGCAGATGTTAAATCAACAATTCAAAAAAGAATGTCAAATATGTTCAAAGGTTTCAGCGAATCACAAAGTAAACCATCAACTGTTGCAGAAGATACAAGAAATTTTGTTCGTAAACGTCGTATCGAAAGAGTAGAAACAATTGAAGAAATTCATGAAGAAAAAAATGATGAATCAGTAAATAAACAAATTAAGAAAGAAGAAGAAAGAGAGAGAATCAAAGCAGAGAAATTTTTGAAGGAAGCTGAAGAAAAAGACAAAGCAGAGGCAAAGGAAAAAGCTGAGGCTGAAAAGGCACTGAAAGAGGATATAAAGAAAAAGAGAGATGATGAAAAAGAGAAGAATAAGAGATTATTAATTGAAGATGAGGAAAAAGAGAAGAAAAAAGTAAGTAAGCCAAAGAAAGGGAAATTAAAAACGGAAAAGGATATAGAATCAAAGATAGCAAAACTTGAAAAGAAATTACAAAAAGAAGAAAAAGCATCATCGAATTTTATCAAATCAACATTAGATACTGCCGTCTCTGAAGGATGGACTAAGACTAAAACCGTTGAAGAGTTAAGAAAATCTAAAGAAAAAATTACCATAAAAAAGGCAAAAGAATTAGTCAGTGAAGCATTTGATGCTAAAACTAAGAAAAATTAGTTAACTGAAAATTATATTTGGTATTTGTCCAACAAACAAAATTACTTGTTCAAATGTATGAATTACAAAATCTTCAGCAGTAAGAAGATCATGTGAATGCATATCCATCAGATCTATGGTAGCATGAGGATGTGCCTCAGCTAAAGAAGTAAAGCCTATAGAAAATATACCCACAGTCAAAATTGTAAGTAATATTAGATTTCTCACATCAAATTATCCAAATACTACTACTTTAAATTTTTCAAAATAATTTGATCAGTTAATGGGAATAATATCTAAAGCAATCATACTTGGAGGAATCTTTGTTATTTTTTATGGAGTATTCACAATTTTAGAGTAAATCAAAGTCACCAGACATCATCAACTTCATCTAATTCTTTGTAGTCAAGAGAACGCTCTTTTTTAACAATCTTCAAACGTGAAATATCCCTTTTGAAAAATAAATCCAAACTCCAATCAAGCCATACACGGAATTTTTTATCAGAACTTCGTATCTTAGAGAGATACAAATTTCTCCATAAAAGATATGCCAAAAATCCGGCAACATTGATCCCAAAAAATGATGCAATGCCCGTTCTTTTCCCTATTATTGCACTTTGACCTTTCCATGAATAATCAAATTTGGATAATGTGCCACCGTTCAGTAATTCCTTTAGATTGGCGGCAGCAATTTTGGCATGAGCCTCAGCAATTTGAGCAGTTGGAGGAAATTTTTTCATTGTCAATTCAGGATCGAATACTGAACAATCACCAATTGCAAAAACTTCAGGGAATTGTGTAACCTGAAGAAATTCATTTACAATAATTCGACCTTTGTATGTATTGAATAATGATTCTTTAATTAGATCAGTAGGAGTTACACCAGCGGTCCAAACAAGTGTTCTAGAAGAAATAGAATTAAGTTCGACTAATTCAGAATGACCTTTCTCTTGTGATGAATCACTAAGTAAAACCTTGTTTGATTTAGAGTTACTTTTCAATAATACTTCTTGTCCATTAAATGATGTTACACCCGCGTCTAGAATTACATCGATTCCTCGTTCCACCAGTTTGTCTTTTGCAAATCCAGCTAGTTTTTGTGGAAATCCAGTTAGAATTTCAGTTGATGCTTCAACTAATGTTACTTTGACATCATGTTCATCAATACTTGGATAATATTCAGATACATCATTAATGAAATCATTTAATTCTCCAGCAGTTTCGACTCCTGCAAAACCACCACCAACTATGACGATTTTTAGTAAAGCCTTTCGGAGAATGGGGTCGGTTTCATTTTCGGCTTGCTCCATTAAATCAATAATTCGGTTTCGAAGTAAAATTGCGTCATTTATGGTGCTCATTTGATATGAGTTTTCTTGAACATCCTTCATACCGAAGAAATTAGTTTGACTGCCTAATGCCACAACAAGAAAATCATAATGAATTAACATTCCACGATTTTCATTTGTACCATACAGTGCAACAGATTTCCCATGAGGATCTATGTACTTTATTTTTCCCTCATAGAATTTTGTTTTTTTTATCAAGGTTCGAATTGGAGTAACAATATGCCGGGTTTCAATTGTTCCAGAAGCCACCTGCGGTAACATAGGTGTAAAAAGTATGAAATTATCTTCACTAACTAGAGTAATTTCAATCTCAGAATTATTTTGAAAATAAGATTCAAGTTTCAAACAACACTCTATTCCGGCAAAACCACCACCTAAAATGAGAATTCTTTTCACGATACATAGGAAGAGGCGGTCTAGAATTAATAACGTATTATCACAAAAGGGATAGGAATATCTAGGCAAATAGATATTTCAAAATATCATGATTACACCTGGACGCCCTGTCAAAGATGTAGATATTTCTAGAAATTCTGACACAGATGATATATTCAAAGAACTTGCACATGCAGGAGGATTTGAGGCAAGAAACGTAGCAGAAGGTGTGGATATTCTTTACAATATGATTAGTGATGAAAAATGTACGAAATTTTTGTCGTTTATTGGAGCAATTGTTTCAACAGGATTTAGAGGAATTATACGAGATATGATCAAGAAAAAATGGTGTAATGTGGTAATTACAACATGTGGTGCTTTGGACCACGATATTGCAAGACATTTTTCAGAATACAAAGAAGGATCATTCACAATGGACGATAGAGAATTAGCAGATCAAAATATTCACAGACTAGGAAATGTTCTCGTACCAATGGAAAGCTATGGGCCATTGATTGAAGAAAAGGTTCAAGAGATTTTAGAAAAAGCATACAGTGAAGGTAAAAAAGAAATGTCAACTGCAGACATTAACAGAGAAATAGGAAAAGCTATGGGCGAAGATTCATTTTTGTATTGGGCTTACAAAAATGACATTCCGGTAGTAGTTCCAGGAATTATGGATGGAGCAGTAGGTAGTCAAGTATGGATGTTCTCACAAAAACATTCTGATTTTAAATTAAACATAATCGAAGATGCAAATTTTCTCTCAGGATTGGTATTCAAGGCAGAGAAGTCAGGAGCATTGATGCTAGGAGGAGGAGTTCCAAAACATCATACGTTGTGGTGGAACCAATACAGAGAAGGATTAGACTATGCAGTGTATGTTACAACAGCACAAGAATTTGATGGAAGTTTAAGCGGTGCGCTAGTAAGAGAGGCGATATCTTGGGGCAAAGTAACAAAGGATGCTACAGAAACAACCATTCATGCAGAGATTACAACTGTTTTCCCATTTATGTACAAGGCATTATTAGAAAAACTAGAAAAGTGATAGGAATCAGAATCTAACATGTTGCCATCAATTGAGAGTATAAAACAACAACGACTCAAAATCAATATGACTCAAAAAGAACTTGCTAGATTAGTAGGAGTAAGTACATCAATGATCAATCAAATAGAATCAGGTCGAAGCGCTCCAAGTTATAATACTGCAAAAAGAATATTCGAAGTTTTAGCAAGTAAAGAAAGCGAGGCATCCACACATAATGCAGGAGAATTATGTAGTCAAAAAATTGTAAAATTAAAACCAACTAATACACTTGGAGAAGCAATGTCAAAAATGGATAAAGAAAAAATTAGTCAAATTCCAATTTTTGACGATAATATTCCAGTAGGAGTAATTTCAGATTCAGGGATTATTGGCCACATGAGTGTTGGCGTCTCAAAAAAGATCAAAATTCAAGACATAATGGAATCAACACCTCCAATAGTGGATAATGAAACACCTGCAAGTACATTAGCGCCTCTCATAAAATATTCAAAATGTATTCTAGTTAGAAAAGGAACAAAAATTATTGGAATAATAACCGCATCAGATACATTGAAAATGATAGAATAGATTAAAGATAATCAGGTAAAATTTCTTTTCGTACAATCTTTAGAATTTCATAGATAGTTATTTTTTGATCCTCTGAAGAATTTCCTAAAATTCTAATTGAAATTCCAGAATCATTAGGCAATAAACTAGAACCTCCAGACAGATTTTCCACATGAGAAAACAGTTCATTAATCAAATCATTGATTTTTGTTACATCTTTTTTTGTTAATACATAGACAGAGGTAAGAATTGTTTTATTATCAAACATTGTAAGAGCTTGAATTTTCTGTGTTTTTGGAGTTAAAAGTGATGAATCCCTAAATTTTGTTTTTCCATTTATTTTTCCCTCAGTTTTTAGATAACATACATCGAAATCAAACATCTCACCCATTGCAATTCTTCCAGGTACAATCGTTTCAGAGTAAATAACTGTGGATGATTCATCGATATCTAAATTTGTTTTTTGATAAAATCTTGAATTTTTATACGGAATAATTTGTTCAGGTATAAATTCAAGATACGAGTTATCCTTCAAATTAAGAGTCACCATATGTGTCGCATAATTTGATTCCATTTTGTAAATTCTAGTTGCACCTTGAGTTGTAAGATGAGATATTGCATTATTTTTTAGTTCAACATCCATTCTGTAACGATCTCCTTGTAAAATTCCACCAGATGGAGATAGAATGAATACATGAGCCATAGAAGGGTAATCCAAGTCATAGTGCAAGGCTTTTTGCACATACAATGGAACTTGTGTCTGCTTTCGAGTAATAATGGTTTTTTGTCTGTCCGAATCATTTTGTAATTCTAATTCCAAGAATCCAATCTTCCCAGATTTACCAACATTCATCTGCGCAACATCTCCGTCATATTGCGATATTTCATGTGGAATATCAGAAGGAGTGCAGTGTTCTAGATTCATGGTTTCACCTGAGTGAGCATGTTTTTTGGAGGTTCATCAAATAAGACATCATGGATTATGTGCTGTGCTACCTGTTCAACCCCTTGATCTGTTTTACAATTTACCAAGACATACGGTTTATTTTTTCTGACAATCTTTGCATCACGTTCCATTACGTTTAGGTCAGCGCCAATAGTTGGTGCAAGATCAATTTTGTTAATTACTAAAAGATCACTTGTTTCAATTCCAAGTCCACCTTTTCGAGGATATTTGTCACCTCCAGATACATCGACAATGTAAATTGTATAATCTGCAAGTGCAGGACTAAATGTCGTAGTGACATTATCACCACCGCTTTCAATTATTATCAAATCCAAATCATCATATTTTGTTTCAATTTCTTCAATTACTGCAAGATTGATAGAAGGATCTTCTCTTACAGCCGTGTGAGGACATCCACCAGTTGCAAGACCAATAACCATATTTTCAGGAACTAATCCCTGTTTAGTCGCCAGGTTTTTTCGTATTCTATCAGCATCCTCTTTTGATATTACATCATTTGAGATTATACATACACGATAATTTTTTTTTGCAAGAAATGGAACAACTCTTTCAATTAACATACTTTTACCAGCACCTACAGGACCTCCAATACCTACACGAAGAATTCTAGTCATAACAAAAAAAAATATGTTTATGTAATAAACATTTTAGAAAATTTGTTTTCATGAGTCATTTGTATAAGGTCATAGTTTGGAGAAAATTGCCAACAATCGTTAATTTTTGTGGTTGAAAATTTTTTTAAAATTTGTTTTATTTTTGGTTTTATTTCATGTAGAATTTTTTGGCTTTGTATATGATCAATGATTCCCAATCTCAATGCAGCGCCTGTAACACTAACACAAAAACCATACATCATCATTTGTGAAGCTTGTTCTTTTTTGACCCCCATCACAAAACTACACACACCTGTAACTACAGGATGCATTCCAGGAGACTCATTTTCATTAATTTTCTCAGTATAACTTTCAAGAAGATTGTTGGGCGATATGGCAGAGATGCATTTGAGCATTTGCGAACCTGCTCTAGATGATGCTGCACGGGATTCTTGAATTAACTTCATAGAACATAGAGTATCGTCACATTCAATGATTCCCAAAATATCATTATTTTTTGCACAATCATATGCAGCAGATAAAGCTACAGAGTCAGCAGGACCTAATTGTTGCTCTAAGGTTACTTCAAGAAAATCAAAGATGTCACTTTGAGATGATGCACGTTTTTCATCAAAAATTGTTTCTAGTCCATTTGACATTGTGTATAGACCGGAAGGAAAAAAAGAATCAGATAATTGCATTAGAGTTAGATCTGATGAATCAGTGTTCATGAACATTCATTCCATTATTTGGGACAAATATTTGATCTTCAACAACTAACGAAAGATGATCAATTATATCAGAAAATAGTTTTTCGAATAACTCAACTTCTGTTTCATCATGAATTGGAAACATTATGCAGCCATCAGATGTAATAGATAATGGACGATGTCGATTTCCTATGATATGACCAAGTTGAACAAGTAGGTTTGGAGACCATTCATTTTCATTTATCATCACACGTATTACTTTTTCAGGTAATTGATGAATTATTATCAATTGTGAATTAATTTCCAAAACATCACCATTTCGTAAAACAGTTCCATGTTCTAATGATAATCCAATTTCTAAACCATCTTCAGTTTCAGCACGTAAATGTGATTTTTCCATTTGTGTTCTTGACAAAAATAATCTTTTCAAAGTGTTATTTTCTTTTGCAAAATCTATTTTTTCTTTAAGATTATTCCCATGATATGAATTACCTAAAATTGAATCAACGAGGAGCATTGAAAATAGTGCTAATTACTGTGTTTTAAACATAAATGGAAAATAGGTTTCTAATCGTTAAATATGTGAAAAAGCAGATTTATTCATGTTTTTAACACCTAGAGAGATTGATAAATTACAAATTTTTACCGCAGCACAGGTTGCATTAAGAAGAAAAGAAAGGGGATTGAAATTAAATCATCCAGAATCGATTGCCGTAATTGCAGACCACATTTTAGAAGGAGCTAGAGATGGGAAATCGGTTTCAGAATTAATGAGTTCTGGGAAAAATGTATTAAAAAAAGATGACGTACTGCCAGGAGTCATAGATATCATTCATACAATTCAAGTGGAAGCCACATTTAATGACGGAACAAAACTCGTGACGATTCACGACCCCATAGTGTGATAGATATGATTTCCAGATGGCGTTCCAAAACACCTCATATAGGAGAATACATGCCTGCAGAGGGCAACATAATTGCCAATGAATCCAAAAAAACATTCAAACTAAATGTTTCAAACACAGGTGATAGACCAATCCAAGTTGGTTCTCATACACATTTTGCAGAAGCAAATAAGGCATTAGAGTTTGATAGAGAAAAAGCACTAGGATATCATCTAAACATATCATCAGGTACATCAATTAGATTTGAACCAGGAGAATCAAAACATGTCGAGGTTGTAGAATTTGGAGGAACTAAAACAATTTTTGGGTTTAGCGGATTAGTAAGTGGCGAATTAGAATCAAAACGAGAAGAGGCGGTAAAAAATATTCATGAAAAAGGTTTCAAAAGTGTTTTAGAAAATATAGAAAATGAATCAACTTCATTAGAAATTCCACGTAGCAGATATGTAGAATTATTTGGGCCAACCAAAGGCGATAGGGTCAGACTAGCAGATACAGATTTAGTGATAGAGATTGAAAAAGATTTGATCAAGTATGGGGATGAGTTAGTTTTTGGTGGCGGAAAAAGTGCAAGAGATGGTCTTGGTCAAGCAAGTGGAGTATTACGAGATGAATCTGCAGATTTAGTGATTACCAATGCAATGATTATTGATCCAAAATTAGGAATAATCAAAGCAGATATTGGAATTAAAGATGGAAAAATTTTAGGTGTTGGAAATGCAGGTAATCCAAACGTCATGGATGATGTAGACATCATCGTGTCATCCAATACAGAGATAATTTCAGGAGAACATACAATTTGTACGCCAGGTACAATTGATAGTCATATTCACTTTATCTCACCTCAACAAGCAATAGATGCAATTTGTAATGGAACAACCACAATGATTGGAGGAGGAACAGGACCTGCAGATGGTACAAATGCAACAACATGTACACCAGGAGAATTTAATATTCATAAAATGATAGAAGCGGTAGAAGAATTTCCAATGAATTTTGGATTTTTGTGTAAAGGAAATGATTCTAAAGAAGAATCGTTGATGGAGCAAATCAAGGCAGGAGCATGTGGATTAAAACTGCATGAGGACTGGGGAACAACTCCGGCTACAATTAATTCTGCACTAAATGTTGCAGATAAAACAGACACTCAAGTTGCAATACATACCGATACACTAAACGAATGTGGCTATGTGGATGATACTATTGCTGCAATTAATGGAAGAGTAATCCACACATACCATACAGAAGGAGCAGGAGGAGGTCATGCCCCAGACATTATGAAAATAGCATCAGAACCAAATATTTTGCCGTCATCGACTAATCCTACAAGACCTTTTACTACCAATACACTAGAAGAACATCTAGACATGATGATGGTGTGTCATCATTTGAACCCATCAGTTCCAGAAGATATCTCATTTGCAGAATCAAGGATTCGAGCCGAGACGATTGCCGCAGAAGACATTCTACATGATGTGGGAGCACTTAGCATGATGTCTTCAGATAGTCAAGCAATGGGAAGAGTAGGAGAGGTTACAACAAGAAATTGGCAAACAGCAGATAAAATGAGAAAGATGAAAGGACCACTAGCAGAAGATAGTGAAGATAATGACAACTTTAGAATCAAAAGATATATTTCAAAAATTACCATCAACCCTGCAATTACACATGGAATATCAGACTACGTGGGTTCAATAGAACCAGGAAAAATTGCAGATATTGTTGTATGGATGCCACAGTTTTTTGGAATCAAACCAAAAATGATCATAAAGGGAGGATTCATCGCATATGCGTTGATGGGCGACCCTAACGCATCAATCCCAACTACAGAGCCAGTTTACTACAGACCAATGTTTGGAGCATTGGGAAAAGCAAAGAAAACTACATCAGTCACATTCACATCACAACTTGCACTTGATAACGGCTTGGAAGAAAAAATGAAAATTGAGAAAAAATTACTTCCTGTGAAAAATTGTAGAAACATTGGAAAAAAAGATATGGTGCATAATGATGCTACACCAAAAATAGAGATAGACCCAGAAACATATGAGGTAAAAGTTGATGGTGAAATCGCTACAGTTGATCCTGCTACAGAAGTATCACTAGGACGTTTGTATAGTTTATTCTAGATATTACCTAACAACATCTTTCTATTGTTAATCGTTCTTCGTACTAACATAAATCCGGCAGCGGTTGTAAATGCACCAAATAGAATATTGACAATACTCATCTCACCAGACGAAGTTCCAGTTAATGTAAAGACCATTCCAAGAATCATCATTAAGCCACCCAAAGCACCAATAATGAGCATCGGGATTGGAAGTTTTTGTTTCATATCACCACGACTTTTGTCTGGTAATACACCACTTGCAGCTACTTTATGACAAACATCACAAAAGTGCTTTTGCTTTTTTCCTTGCCACGCAGTTTGTAAGAAGAAGAATTCAGTTTGACACAAATCACATGGTTTTTGTGGTATTGTTACTTTGCCATTTTTTTCCCAATCTTGACCAACTTTTAGCATACATGGTTTACAGAAACTTCCAGGTACTCTCCAAAATTTATTGAACTTGTACTTTTTCATACCAAGTACGATCCCACAACCTGTACAAGACGTCATGTTAAAGCATCAATCCTAGCATTAAAAAGAATTTTGGATGGAAATCCAAGTAGTAATTTGTTGAATACATAATTAAAATGGTAAAAGGGGGAGGAGGTTATTTTGTGGAAGTGGCGTGTTTCTTGCCTGAGAACACTTCCGCGAAGCCTTTCCGTGCTTCCACAATCGGCATGAATATGATGATTGCGGCTGCAGCGCTGACCCAAGCGATTGCGATTCCTACCCATAGTCCGTAGAATCCAAAGTCGAAGACGTATCCTGAGAAGTATAATGGCATTGGCCAGAATATGATAACTACCAAAGTGAGCAAGCCTCCACCTCTAACACTGAACTTGAAGGCTTTCTTTAGTTGTTCTTCGTCTTGTTCACGCTTTGCAACTTCGGTAGCAGTGATTTCGTGTTGTTCCATGTCGTCAGTGACAAGGGACATGTGTTGGTCCAATTCTTTCCAATCGTATTTCTTGTTCTGAGCCAAACTGATGACTATACAGATTAATCCTGATGATAATATCGCAACTACATTTCCATAAAGCATTGGGAATGCACCGCCAAGTGATGCTATATCTATGACTCCATTGGCCTCAGAGGCTGCAACACTTGTCCAAGTGGTTAGTGATAGACAGACACCTATTAGTGCGCCCGCTACCGCACCGGCACGAGTTGTTCTATTCCAAATAATCGTTAACGCAATCGGGATGACAGCAGAGCCAATCAATATTCCCATTGCTAAGTATACAAATCCTAAACTAAGTCCCATTCCTAACAGTACGACCGCAAGCGCACCCATTCCAAGTCCAAACGCAACTATAACACCACGACTCACCTTCAACAGCTGTTTGCCTGTAGCCTGTGGATTCTTGTAAGTACGGTATACATCATATGTAATCAACGAAGATACTGCGATTAGTTCTGCAGATCCTGCCGAAGTCACAGCCATGAATAGCATGACTAGTACCATGATAGCACCTATCTCACCCATTAGCACTGATGCTGCTGCTGGAACTACAAGTCCGAGCTGCACCTGCTCTGGAGATAGCTCGACATCTATCGCCACCGCCGTCAGTCCCATAGTAGTTGCAAGTGTAAACGGAATTGCGAACCAGCACATTCCACCAAGTAAGAAACCCTTTACTGTGGAACTTGGTTGTGCAGCAATTGCACGTTGCCAGTAAGCCTGGTCAACAAAGACTGTTCCAAAGTTTCCTACAATATTGATAACTCCAAAGATTAAGCCTCCTGCCGAAGCCATTGTAAGGTATGCACCCATAGCGTTACCATATGTGCTTGGATCACCTTCAACTGCTCCGCCTTCAGCGAAGGTTGGTGATATCACCGGATTAAGCGAAGCTGCCTCCACCAGTTTGTTATACATTCCTTCGACACCACCCGTGATTGGACTGATGAAGAATACCATCGCAACGAATGTTAGAATTACTATAAAGATAATGACCGTGTGCATGTAATCCGCTACAAACGTAGCCTTGAGACCACCTACAAGTGTGTAAATCATGACACCGACTGGGATTAAGAATGCTGCTAGAGAAATGTCCATACCGGTAAGTCCGTTAACTACGGCTGCACCTCCAAGTAGAAGCATACCAGTTACAATCATGTTACATGTTAATGCGAAACCTAAGAAAACTTTGTGAGTACCAGGGCCGAATCTTGCTCTGATAATTTCTAAGAATGTGTGTGCGTTTGGTGCCTTTCGTTTTAGTTCAATGGCTAGAATTCCGAACAAAAGTACCTGAATTGATGCCCCTGCTGCATACCAGAAAGGACCACTTACACCATAAAGATACGCTACAGTTGAGGATTGAAGTAGTGTGGCAGCCCAAGTCCATGCTGACACGATTGCAGCCGCAGTTAGACCAGTTTTAATGATTCTTCCTGCAGTATTGAATCCTTCAGAACTTTGCATGTTTCCAAGGTATTTTTCTTCAATCTTAATCTCGGCAGATATGATTCCGGCAAAGACCATTCCAAGACCAACAACAATAAACCAACCGACGGATTCGTCTAATACTTCTCCAAGTACGAATTCCCCTTCAATGGCACCGGCGGCTTCTGCGCTTTGAATTAACCCCATTGATGCGATCGACATAAGAAATAGCGATAGCATTGCCATAGAGCCAATTTTCATAGATATTTTCAGAACTTTTTGTTATATATCAATTCCAAGAATTGAGAATATGACACTTTAGATTTCAAGTTCTGCGGCAGTTATATTCTAACAGTCGACGTCGGCTTAAAATTTATTATTTATAAAAAAATAGTTTTGTGTTTGTTATATGCAAACCACTAGACTAACACAATTGGTTTTGAGCTTAGAGTAAGTAACTTAGAAGTGACATGTCCCAAATCAGAATCAGTATCACTTAGACCCTTACGACCCATTACAATTGTATCAACATTTAGTGAAGTTGCAAGTTCGGAAATCTTTTTTGCAGGATCACCTAGCTTGACAATTCTTTCATAGTTTTTCAACTTGCTTGGAAGTAAAATTCCCAAAAGCATTTTTCGTCCATCTTGTTCCATCTTTAATGTCATTTCTTCATCCATGGATTCGTCATCATCAGTCCACTCTATGATATGTGCAAGGTAAACTTTGATGTTAGAAGATTCCTTCATTACATAATTTACATAATTCAATGACCGCATGGATGAGACAGAGCCATCTACAGCAACAAGAATTTTTTGGGCAATTTCATTTCCAGAAAGATCATGACCATATTTGTCAGATTTTTTAGGTTTTGAAGAAATGACTATATTTTTCAAAACATGGGCAATTCCAGATCTTGATTGTATTATAGGTAAAGCCCAAACTAAAGACCCAGCAGTTGCAGCCCACAATATGGCAACCCATATCCAAACATGGTAAACAGTTTCAGTAAAAACATAATTTGATAAAAATAATGGAATTGGCCATACTACGACAAGAATCAAAGTTAGAGTCAAACCATACCTCATACTAAATTTAGATGCATTTTTGAGTGATTCTTCATTTGTTTCTTTTTCTAGGCGTTTTCTAATTTGCTCATCAACTACAAAAATTTCATGTTTTAGTTTAGAGAAATTAAAGTTCTCAGGTCGGAATAAACTTCCGATTACAGTGATAACAAGACTGGTCAAAATTGATGCAAGATTTCCTGCCAATAATGCAAACATGTTAGAAGTAGATGCAAGAGAAATTTCTCCAGAGGTTGCATATGCATATCCAAGCCAAACTGTAACTCCACATCCAAGACCGATTATCGAAGCGATTGTTGCAGCATATCTATTGGTGTCTTTCCATAAAATTGCAAGTGAAATTGGTGCAACTGCAGAACCTATCAAAACGCCCATTGCAAGATAGACGTATTGCAAGCTTACTCCAAACTGGAATAACATGGATGCCAAAGCACCCATTCCAAGTCCAAATCCAAGTATAGCATATCTCGAAATTCTCATTAATTGCCTTCCGGTGGATGAAGGTTTGATGTATGTTCGAAATACATCATAAGTTACAAGAGAGGATACAGAGATTAATTGTGCAGAACCTGCAGCAGTTACAGCAGTGAATAAAACAGTAAGCATTAGAATTGCGCCGATGTCGCCTAAAAGATGTGCAGCTGCCAATGGAGCAACCAATCCAGAGCTAATTTCAAGAGGAGTTAATTCAAGATTCACCGCAACTGCAGCTAATCCCAAAGTTGTTGCAAGTGCAAAAGGAATGGCAAACCACGCTAATCCCCCTACTAAAAATCCAGGAACTACAGAACGAGGACGAGATGCAATTGCACGTTGCCAATAGGATTGATCAACAAAAACAGTTCCAAAGTTTCCCACAATATTGATAACTCCAAAAATTAATGCCCCAACAGAAGCAAGTGTTAAAAATGAACCAGCTGCATTTCCTTCAACAGGATACATTGCAGCAGCGTTAGATAATTTTTCAAACATTCCAGAGATTCCACCAATATCAGGATTGACAAAATATATTGCAGATGTGAAAATCAAAACGACCACAAAGATGAATGCAGTATTGAAATATTCTGCAAGAAATGTTGCTTTTAGACCACCAAACAAAGTATACGCAATTACACCTACAGGAATCAAAAATGCAGCAATGTAGACATTAATTCCAGTTAGTGCATTTACAACAGCCGCACCACCCAAAACCAACATTGCAGTTACTATGATATTTGTAAGAAATGCAAAACTAAGAAATACCTTATGTGAGGATTTACCAAATCTTGAATTTATCATTTCAGGAAAAGTGTGAGACATAGGAGATTTTCGTTTTAATTCAATTGCCAATATGGCAAATAATACAACCTGGATTGATGCACCAGCTGCATACCAAAAAGGACCACTTATCCCGTATTGATATGCCACAGTAGATGATTGAAGAAGAGTTGCAGCCCAAGTCCATGCAGATACAACAGAGGTAACGATTAATCCTGTTTTTACAGTTCTACCTGCAGTCGAAAACCATTCAAAAGTTTTCTTGGTTCCAAGCCATTTTGTTTCAGCTTTAACCAAAATCAATACAACAGATGCCAGTAAAATTCCAACACCAATTAAAATTAGATAACCAATACTTTCATCAAGAATATAGGACAATCACTAAACATAAAATAATAATTATTTAAACTCATAGTGCTAATTTAGGCGTGAGTTATTGAAACCCTTACATATTCTGACGAGCATGTATGATTAATGACAGACGAGATTGATGAATTAATAATTTCAGCCTTATCAAAAGACTCTAGACAAGATTCCGCAGAAATTTGGGATTTTTTAAGAGGTTTTGGGCACGACGTAGCCCCCGAGGAAATTGAATCAAGAATTTCAAAACTATCTCAAGAAGGAGTGATCACAGGATATTCGATTACAATAGACCCAAAAAAACTACCAAAGCGAATAATCAGAACTACCCTAATCACATTCAAAGTGTCTCAATCACTTCGTAAAAGAACAGAAAGTTTGAAAAAATATCTAAAAGATGCTCCATTTGTAATTTTTTCAGGAAGTACAAAAGGAGGATTAGATTGGATTACAATTAGATCATTCCCGTCGGTAGAAATTGCAGATGAAGAAACCGATATTTTCAGAAATTTGTTTGGAGATATTATTCAGACATACCAGGTTTATGATTTTGCACCAACAAAAGAGGTATCGTTACACGCCCTATCATATACAGAAAAGGAACACAAAGAATTTCTTAAAGAATGGATGCCACCATTCCTATAATCACAATTTTAGAGTTTTCTTTAAAGTGACCCTTTCAAAATGAATTGTTTCATCCAACAATTCATGTAATTTGTAACGTAAATCCATCATGTATGTAACTACTTCACGTCTAACCTTTGGGTCAGAAATAGTTTGAGCTTCATTTGCTACAGAATCAATTCGTGATAGAGCCATTTTTAGACCAAGTTTTGTTTTTTTGGTAATTCTATGGGATTGTTCAGCTTTGGTTGTCCGAGGATCGTCATCTTTTTTTACTTTTGATTTCTTTATTGAACGAATCTGTTTTACTGTCAAGTGATCATCATAAATTCTCTGAGCCATTTCAGCTTGTTCTTCAGATGGAACGCCTAGTAATTCGAGACTTTGGCTGACCGAAAGGGCATTTTGGATTAACTGCTTTTTTGCCTCAGATGGTAATTTCAAAAGTTGAATTCTATGCGATACATATTCTTCACTTTTTTCAATTTTACTTGCTAGTTCAGATACACCGCCCCATCCAAAATCATCAACATATTTTTTGAATGCTTCTGCCTCTTCAAGTGCATTAAGTGATTTACGCTGAATATTCTCGGTTAATTGTATCTCATAGGTTTGTTTATCACTTAATTCTCTGATTTTTGACTGAATGTGGCGCCATCTCAAAGAACGGCATGCCTCAAATCTTCGATAGCCAGCAACAATTTCAAATCCTAATGCAACAGGTCTAACCAATATTGGCTGTAACAAACCATGTTCTGTGATACTTTTTACAAGTGAGCGGAATTCAGGGTCATTTTTGTCAATTTTATGCCTAACCTCAAATGGAGAATGCTTAATCATACGCATCTCAATTGGCTCAATAATACTAGAATCAAAATGTTCCATGGTGGAATAGTGCTAACATGAACTACTTAGACTTGTTGTTTTTCTAAGATCTTAGAATAATATCCACTATGAAAAAAAAGGCATTTTGGTTAAATTTAGTATATAACTAATTTCAGGTGTGTCTCGCTTCGAAAAAGCAACAAAACCATACGACATTCAACCAACATTATGGATGTCTATCGGATTAACAATTTTGGTAGGTTCGATAATTGGCAAACTGATAGATGCCACAGAATTCACATCTCAGTTTTTAAGATAGTATAATTTTATTTTAATGTGGAATTAGATACAACCGATTTGAAGGTAATGGGTGCTGTGAAAAAAGGTCTCACAACATTTGGTGGGATAAAAAATGGAGTTCATTTGAAAAAGGACGAACTGGTAAAAATTTTAGATATTTTGGATAACAGTCAATTAATCTCATCAACAACTGGAACCGGATTATTAGGGCAGAAAAAATTAATTATCAACTTAACAGACAAAGGAGAAGAAAGAATTCAAGAGTATCTAGAAATGTTACGAGTTAAATGGAAAGAAATGATTGATTTAGCAATAGCAGGCGAAAGAGACCAACTTGATCAAATAATTGTAGATAATCCATTCATGGTGAACATGATGGTATTTTTTGGAGTTACAGATTTGCCAACTCTGAGTAGACTAAATTTGAGATTCCTTTTGGAAGGAAAACATCTTTGCTACAAATGTAAAAAGGAGCTAAAAGGATTGATGCAAAAATTTGCAGTATCAGATGTTAGGAAATTTAATTTCAAACTACCTCGAGGAATGACTACACGGGATGACCTGTGTGCAGATTGCTTTAACAGTCTAGGTAGATCGTGACATTCTTTTCTTAACTACCTGAAGTACAATTCTTGCAATAATTATACCGATTACAATAATTATAGCGTACGTCCAAATATCAGCTAAATCTTGATCTTCCTGTTGTGCCTCATCTAGAGGTTTTGAATCAAATTGAGCACCAGGAGCGAATACGTCCTTATCCATTACAGTCTCAGCAAAAGCAACACTAGGTACAATTGTAACTACCATGACAAATAATATAATTAAAAATAGATTCAAGTGACTTTTTTGGTGATTTGGGGGATTTAACGATTTGTGAATTAACCTAAAAAGTTGGTTACACCTAGAAAGAGACCAATGATGCTGATTAATACAACTACGACTCCCATTACCTGTTTGTCATTCATAATAATTGTAAAAAAATGACCAATTTAACAATTCAGGGTGTTCGAATTTATTGAAAATTAATTGAATTTGTTTTCAAAGACTACTTTATCTAATGATAATTGTCCACCACGTTCTGCTGCAGGGGAAGCAGCCTTTCCGACAACAATCATCATCACAATTATGTGTTCATCAGGAAGATTGATGATTTTTGCTATCTCATCATATTCAAAACCAACCATAGGGCAAGAATCAAGACCCATTTGTTTTGCAGCAAGCATTATGGTTTGTGCTGCAAATCCACAAGAACGCATTGCCTCATCTCTTCTATTTTGAGGACTTTCAGAATATTTTTTGTGCATTGCATCTCGAACATGTTCTTGTTTTTCAAGAGGATGATTCTTCCAATATCTCATAGGATCGTCTTTCCATGCATCCATATTTCCACATAGTAAGATGACAAGTGACCCATCTAGCGGTTGAGCTTGATTTCGAGCAGCGACATGAATTTTTTCTTTTACTGCTTGATCGGTTATGGTGACAAATCGCCAGTTTTGTTGATTGTAGCTGGTAGGAGAAAGTATTGTTAACTCCATCAATGATTTTACCTGTTCAGGACTCATTTTGTAGGTGTTATCGAATTTTTTTATTGCACGTCTTGTTTTAATTGCATCAAAAGTATCCATTTTCTATATCAATTCCATTTTTTAATTTATTTTTCAGGATGAGAACATAATTCAGCCAGTACCCCCTCTAAGGATTTTGGGTGAATGAATGTGACTTTAGTTCCAGCAGAGCCAGGGCGAACCTTTCCCAAAAATTGTACTCCACAACCTTCCATTCTTTCTACCTCACCTTCAATGTTATCAGTTTCTAATGCCATGTGGTGTAGACCTGGACCTTTTTTATCAAGAAATTTTTTAATTGGACTATCATCTTTGGTTGGTTGCATCAACTCAATTCTTCCATTTTCCATAGAAATTATTGCAACCTTTACTCCTTCAGATTCCACTGTTTCAAATTCTATTTCATCAATACCAAGTGCTTTTTGATAGACCTTAGCTGACTCCTCTACATTGTTTACCGCAATTGCGATGTGATCAATTTTCATCTAAAATATCTCCTTTGGTCTATATTCACCAAATACTTCCCGTAACGTGTTACTGATTTCTCCGGTTGTAGCATATGTTTTAACAGAATCAAGTATGAATGGCATGATATTCTTATCAGTCTCTGCCGCTGCCTGTAATTTTGATAATGCAGTATTAGTTTTTTTGTTATCTCTAGATTTTCGTAATGCCTTGATTGCCTTTTCTTGTTTTGCACCAAGGGAATCATCAATTCGTAGCAGTTTTTGTTTTGCCTCAACCTCATCTACAAATTTGTTGACGCCGACTAAAACTCGTGAAGAATCATCAACCTCTTTTTTGATACGATAAGCATTTTGTCTAATCTCTGCTTGGAAGAATCCTTTTTCTATTGCTTTGAGTGAGCCACCCATTTTATCAATTCTTTTGAGATATGCCCATGTCTGTTCTTCAATCTCATCACACAATTCTTCTAGATAATGTGAGCCAGCCATTGGGTCTACTGTTTTTGTAATACCTGATTCAGATGCAACAATTTGTTGTGTTCTTAATGCAATTTTTGCAGATTCTTCAGTTGGTAAAGCCAATGCTTCATCTCTCGAATTAGTATGAAGTGATTGAGTTCCCCCCAATACTGCAGCCATTGTTTGCATTGCAACACGAACAATGTTGTTATCAGGTTGTTGTGCGGTAAGTGATTCACCACTAGTTTGAGTATGGAATTTTAATTGTAATGATTTTTCATTTTTAGCATGGAATCTTTCTTTTAAGATTTTTGCATATACTTTTCTTGCAACTCTGAACTTTGCTATTTCTTCAAAGAACTCAATAGTACAACAAAAGAAAAATGATAATCTTGGAGCAAACTCATCAATTTTTAATCCCTGTGCGATACATGTTTCAATGTATTCTATGGCATTTGCAATAGTAAATGCAATTTCTTGTACAGCATTTGATCCTGCTTCTCTTATGTGATAACCAGATATGGAAACAGGATACCATTGTGGAACCTCGGTTGCACAATAACCAATCATATCACCGATTATACGCATCGATGGTTCAGGAGGATAGATGTACGTATTTCTTGCAATGTATTCCTTGAGTATGTCGTTTTGTGTGGTTCCTCGTAATTGTTTACTTGAGAATCCTTGAGATTGTCCTACGGCAATATAGTATGCAAGTAATGTGGATGCGGTTGCATTAATCGTCATCGATGTTGAAACTTTACCTAATTCAATTCCGTTGAAAACGGTCTGCATATCTTTTAGAGATGAAATTGATACACCTACCTTTCCTACCTCACCTTCGGCTTGTGGTGCATCAGGGTCATGACCAATTTGTGTAGGTAAATCAAATGCCATGGATATTCCAGTTTGCCCCTTATCCAACATGAACTTGTATCTCTTGTTACTTTGTGCAGCATCGCCGAATCCAGCATACTGACGCATAGTCCAAAATCTATCTCGATACATTCCTTGATGAATACCACGTGTGTACGGGAATTTTCCAGGAACTTCTTTTGTTTTCTTTTTAGTGGATTTTACATAAAATGGCTTAATTGGAATACTAGAATCGGTAACGTATTGTTTTTCTGCTAATTTTGTTTTCTTTTTCGCTGCCATATTTTATCACTTTATGAAATTTTTTGTCAGCTTGTCTGCTGCCTCAAACGGATCCATTTTTTTTTCTTGTACCTTTTTCAAATATGAAGAAAATGACTTGTTTTTACCAATCATTATTGAAATTTCCTGTCTGACGTTATTTAAAATAATATCTTCTAATTCAGATTTTAGGCGAGTTTTCTCAGAACTCTTTTTATCCTTTATTTTTTGTTTCATTAATTCCTTTAACTTTGAGGCTAACTCTTTGATTCCCTTATTTTTCTTTACAGATGTTTTGAGGATTACTGCTTCTTCTTCTGCAGTTCCAATAAAATCTTGTAATGCCTGAAATAGTTGTGTTGCGCCATCCAAGTCACTCTTGTTTACCAAATAGATATCACCAATTTCTGTAATTCCTGCTTTTATGGTTTGAATGCTATCTCCAGTATGTGGATTAAATGTGACAACGGTAATATCTGCAATTTTTGAAATGTCAACTTCTGTTTGTCCCGCTCCAACACTTTCAATTATTATTGGATTGAATCCGGCATATTCTAGTACACGTAAACTATTCCGAACTGAGTGCGCAATGGCTCCAGTTGCACCACGAGATGCAATACTTCGAATATAGGTTCCAGTATCTGTTGATTCTGACATTCTAACACGGTCACCTAAGATAGCACCACCTGTAACATGGCTAGTAGGGTCTACTGCCAATACAGCCGGTTTTAGTTTTAATTTTTTCATCTCCATCGATAATTTGTTTATGAGAGATGATTTTCCAGCGCCTGCAGGACCTGTGATTCCAATAACAATTGCCTTGCCAGATGTTTTGTAGATTTTTTTGATTAATTGACGTGCCTCTTTTGGGTCATTTTCCATTATGGATATAGCCTTTGCAATTGCACCTCTCTTCGCTTTTTTTAAATCTGGAAGCATTGCCATACAAAACCGTCTCATCCCTTGATTAAAAATCTTAGATGTAAAGAAAGATTTTAAAGCCAAATTTTAAGAATTAAATCATGAAGCAAAAGGTACAATCACGACGCGTCAAAATTCTAGTTGCTAAATTAGGTCTAGACGGTCATGATAGAGGCGCCCTAATCCTATGTAGAGCATTCAGAGATGCAGGAATGGAGGTAATATATTCAGGATTATTTGCAACACCAGACAGAATTGCCCAAATTGTAGAAGATGAAGATGCAGACGCGGTTGCCTTAAGTTTGCTTAATGGGGCTCACGGAACATTATTTCCAAGAGTTGTAAAAGAATTAAAAAAGAAAAAGATCAACGATGTGCTTGTTGTCGGAGGAGGAGTAATACCTGAAGAAGATAAAAAAGCATTAGAAAAATCAGGAGTTACAGGAAACTTTGGTCCAGGAACATCACTAGATTTGATAATTGAACACATTACAAAAGGCGTTTCTAAACTAAGAAAATTATAAGTTTATTCAGTAGAATCAGGCCACATCATCTTTCTCATCTGTTTTCCTACAGTTTCGATTTGATGACCATCCAAGTCTTTCATGTATTTATCAAATGCAGCCTTTCCTTCGTTTTGATAATTATCAATCCATTCTTTGTTGAATGTTCCGTCTTGAATCATTGTTAGAACTTTTTTCATGTTTGCTTTTGTATCAGGTGTCATTACCATTGGACCTCTTGTTAATCCACCGTATCTTGCAGTCTCTGAAACACGTCTCCACATTCCATTAATTCCATATCTTTGAATCATGTCTACAATTAATTTTAATTCGTGTAATACCTCAAAGTATGCAATTTCTGGTTGATAACCTGCTTCTACTAGAGTTTCAAATGCATTAACTACCATTGAAGCTGAACCTCCACATAAATCGGCTTGTTCTCCGAACCAATCAGTTTCTACTTCTTCTTTGAATGTTGTTTGTATTAATCCTGCACGTGCACTACCAATTGCTTTTGCAATTCCTAATGTTCTATCCCATGCTTTTCCTGTTTTATCTTGTTCAACTGCAACAATTGATGGAGTTCCAAAATTTTGTAGATATGTCTCTCTAACTTTAGAGCCAGGACCTTTTGGTGCAACCATGATTAGATCAACGTTTTCTGGTGCGTCAATCCATTTCCAGTAAATTGCTGCTGCATGTGAAAATGATAATGCTTTTCCATCAGATAGGTTTGGACCAATCTCTTCTTTGTACACTTTTGCTTGAACCATATCAGGAATTAAAATATGAACAATGTCTGCTTTTTTTGTGGCATCAGCTACTGACATGACTTCATGACCATCATCTTTTGCTTTTTGCCATGTTGGACTGCCCTCTTTTAGACCAACAATAACTTTGAGGCCTGAGTCTTTCATGTTGTTTGCCTGTGCATCACCTTGGATACCGTATCCAATTACTGCGACAGTTTGGTCTTTGATAGGGTCAAGACTAATGTCTGCGTCTTTCCATGTCTTTGCCATACTAAAATTCAAAGTCAATTCTATATAATCTATGCAATAATCAAGTTCATGATTACAGATAATCCAAAATTTGTAAAGTTACTAATAATTGCAATATTTGCAATTGTAGTTCCTCTCAGCATTATAGGAATTAACATGTATGAGAAAAACGTTACAAATCCTCGAATATGGGAAGGATGGACATGTAGTGAAATGGAGAAATTTGCATTAGAAGATAGAGATGATAGTCTAAACGATTATCAGGCAAGTAAATTTCATGAGGATTTGTCAGAATGTCTTTCTAGATAATTATAAAGTAATTATTTTTTTACAACTTGCACATTGGAGCTTTACTCCGTTATCTTCTAGTCTTTCAAATTTTTTAGAACCACATTCAGGACATATTGGACATGCTCTTGCAGGTTTCATTGCGGTACACCGCTTCCAATTATGCGAACAGTGTTCGATTCAGGTTTTAGTAGTACACATACATCACCAGGCATTACAATAACCGGTTTTTCAAATGTTAGTTTCATAGGAGATACGGATGCAAATTTTGCAGCCTTTATCTGAAGACCTACACTTACAAGACACATTTGATTTTCTGCCAAAGTTGATTTGAAGAACTGATTTTGTTTATAGTCTATAGTAATTTCAGTTACTGTTTTGATTGAAGTATCATTTGATAAGACATCACCACGAGTTATCTCATCATGTTTGATATTTTTAAGAGATAATCCAACTCTAGCAGGAGAAATGGATTCTTTGACATCATCGTCATGCATCTGAATTGATTTTACCATCGCTTCAATTTCAGAGGGATAGTGCTGAATCTTATCATATTGAGTAATTTTTCCAGACAGAACCTTTCCTAATGCAACGGTTCCCACACCTTTGACATCAAATGTATGATCAATTACAATACTGGTACTTCCATCTTTTTTTGCAACAGTAAAGTTTGCTAATTCTTCTTTAATTTTATCCTGTTCAACTTTCGTGTATCCTTCAATTACAGTTCCCTTTATCATTAAATCTAATCTAGCCTCATCAACATCATATGAATGAGATAAAATTCCATCTTTTTTTCCAAGCGCATCTAATGCAAGAATTTGTTCACCCGTAAATTTATCCAACGTATTTACATGAAAGATTACGTATTCTGCTAACGCAATTGCCTGAAATAGAGGTTGGATTTTTTCGGGAAATCCATTTGGAGTTACAAATGTGTAAATTTTTTCCGCTTCTTTTCTATCAAATAATGTTAGATCAGTAGACGTACCTTTTTTGCCAAAATCAGTTGCAATTGATTGGTCACCTAAGATTACAAAATTTACAGACTCCATTGATAACCACTAATTTTATCCAGAGGCTTTCTTTGTTGCGCTTACTAGTGAAATAACATCTCTATCTCGCAACTGATAGTGGGTTGGCAATCTAAGATTGTACCTCAAATCTTTTGCATGTAATAATCCCTTTGATAATCCGGTGTGAATTTCATTTGCCAAGTCTTTTACGGTTGCTCCATCTTTGAGTAAAATCAAATCAGGAAGTATGTGTCCTTTTTTATCAGAAAGTTTATTCTCATCAGCGACTGGGTAAACTGCATTCATTTTTAATAATTTGAAGACGGTGACATTTATTGCAAATTGAACTCCAGTTCGCATATATTCACCCATGATATCTTGTTTGATGAAATTAAGTGCGTTTGTTTGTTTATCGTTTAATTCTTCAGGTTTAACAATATCAAACTGCTCAGATCCTGGAGAATATTTTATCAAATCTTGCTGTTCTGCACGTCTTAGAGTTAACTCACTATCAGCACTTGCAGGGACAGTGATGACTTCATTATATCGTTCACGAAGACGATTAAAGTTTTTGTCAGCACCAGGAACATCAATTTTGTTTGCAACTATGAGAGTAGGTTTTGAAATTTTACGTAAGATTTTTGCAAATTCTTTTGTTTGACCCATATCAAAGTCATCAAAAGCAATTTCTTCTAAATTGGTAGTTTTTAGTGCCTGAATTACATGTGATTTTTTAACACCAATTCCTTGGTATAGCTCAGTTAATGCATCAACTTGGTCTGTACCATCACGAATATTTTTAGAAAGTTTATCTCTATTTCCTTCCAGAATTTTTTGATACCACATTACCAACTCTTCTTCAATGTCAGCAAAGTCAGATACAGGATCACCAGAACCAGGTTCGGTTATTTTTCCTGTTGCATCTATACTTCCAGAGCAATCAACAACATGTAACAATGCATCAGATTGTGCAGCAATAGAAAGAAATTGGTTTCCCAATCCCTTCCCTTTCCACGCATCTTTGATTAATCCAGGTAAATCAATTAATTCGATAGGAATGTAACGCCATCCGTCAACACATTTTGAATTGTTTGGTTCATCTTGAACATTAAACTCCATATGAACACACAAAGTAATTGCCTGACCAGTTCCTGTTTGTGGTTTTTTTGTTGTAAATGGATATGTGGAAATTTCAGTAGATGCTAATGTTGCAGAATTGAAGAAGGTGGTTTTACCAGTATTTGTTTTACCTATAATTCCAATCTTTATCACCATGAATTATTTTCCATTTTATTGTATTTATCTGATTATTTTTTGAGTTTGTTTTCTATATTTGATATTGAATTTTGAATTTCTTTTAGATTCCATTTAATCTCGTCTAATTCTTCAGGAGTGATTTCATCATGCCATTTTTCAAGCATTGTTTTTGTGATTTCAGTACAATTGTACAAAACGGCCCAGTATGGATGATGCTCTGCAGTTGTGTATGCCAATTCTGCCGCATCATCTACCCCAAGTTTTGCTCTTGTGACAGAATCCATTTTTTCACCAAAAATTTTTACAGAGTCATATTCGAGATTTGATTCCATCTTTATCTGAGTCTGTTTTTTCTCAAATTTTTCTACTAAAAGTTGTAGCTCGTCATAAAATGCTTGAAATGAATTATCAGACATTATGATAACCGACTATGTTCTGCCAACATGCATCTATTGTAAACAACATCAATTCCAGCATCTTTCGCTAGTTTTTCTGCTTCTTCATTATGAATTCCCTCTTGAAGCCAAATGACTTTGGGTTTTTTCTTTATTGCTTCTTTTATTATTGGCATTACCTGATCTGATGGTCGAAATACATCTACAATGTCAACATCATCAGGCACATCAGTAATCACATCATAGCACTGTTTTTTCAGTATAACATCTGCATTTGGATTTACAGGAGTGATGTCATATCCATTTTCATGTAGATATTTTGGTACATAATGTGCAGCCTTATCGGGATTTTTTGACATCCCTACAACTGCAATTTTTTTCATCTTTAAAATTTCTAAAATTTCTTCATCAGAATGAGGATCGTCTTCCATAGTAGAAAATTATTTTTTTGAACTAATTATACTAATCGTCATGTTCATGCTCTGTTAAATGGCAATCACAGCTACAAAGCTCAGTGGTGTGATTATTTTGGCAATCAATACACTCAAAGTGTCTATGATTCTCACAGCTAGAGCAGATCATAAATAACTATACAACTACATGTTATTTATTATATATCAAGAAAACTTTGGTTATTATTACGACAAAGATCCTTCAAAATTGTGGATATTTCTGTAGGACATACACCAGATTCAGATGACGCATTCATGTTTTATGCAATGTTTACGGGTAAAGTAAAATCAGATGACTTTAACGTCACTCATGTTATAGAAGATATTGAAAAATTGAATAGAAAAGCAAAGAATCCAGAATTAGATGTTACCGCAGTTTCAGTTCATGCATGTGCGCACATTCCAAATTATGTTATGTTAAGAAGCGGTGGAAGTTTTGGAATTAACTATGGACCAATTGTTACTGCAACAAAACCTATGACAATTGAAGAGATAAAAAAATCAAAGATTGCCATTCCAGGAGAGATGACTTCGGCATATTTGTTGTTACAATTAATGATTGGTAAATTTGATTATGTCGAAATGAACTTTAGTGATATTCCAGAAGCTGTGAGAAGTGGCAAGGTTGATGTTGGATTGGTAATTCATGAAACACAATTATCATTTAAAGAAGAGGGGATACAAAAAATTCTAGATGTAGGGGAATGGTGGGATAAAGAATCCGGAGGATTGCCAGTTCCATTAGGAGTTAATGTGATGAATGAAGAACTTGGTCCAGAATTAATTAACAAATTTGACTTGTATTTACAAGAATCCATCAAATTTGCAAGAAATAACATAAAAGATGGAATTGATTATGCAATGAAATACAGTAGAGGAAAATCAAGAGAATTGATTGAAAAATTTGTACTCATGTATGTTAATGAGGTAACTGTAGATATGGGAGAACCAGGAGAAAAGGCTGTAAAATTGATGTTTAAGATGGCAAAAGAAAAGGGACTTGTTCCTGAGTTTGAGTTAAAAATTTCAAAACCACTTTAATTATTTTTTAGAATTTCTAAAAAACGAGGTAACAAACAATGCCATACCTGCCAAGAGAATAACAATTCCAATTGAGAATTCAATTTTCAATCTATTGTGAATTTCTTTTTGTTCAGATTCCAAGGTCGCATACATTTCAGGCTCAATCTTATCAAAATATTGGATTTGTGGATAATCAAAAAGCATAATGAATGAACCTAGAATCAATAAAATGATTCCAATGAAAAACCATGTGGGATTTTGTATATGTACCAATTATTTTCTAAAAAAAAGAATCAAAGATAAATTGTTCATATTGCTTATATTCAAAATTCACTTACTCTATACATGAAAACAAACCAAAATAATGATTCAACATATGATTACTCTGGACTTTTCATTGATGACGAAGAATTCTAGTTCTGAGCCTATCAAGTCAACATCTAGTATTTATTATGCAGAGTCATAAACTGTCCATGAAGCTTTACCTAGACTTTGATCCTTGTGTTGAATGCAAAGAGATGATGACAGAATTGTCATCTGAAGAGATGCTTTTTGCAGACGACGAGACAAGAGCAGATGTATCAGCAAAATTCTTGAGACATTTGACATACAATCACAATGAGGTTGTTAAAGCAGTAATGTCAGAAGTAAAAAGTCAACAAAGAAGTCCAGAGTTTGACCTTTACAAGTAATTAGACTGTCACTTTCTGCAATAATAGTTCTTTAAGATCATCTGTAGTTTTTGCAGCACTTAGTCTATTCCGAAGTTGCCCTCCCCCAACAGTTCCTTTTGTAAATCGGATAGCCTGTTGCTTGATATTTGCAAATCTAATGTTATATTTTTCTGTCAATTCTAGGTATGTGACAAATGCTTCAAGCCTATCGGTAAGGGAATACTGTTTGTATGTACCATCTTCAAGAAAATCATTAATCTGCTCAAAAATGAATGGGTTGCCCATTGCACCTCTTCCAACCATTAAATAATCACATCCAGTATAATCAAGAACTTTTTTAGCAATTTCAGGAGAGGTGATATCACCATTTCCAACTACAGGAACAGAAACATTTTGTTTTAATTTTTTAATCATATCCCAGTCTGAATGCCCAGAGTATCCCTGAGAGACAGTTCGTGGATGTAATGTCATTAATTGTATTCCTTCTTGTTCTGCAATTTTTGAGATTTCTAAGAATAGAGATGTATTTTCTTCAGTGACACCCATTCTCATTTTTAGCGATATGGGTTTTTTCACAGTATTTACTAAGGTTCTAAATATTTCGCGAGTTAAATCAGAGTTTTGTAATAATGCACCACCTGCCATTTGTTTTGTAATATGAGGAGCAGGACACCCCATATTGTAATCAATCATGTCAAAGTGAGGTTCTACAATTTTTGCAGCCTTTTCTAATGCAATGATATCAGAGCCAAATAATTGAACAGATAACGGACGTTCTTTTTCAGAAAATTCAATAAATTCAGTAATATTTTTTGATTCAGATTCTAATTGTTCATGTTTAGCAACTATCGCATTTACGCTAGTTAATTCTGTAACAACAAGTCCTGCACCCATCCTTTTACACATTATACGTAGTGCAGGATCACTTACGCCAGCCATTGGAGCCAGAAATACCTTACTTGTGAAATGGGGGAGTTGTGACATATGATGTGTTTTTCAGAATTATATATTAAATCTACATTTCCTAAATGAAGTTATGTTAGTAGATAAAAGAATTTTAGCAGGAGGCGTATCTATGATTGTCGTTGGAATGGTACTTTCAGGAATACTAACAGACATGACACCAATTGGCAGAGAAGGAATGACTGAAGAAGAAAAGTACGAGTTTATGGTTAATGAAAGAGAAAATGAAGATTTTAAAACACTTTCAGGTATTTTGGTTGGTATTGGATTTTTACTAGTTTTGATTAGTTTTGGGGCACGCAGAAAAAGAAAAGGCGGTGCAAAGAAAACAGAAAAGAAACCTGCAACTAAGTGAAGGTTTGAAGTGTTTTAAAGAATGTATTTCGTTGAATAGGAGTACGACCAATCTCTTTTGCTAAATTTGCTAATTCCAATAATGAAGAGTTGGTAGGTTTCCCCGCTGCACGATAAATTTCCTCAGAAAATGCAGTTCCCACCAAATCATTTCCTCCATGTGATAATGCAACTTGAGCGAGTTTTGTTCCATATGCAACCCAGTATACAGAAATATTCTTGAGTGTCTGTGCCAGCATTAGTCTAGATAATGCAATAATTTTCAGATCATAGATAGAAGAGGATTCATGTTCCACCTTGTGTTCCTTTTCAAGCTCAGTATTATCTAGACTGAACTTTAGTGGAATCAAAGTGATAAATCCATTAGTCTTTTTTTGTAACTCTCTAATCTTTATGAGATGATCAACTATGTGTTCTGGTTTTTCTATATGACCATAAAGCATTGTAACGTTGCTTTTAATTCCAAGATTATGTGCAACTTCGATGGTATCAAGCCATTGTTGGCCAGTACACTTTCCTCGAATGATTTTTGTTCTAACATCAGGATGGAATAATTCAGCTCCGCCTCCAGGCATTGAGTCAAGACCTGCATCTTTTAGTCTAGATAAAATTTCAGTGACAGAGTTTTTTGTTAATTTTGAGAGAAAGAAAATTTCTGCTGCAGTGAATGCCTTAATGGTCATATCAGGATGTTTTTGTTTTATAGCAGACATCATTTGTTCGTAATAGTCAAGTTGTAAATCAGGATGAAACCCTCCTACAATGTGTACTTCAGTTGCACCCAAATCTTTTGCAGCTGCAACTCTTTTTTCTATTTGATCAGGAGTAAGTGTGTAAGCGTCATCTTCATCACCTTTACGATAAAATGCACACATTTGACAACTGGCAGCACACAAATTTGTATAATTCATGTAGTATGAGGCAGCAAATGAAACAGTATCTCCTACAAGTTTTTTTCTTACAATATCAGCTGCGGCACCAACGACATGAAGATTATCATCATTTAGGATCTCCATACCATCATCAAATGTTAGTTCTTCACCATTTATGGCATGTTCAATTGCAGTTGAAGTCCCAACCAACTCTTCTAACATGTTTCACTTGATAACAGTGAAAATATAAAACAATGCAAACCAAGATTTAGTATGGTGTTACCGTTAGTTGACGAGGATAAACCAAAGTGCTTTTTGTGCCATGATACATTTGATGACTATGATAATCTACGAGAACATCAGGAAACAAAGCATAAGGATTATTTTGAATTTCATGATAAGAAGAGAGGTCCCGCACCAGGCGATGTTAATATTTTTTAGATTTTTGTGATTTTAGTAGTTCTAACGCCTTTTGTTTGCCCATATTTGCTAAATCATAGTCCTTGTCAATTGTAAGCGCCTTTTTGAAGCAAACCAGAGCAGAATCGAGCTCACCCATCTCACCCAAAGACATACCCTTGCATGCAAGCGCCATTGCGAAACGAGGTTTGATTTTTAATGCAGAATCATAACACTCTATGGCATCTAAAAATTTAGATTTGGCATGAAGCAATGTTCCTTTTCCAATTAACGCATCCAAATTTTTTGAATCTTCCTTTAAAGCAGAATTATAAGTCTGAAAAGATTGTGAATTTTTTCCCATTCGTTGTAATGTAGCAGCCTTGTCTAATAATGCAGGGATATTTTTTGGATCAGAATGAAGAACTTTATCATAAAGAAGAATGGCTTCGTCATATTCCTGATCTTCAGCAAGATCGGATGCTTGTTCCAACATTTTTTGGAATTTGTTTTCCACTGATTAGAATAATATTTCCTAGATAATATTTATTTTCGTTTAATTTTTCTATATATTGAAAAACCAATTAGGGCAAATATACCAGATATAATTCCAACAAATATTACAAGAGGTGTAAAGTCTTCAGAGAAATATCTTGATTCAAGCCATGCGTTTGGCAATACGGTTACAAAATCATTTCCAGAGAAATCCTCCACATATCCTATAGCAAGCGCCAGTTTTCCAGAGGAACCTGTTTTATCAAATACTGCCATGTAGTATGTACCAGGTGCTTCTATCTCAAGATCAATTTCTTGACGTTCCCAATATGTGATTTGACCAAAGGGTTCATAGAATTCTGTTGAAGGTATAGAACCATTATAATCAAAAACATATGCATCGTAACCTTCTGGAATAGGATAATTGAAATTTTTGTCAGTATCTAGTACCTTTAGCTCATCCACCAGGTCAAGAAATGTTGAAGGTCCTATCAATACAAGCGAAGGAGTGAATTTTTCTAAATTATCTAGCTTTGGAATAACAATACTACTGAAAAGTCTGTCATCTTTTTCTGCATCAAATTTGTAAAACAATGCGTTGCCTTCCAATTCTTCGTACATTGCCCAAGAAATAACAGGATCTGGAATTTCCAATGCAGATTCATAATCTGTATTCGTTCCATCTGTAGGAATTAATTTATGGCCAAATGCAGATGCAGGAAGCATCAACAAACAAAACAATCCAATAAAGATAATTTTCTGCATGATTACCTATCAATGTTTGAAGATTTAACGCATGAATGTTGATTTTACATAGTAGTCAAATCTAGTCACAAATACTAGTGCTAACAAGGAATTTTTTTACGTTTGTTAAATACACAGTTTTGATGGGTGGTATCATGGAGCTAAAATTACCATTCAAACTAAAAATCAAATATCTTAATGCAAACGGAGACAGTTTCCAAGGTAAAGCTGTATTTCACGAAAAGGAGTATCCTATCAAAATTCATGCAGAAAATAATGAAAAGATTATCAAAGTTCCATTTTCAGTAATGGGAGTTACTGACGATGAAATACTAGTGAGAGTGTCAGGACCATCAGGAGTATACGTACAAGATCATATAAAATTCAAAGGACAATCAAAATGGGTAGAAATAGACTCAGACATAATATTTTTTGAAATTGCAAACAGTCAACACAAGTTTGATACTATGGAAATATTTGTTAAATAGTTAGGTCCAAGAATTAAAAGAATCTTTTGATGATTCTCCAAAAAAGAAAGTCAACGTTATGCGAGATTTTAATCCAGATATAGATTCAATCTGGTGATAAAATTTTGGATTTAAAATAACCATATTTCCAACGATAGGTCTTATTTTTGTTTGATAAACACCTCTAATCAAATCTGAAGAATAGCCAAATTCTGGCTCTCTCATCATTTCATCTTTTTTAGACCACATTTTATGAAAAATTGTTAATTCTCCACCCACATCAGGAGATTGAAGATAAAGAATTGCAGATAATTGATTTTTGAATCGACTTACATTGTATTCACTCATCTCAAAATGAGAGTTATCACGATGAAGGTGTACAGAATCTCCACTCTCATGTATTCTGATTACAGCATCAGAGTAAACATTGCCATTTTCAGTTGCAGTGTATATTTTTTTTCCAAATAATTTTGATATTTTTTGTTGCATGAAGGTTAAAGGTGAAATATTTTCGGAGAACAAATTTTTTAAAATTTCATTTGATTTTTTTGATTTTGAAAAATATCTTTGCTTTTCATATATGTGCGAACTTAAAGATGTACCAAATTTTGTTGAAGAGTCATTTCTTTGAGACATATTCAAAATTTTACGGGATATAGAAATACAATCAGATTTTGATAAAACCTTTGGAATAATTAAAGCAGGAATTTTTCCAGTAATCAAATCATCGTACGATGATGTTTCATTTAAAATTTCTGGAGTCCACATTAGTATCCGCCAGCGCCCGAATGCGAGACTGTGCATACGAGTTTATTCTCAGAATTCCTGCCTGAGATTTCACATTTTACAAATTTATTATTGAGACTTTCTTCAATTTGAGGAATATTTCTAGAGTTTTCATCTACAGGAATACTTGGAATATCAATTTCAGTGAACTGAATTTGTTCTACGTCTTGATAGCTATCCTGATTGGTATCCTTTTGATGTGAAACATTCATCTCAAACGAGTTTGTTGTAATGATTTTTGTTACAGTTCCCCAAATTATATCAGACATTTTTTATCATAAGAAAAAGAGAGATGTTATGGTACAACAATAAGATTCAATGGAAGATCCAAGTTACCAAATGGTTCTGCAATTCGTAAATAGTAATCCTTGCCTGAATCATATTCAAAGTTTTCATAACTACCATAACCTATTGCAGGTCCCCATAAGATATTGACAAATTTGGCTTGTCCTGGTTTTAGTACGACGTTACCGGATGTAAAGTCAGAACCAGAGTTTACCCATTTTTTTCCTCCATCCCATACAGTGTAATTACATATGGATGGGCTAGTGCACATTAGTGTCTCGTTTGAGGAACCAGTGTTTTGAACCATCATTTGTAAGTTTAGGAGGGGTTGTCCTGTTGCAGTGTATGCAATGTTGTTGTATTCTTTAACTCCCTTTCGAGTTTCCTCTTTGAAATCTGCTACATAATAGTATGCAACATTACCAAGTTGGAATTTCTCACCACTGTTCTGGTATGTTTTTAATTTGTATTCATCTTTGATTACTTTCTCACATTCGCGGATTTCTCTTTTGTTTTCACCGCCTTGACATTTGGCTAACATTTCATCAAGATCTGCGTTGCCAGATGATTGTGATTTAGTAGTTTCTTTAGGGGTGGATTGATATTGTGATTTTGATGCACCGTCATCACTTACAGCGCTTGGGCTAACTTGCATTATACCCATCTTTATCAAATATTGAAGTGCATTAACAAACTCATTTTCAGTTAGTGTACCGTCTGCCCACCAGCCAGCATTGTTCTTTACCCAAGCCGGAATGGTATCAGAGGCACCTGAACTTCTGGTAGTTGATGGAACATTGATTATTCCATTTTCAATCATGTATTGAACACCAGAAACAAATGCAGCGTCGTCAATTTGGCCTTCTGCCCACCATCCTGCATTATTTTTTACCCAATCAGGGACATTAGTAGCATCAACACTGCCAACCATAGAGGTCAGTAGTAAAACGCCTGCAATTCCCGCGAGTAGTGCTTTCATTAAACATTGGACGCAATTACAATATATAAGCAAGTGCTAATTGGTCAACTAGTGCCTAACATTGCCATCTTTAGACTTTAATTCAATAAATTACCAAAAAAGATATGCCAAAATTTTCATTTACAAAATTAGTTGACATTGATAGAGACGTATTCTTTGCAATCAGTACAGATTATGAAAAGTTTACAAAAATTCTTCCAGAATATTTTCTAGAATTAAAAATAGTTGAAAAAAATGGCAATAAAACAATAATTTTTGAGACATTGAGATTCCTAGGAAAAACGGTTAACGTTACTACAGAGCATGTTGTAGAAAAACCAGATAGACATATTGTCAAAATGCTGGATGGACAAGCAAAAGGTACAGTCTTTGATGAAACATATGAAAAAGTTGGAGAACAGACAAAGGTTACAATCGAAGTTGATTTTGTATTATCTGGTGGACTCAAAATTTTGGGAATGTTTGCTAAAAGTAAGATTGAAAGTAGTATGAAAACGGTCTTAGATGAATTTGCAAATTATGCAAAAGATCACTCAAAGTGAAGAAAGATGTTTTTCTATTAATGGATGTGCTAAGACGGCACTATGTGCTGCAGAGTCGGTTCCAATACCATAACTAATAGTAGAATCACCTACAAAAAATAACCCATCTACATGAGATACAGAATGTGGCATTTTATTTTTCCATACTAAACCTGGTTCTTTTACCACAGCCTCTACAAGTTTCCAAGCCATAGGCCTATCCCATAATAAGGAATCATCAAAGTCAGGATAAATTTCAGATAACTCCTGTTTCATTTTTGAAACAATTTCTTTAATTCGTGTAGGATTCTCAGTTTCTTCAGGTTTTACAGGAGTGCCAACTATGATGAGATGTTCTCCTTTAGGTGATACGGATGGAGTAATGTTCGAAATAAAGAAAATTCCTTTTGAGACATAGTTTTCACCTACTGGAAAAACAACCTGACGTTCATCCAGTCTTTTTGATAATGCAAAATGAACTTCAACTACAGAAGTTGTTTTATTAAGTCGATTTGTTTTTTTGATAAAATCATCATCAAAGACTCCAGAGTCAAATAATTGATTAATCGCATGGTATGCAGGATATGAGATAATTACACAGTCACTTTGGACTATTTCCCCAGTAGATAGTTCAACGCCAGTCACCTTTCTATTTTTGACAATCACCTTTTTGATAGAAGATCCCAGATTAACTTGAGAATTTTTTTCTTTAACATAATTTGCCATTACCTCACTAATTCTATCATATCCACCCATGTCTGGATATGCAAATTCACTTGTTCCCCCTTTGAATGGATTTGCACGAATTATGGTTCTTGCAAATTCACCAAGAGAGATATGATCAGGGGTGTCTGCAAATGCAAGCATACAGACAGCATCAAAAAATTGTTTAGAATGAAAATCAAGTTTGGAGGTAACTTTTGTTAGAGGTACAGAATCTAATTTTTCTGCTTTTTCCATACTAGTGAATGCCATAGGAAGAAGTATTTTCAGTAAAGATATTCGGCTCTTGAATGGAATTAAAGACATTTTCAGGATATCTGCAATTCCTTTTGGGTAAGTATGGAATCCATTGTCATAAAATGCAATTTTATCAACAATTGCAAGTTTAAGTCTAGATTGTATTTTGACATCTTTTAGAATTTCATATATTGCCGATTTTTTGTAAAACGGCATTATGTGAAAGCCGTTATCTAAAATGTGGTTTTTAAATTTCATGGAGGCAGTTCGTCCACCCACACGCTCAGATTTTTCAAAAACAGAAACAGTGTGTCCGTCGTTCACCAAAAGAGTTGCAATTGATAAACCGCCGACTCCAGCGCCTATTATGACGACTGGTTTGGTCGACGGATTTTTTGAAATCTCTTTACTGTGATTTTCAGAATTCATTTTACGCAGCAACAGTTGTTGTTGGTTCGGCAGGTATGACTCTTTTCTTATTTCGAGATTTAGTTCTCAAAATCATTTTGCAACAAGGACAGCGAATTTGTTCAGTGTCAAGCCATACTTCACACCAACTGCAACGTTTTAGTCCATATTGATATTTCATTGAATTTGGAACTTTCATTACTTTGTGCTGTGTGCATATTCCTTTACATGATGCTCCCATGAACAGTTTACCGAATTATGATATTTAATAGTTATGCACTAGCGTGAGTCTAGTGCTAATTTTTTACATTTTAACATCAAATAGCCGATCAGTTCATTTTCAGATGCAGATTGCATTTTTTTCATAGATTCAAAAAGTATTTTTTCTACATATTTAGAATAACGTGAAAGAATTTTTTTCCGTAATTCAGAACGATTGTGGATATAATATTCAGCAAGAGGAGAGTATACATTTTTCCCAATATCGTTTGATTCTATAATTTTAAATCCATTTTTAGAAAGTTCATTGACAATATTTTTTTGGGAATAATGTTCGGATGACCAAGTGAATTTCAATATGCCAAGATTACTAAAACTAGAATTATCTATAGCAGTAGGGATTGCAAGTGCAAGAATACCATCATCTTTTAAAACACGATTCGATTCAGAAAAAAAATCTCCAATAGGTTTGAAGTGTTGGGCAGATTCTAATGCAATTACACAATCTAATGAAGAATTGGAAAATGGAAGCATCCTTGCTGTAGAATTTATTTTTGATATATTATTACCAGGATCAACTGAGGCTAATTGCGAGAAATTTACGTTTACAGAAGAGATTTGTAATGAAGGATATTGAGAACTCCAAATTTTTGCAGGTCCTAAAATTCCACTTCCAATATCAGCAATTACCTCTGCGGCAGATATTTCAGCCATTTCACCAATCATTTGACATAATCGTTTTTGCGCATCAATAGGATGAGGAGTAGAATTATCCCAATATCCGAAATTCAGCATATCACCACCAGTAGAGACCTCCATAATTGGAGAAAGGGAATCATATAATTTTACAACGTCACTTTCATTTCTTCGAAATGTCCATAGAAGTAAATCTATAGGATTAATCAGCATGTTAAAAATAAAAAAACCGTGGATATATGATTTAAGGCAAATCCACTAATTCTTCAACACAGTGTTTGTGAACCCAAACCTCATCTGCGTTTTTGGCGATTTCCTTACCTTTTCGGATATCATCGCCACAGCTTTTACATTTTCCGTCAAATCTTGCTTTCATGTAAGTCAATAGTGAGGTGTGCGTAAATGTGATACTTTGTTGATTAGATTGACCTGAACTCAGTCTAAAATCAATTCTTGGTCATAGAGGGATCAATTTTTTTGACCAACTTTGTCAATCAGAAAAGGCAATTTGGATATTATAGATCAAAATACAATATACCAATATGCAAACTGAAGATTTTGAATCCAAACCGGGACAAGATTTTTGGGACAATGCAAACAAGTATTCTTGGTCAAATGGAGAATACGAGTTTTTAAGAGAAATGTCATTTATCATGGTAAATCTCCATCATCAGAACAAATCTGAAGAACAATAGTGCTAAAGAAAAAAAATTAACACTAGAAGACATTACTAATTAATTCAAACCGACGTAGTAGAGTAGTGAAAAAAGATCCTGAATCTAGTAATCACGTTTGTAAGACTAACAAAGGGAAAGATGTTCTCTTAGTTTCTGACAGTACTACGGGCGAGGTAATGTGCTCATCTTGTGGAGAAGTTATATCACAAAATGAAGCAGAGCTTGGACCTGAATCTATGCAGACAGGTGAAGATTACATGTCAAAATCCAGAACAGGTCGAAAATCAACTCTTGCATTCAACGACATGGGCTTATCCACAGTAATACAACAATCAGACAAAGATGCAACAGGTAAAAATTTGAGCGGAGAAATGAAAAGAACATTTTATCGTTTACGAATGTGGGATAAGAATAGCAAAGCACTCCCAGGCCATAGAAATATGCAGAAAGCTTTCACCCTCTTAGAAGGTCTCAAAGCAAAATTATCACTTACAGATGCAGCAGTTGAACAAGCAGCATACATTTACAGAAAAACCTTAGCCAAGAAAATTGGAAGAGGCAGAAGTATACCAGTCATTTTGAGTGCCTGCGTATATGCATCATGTAGATTCACAAATACTCCAAGAACCATCCAGGATGTTGCAGATGCAACAAATCTAAGAAGAACAAGCATACATAGAATTTACAGAATGCTAGTGCGAGATTTAGATTTGACATTAGAAACATACAACCCAGTAAGTTTCATTACAAGAATTACAACAGAGGTAGGTGCATCTGAAAAAACTAAACGAGATGCAATAAAATTCTTGATCAAAGCGGAAGAGTTGATGATTACCAGCGGTAAAAATCCTGTTGCAATGGCTGCAACAGTTGTGTATCTTGCAGCCATATCAAATTCAGAAAAGGTTTCTCAAACTCAAGTATCAAAAGCAGCAAATATCAGCAGCGTTACAATTAGAAATCTTTGTAAAAAACTAAAGGATGCAAAGATAGCATCATTTGCAGACCCAAAATTAACTAAAGCTGTAAAAAGTAATGAAGAGAAAACAAATAATGAAACATTTAATGTCATTACAAGACAAAAACTGAAAAAAGATTAACCGAGTTCTGCTTTTGTAATACCACTCGTTTCTATTTCATAACGTAGTGGTGCTGGAAGTTCCAAATAGGGTTTATTTACTAAGAGTTTGATTTGATCATCAGGAACTTGAACCCGTTTCAGTAATTTTCCGCGTTGATGAGCATAAGATTTATTCCAAAATGTATTTGCATCAAATGTTTCGATTTTGACCATTAGTCTCTGTCAATAAATTCAGTTGGTGCAGGAGGATTTGGACTTAATCCCTTTCTCTTTCGAATATCTTCAGTTAGAGTTGCAGCAATTGATTTTGGAACTGCAGTCCATGCTTTGAAGTGAGTATTCCACATTGCCTTACCAGCTGTTTGACCACGCATTTTTTCAGATATGTCAAATGTTTCAACTGCAGGAACTTCACCAATCACGATACTTGTCGCACCTTTTTGTTGCATATCCAAGACCTTACCACGTTTTCCTTGTAATACAGATGAAACGTTTCCAATTAGATCAGTTGGAACACGAACCTCAATTGCAAGCATCGGTTCTAACAATACAGGTTCTGCAGATAAAAATGCTGCAAGACATGCACGTCTTGATGCAGGGCCAATTTGAGACAACCCTCTATGAGCAGTGTCTTCATGAGGAACAAAATGGGTAAATGTGAATTTACAGTTTCTTACCTGTTCTTTTGTAAGACCACCTTCACTCATTACTTCATCAAATCCAGACAATAGTGAATCAGTAGATTCATCTACAAATTGAACACCCTTTGTTCCATTAATCATAACATTACCACGAGAATCAAATCTCATTACCTTCTTTGCCACATCAGGGGACCAACCTTTTTCACGTAATATTTGAGCAGTTTCTTTTTTATCTTTCATTTCACTTAGTGTGCCGTTTCTACACATTTCAGCAATTTCAGGTTCTAGTGGTTCAACTTTCATGAAAATTTTATTGTGACGATTTGGAGATTTTGCCATAACAGGTTCACAGCCTCCATTGATTGTTTCTCTGTAATTGATTAGTGGTTCAGATGTTACAATTTCGACTTTTGCATCTTTAATTAGATTAACAGCTACATCAAGGTGTAGTACACCCATTCCAGCCATAATTGTTTCACCACTTTCTTCATCAATTTTGATTACAAGATTTGGATCTTCAATCGTAAGTTTTCGTAAGACTTCTACAAGTTTTGGTAAGTCTTTTGGATGTTTTGGTTCAATTGCCATTTGTACAACAGGTTCTGAAACATATTTTGATGCTTCAAATACAGGAATATCTTTCACAGTAGAGATAGTCTGTCCTGCACGAACATCAGTCAATCCAAGTAATGCAGGAATATTTCCTGCTCCCAATTCACCTACTTGTTCTCGTACATTTGACATGAAAAAGTTTACAGATTGAACACGTCCTTCACGTTTTGTATCAATAATGTTAATCGTTTGACCATCCTTGATCGTTCCAGAAAATAATCGTCCAATTGCTACAGGACCAGCTGCAGGATCAATTGTCATATTTACACACATCATAATAGTAGGACCGTTATCATCACAAGCAAGAAGTGCCTTACCAGTATCAGATTCTAAATCACCTTTCCATATTTTTGGGATTCGGTACTTTTGTGCGACGTGTGGTGGAGGATGATGTTTTACAACCATTCCAAGTACACCTTCAGCTAGAGGTGCTTTTTCCACTAAATCTTCAACTTTACCAGAATCAGAATATGCATCAATTACATCTTTGAATGTGACACCTTTTTTCTTCATTATGTCTATATTGATAGCCCATTTGTCTTTTGCAGAACCAAAAGTTACACTACCATCTTGAATGGATACTTTCCATTTTTCTTTGTATTCATCTTCAGCGTACGTATCAATTAATTCATTAAAGTTTGCAACAACACTAGCCAGTGTTTCTTGCATTTTTTCAGGTGTTAATCTTAGTTCTTTGATTAGTCGATCAATTTTATTGATATACAAAACAGGTCTTACTCTTTCTTCAAGAGACATTCTAGTTACAGTTTCAGTTTGAGTCATGATGCCCTCTACAGCATCACATACTACAACAGCACCATCAATAGCCCTAAGACTTCTAATTACACGACCAGAAAAGTCGACGTGACCAGGAGTATCAATCATGTTAATGACATAATCATCATTATCCTGTTGATAATGTAATGTGACGTTGGCTTGTACAATTGTAATTCCTCTTTCTTGTTCTGCCTTCATTGAATCCATTGCCAAAGCACTTCCAGCTGTTGATGGAGAGATAATTCCCGAGTGAGCCAAAAGACTATCACTCATAGTAGTTTTACCGTGGTCTACGTGTGCAATAACACCAAAATTTCTGATCTTATCTTTATCACTGATAATTTTCATAACTTCAGATGTGGACTTGTACTTAGTCATATGGCAATCATCCTAGATAATCGTGTATTAAACCTTATGAGAAATTATTCTTAACAAAGATCAAATTTCTAAAATTAAAGATCAATTTCACTTTGTTTCATCAATAGTTTAGTCATTTGTAGATATAATTCAGGCTCTAGTTCTTTAGCAAACCCTTTGTCAGTGTTTATGAGATAAACAGAATGAATGTGAGCGTTTTGAATATCTTCTAAATTTATTTTAGGGTTTTTATAAAAACGGTCACATAATTTTTTGAGTTTTTTTACATCATCGAGATTTCTTAAATTTGGAGGGAGTAAAAATATTTCAGACATTGGTAAAATATTCACCACGGGAGTTGCAAGTGAGAATTTCCCACAGTATTTACTATATCGAGCAATTTTACTAACAATTCTTGCAGCATAATAATCCACAGTATCTAACGCATGTTCAGGAGGAGTGAAACCAGTCTCAATTTCTATAATACTAGTTTCATCGTCTTTTTTCCCAAATAAATCACATACCAAAATATCAGAAATAGATTTTTCAACATCAACGGTGAATCCATGAGAGATTAATTCTGCTGCACAGATTAATTCAAGTACTGAGTGATTAATTTTTACTAGATTTTTCTTGTAATATTCAATTAAATTTTGCCTAACAAAGTTGAGTTTAGGAGTTAATTCAGGTGACAGATTCTCCGACAAGAGTTCAGTTATAGCATACACATCATCTTGAAATTTTTCAACATCCACTATACAATTACAATAGAAAAGGAGCTTAAGAAGTTTATAGACTACCTAAATAAAAATAGAAAATAAGAAAAGTGGACAGTTTAGATTCTTGGTGTGAAGCTAAGTCTGCCTTTTGCAGATAATACTACGATTGAAGAAATTGCAACAACAAGTACTAGAGATGCGATTGTACCAAATTCTGGAACAACTGCGCCATCTGCAACTTCTACTACAACGGTTGATTTGTTGATAGAGGCAGAACCTTGTTGTGCGGTAATTGAATACTCGCCATCTTGTTTCCACATTGGACCACCAACACCGATTGTTGAAGTGAATGAACCATCAGAATCAGGGTTGAGTTGATCAATAGAAACGACGTTTCCGTTTGGTGCAAGAACCATGATTGTTACAGGAGTGTTACTAGATGTAGCGTGTCCTGTGATGGTGATTGTTGTTGAACCCTCAACGGCATCTGCTTCAATTGTCAAGCCATCCATTGCATGTCCATCAGCGAATGCCAAAGGCATACCTGCGACTAGCATCAAGCTTGCCAAAATTGTCAGTGTGTGTTTAGAGTTAATCACTGGTATAACAACCGAATATGTGTATATAAACAATCTGATTCAATGAAACATCATTTTTTATTTATTTTCTTTTAAAAATATACGAATTGCTTCTAGATGGGAGCAGTTTGCTTTCAATCCTTTTCCATGATGAAATTTATAGAAATTTTTGAACCCGGGACATTCACAAGAATCAGAAGTTACAAAATAAGATTTTGAAGGATCGCTAGAAGATTTAACTTGAAATAGATCATCTTCAATTTTTACAACTCCACCGTTTTCAACAAGTTTTTCTGCTTTTTTGATTGTGTTAGAACTCAAACTATTGTGTCCATGCCATATAGCCACCTTCAAGGTTGATTGCGGAAAACCCAGCCTTTACTAATTCATCAGCCGCAATATTTCCACGATAGCCAGATGCACAGTAAACACAGATTTTCTTGTCTTTAAGATCATCAATTTGACCTTTTTTTGCATTTCGGATAGTCAACCCTAGGGGCATATTCTGAGAGTTATCGATTTTTCCATTTGCAATTTCATCTGGTTCTCTAACATCAATAATAACAAACTTATCTTGTTCTTGTTTTAGTTGGTCTTTTGTTATAGATTCTGCCATACAATATTACAATTGTATTGACATATATTTTTTAATTTACACAAGATAGTCTATGGATGAAAAAGAATTACAAGAAATAGTCGAAAAATCTAGTTCAAATTTCAAAATTTTAATTGAAAATAACTCATTTACAGTAGATGAAATCAAAATGTTTCAAACAGATAACCCAATAACCGAACCTACTACAAGGGGAGGAGTTTATTTTGCAGAAATGAAAGAATGGAAAGTAGAAGCTACAATTTTAGACACATCAATTTCAAAATATCTTTCAAAGGCAATGCTTGGACCTAACAAAGATTTTCTTGATATAACATTGCATACCATAAATGAAAATAGAGAGAAAATTTCACTTGTTACAAATCTCAAAAATAGCATGCAAAATAAATCTAAAATTATTCTTTATTTGACATTGAAAGATGCAATTATAGAATCACAATAATTTACAAAATTTGTCATATTCTGCTTTTAATTTTTTATCAGATAATATTTCATATGCCTTATTAATTTGAGCCATTTTTTCTTCTGAAGAATCCTTGTTTCTGTCAGGATGGTACTGTTTTGCTAGTTTTCGATATTGGTTTTTAATTTCAGATTCTGAAGAATCGTTTGTTAATCCTAAAATTAAATAATAATTTGGTAACGAATTATCATTATACATTTCACTAAATTCTTTTGCTTCAGTACTTCGTTTATGAGAACCAAAAATCTCTTCTTCAGACCATTCAGAATGATATTTTTCATAATCACGATCTTTTTTAGAATCTAATTTTGCTTCATCGTAACTAGTTTTCTTTCTTAATATGATATGTCTTGCAAGATAAATGAAAATTCCTGAAATGATAACTATTGCAACAGCAAATGTAAGATAAAGATCTTCAGGACTAACATAGTAATCAGATACAGCCGATGGAGGATTCACTTGTGCACCAGAGTCATAAAAAAATTTTGTAGACAATATAGAATCGCCAGATTCAGCTACCACCAAATAATTTCCACTTTTTTGCCATCCACCAATTCCTGCAATGATAAGAGTAGAAAATTTATTTTCATCATCAGGATTGAGACTTTCATTCCAGACATTTTTTCCGTCAGAATCTCTTACAGATATGAAAACAGAATCAAAGTTTGTGTAACCCCATACAGAGATAAAATCAGATTTTTCATATAGAGTCTTGTCAATGTTGAGGGTTAATTCATCCCCAAATACATTTGAAATTGGAAAAATCAAGATTGGCAATAATAATACAAAATAGATTTTTTTCATAATAAAATTAATCAACGAATTAGATATAATGTAAACTGTTGAATTTAGGTGTGAAATTTACATCATAAAATAACCAAAAGTGTTGAAAAAATTTAACAGGTTTTTGCTAATAAGAGAAAGCAGTTTATTGGACATGGTAATAGGTTACTGTGTAAAATGCAGAGACAAAAGAGAAATGAATGGTACCCAAGCTGTAACCATGAAAAACGGTAAACCAGCAACAAAAGGTACATGCCCAACATGCGGCATATCGATGTTCAGAATTGGCAAAGCATAACTGAACATCAAATAATCTTTTTTGAAGAATTTTCCTAGGGATGGCTCCATTCGTCAGATATTCCATTCCATAAAGAACGGAAAGGTTTTGGAGATTTTCCAATTTCAGCTTGTATGCGATTATCTACTACAAAGAAAAAATTCTCCATTGCATCAACACCACCATCATCAAAAAGTTCTTTTCCAATCTCTTTGAATCGAGATTTTTTTGATTCCAATTGATCTGATGTTGGATTTTGTAGACAATATGTTAACAAATCAAGCATCTCCTCTTCTAACATAAAATCCATGATTACTCTAATGATTTTTGATTAAAAAATATTGATGTTATAATTTTGCTCCGAGTTTATCATGGATTTGAGCAAGAATCATCTTTGCCTTTTCTTTATTTTCAAAGGATTCACCTTGTTTATCCAGTATGGAATCAATTTCAAATTCTTTATCGGTTAGAATTTCTGCAACATGTTCATCGAGTGTTCCTTTTCCAACCAAATAATATGCAAAGACAGTATTTTTCTGACCAATTCTGTGTAGTCGATCTTCTGCCTGACGGTGAATTGCAGGACTCCAGTCTAATTCTGCAAATATCACATATTTTGCATTTGTAAGATTAATTCCTACATTTCCTGCTCTCAAACCTGCAATCATTAGTTTTGTTTGTCCTTTTTGAAATCTATCAATTTCACGTTGACGGATAACATCGGTTTGACCACCAATAATTGATGCCGGATTATAATCTGCCAAGCTTTGATGTAATAAATTATGAATTGCTTTGTGATGGCAAAATACTACAACACTTTCTTCAATTTCCATAATATCATTTACAAAATTAGTTACATGTTTCAATTTTGCAAGACCTGCAGCCTGTCGTTCACTTTCTATTGCACGATGATAAGATGCAGATTTATCAAATGCAGATTCGGCATATTTTTGTTCTTCTTCAAGTTTTTTCCAAATTTTTTGTAATTCAGATTTGTAGAATTTTTCATCTGCTTGAACAGGCGAAGAATATCGCACCTTAGCTTTTAATTCTTTAAGAACATCTGATTTTTTTCGTCTCAGCATGACATGTTTTGTCAATTGATTGCGTAATGTGTCACGTTTATTTTCAAGGACTATAGCTTTGCCTTTTTCGTTTACATAACAGAAATATTCACAAAACTCTTTGAAACTTCCAAGAAGACCAGGTTTTAAAATATCAACAATAGGCCAAATTTCAGAACCACGATTGTAAATTGGCGTTCCAGATAATCCAACTCTATATTTGACACCCTCATCAGTTGCAAGCGCCTTTACAGCAGCATATTTTTGTGTCGTTTTAGATCTTAAATGTTGAACCTCATCACATACAACAGAACGAATTCCAAGTTTTAGTAAATCAGGTAATCGTTTAGAAAGCAATTCATAATTAATGATATAGAAATCATATTCTCCAATATCTGCATTTTTTCCATTTCGAATCATCGTACTAGTAGGAGATTCATCATCAATGACTTTTCCATTTTTACCTTTTTTCTTTAGAAATTTTTCAATTTCCCTTTGCCAATTTGTCAAAGTTACAAGTGGTGCAACAATTAATGCCGGAAATGAATTTTTTTCTTTTGAGAGATATGCAAGTGTTTGTACAGTTTTTCCAAGACCCATTTCATCTGCGAGTAGTGCATTACCGCTTGATTTGATTAAGAAATCCAGACCTTCTCTTTGAAAGTCTAGTAAATTTCCTTTGAACTGTTTACTAGGAGTAGCCTGTTGTAATTTCTCAATTTTCGGTACTCTTGTTTTTTTGATTATTAATGGTGCAATTTTTCTCTTCCATACAGAATTTGAAAGAATTTCAAATGAGTAACGATCATTAATCATTTTTAATTTTTTAATATTTTCGTCATTATCAGAAACAATGACTTCGTCAGGTTTGTCACCATACCACCCACGTGGAATTAGTTTTGATGCCATATTTACAGCACGATTTCCAGAAATTTTCCAGCACCAAGTTCCAGAATAACGATCCAATACAAATTCTAAAGTTCCAAATTTTTCCATGTTGTGTTTCCGAATTTTAGCTCATAGTTTTTCATCGTTTATGAACTTTAGGTTTGAAACTATTCGTGGTTTATATCAGATTCCAGTAGTTTGGTAGTTCTTTCTAGTAATTGCTCCAAATTCGTACATTCCAGAATTGGTTGTAGATCTAATGGAGTTTGAGACGCTAGAGCACATAGGGAATGGACATACTCCATAGTAGGTGTTTCAGTTTTTAGATAATATTGTTCCAAAACATGATCTAGTTGATGGGATGTTAAATCAAGATTACCATTAGTTTTTTTAATTTTATTTTTCCATAAATCTACTAAATTTTCCCAATCATTTAGAGAAATGGATTCATCTATTTCAGACACCATTTCGATTTCAGCCTGAATGTACATTTTCTTTTCAACGCCATCATTATGATGTAGTTTTTCTACTGTTTTTGCACCTTCCATAGTGAAAGGATCATAATCATCAGTTTTTTTGAGTGATGGAGAAATTAAACGAATAATTCTGAATTTTCTACGACCCCTAACATTTACAAATAGATGACCGCTTGTAGAATCCACATCTTTACAATCAACTATTTTTGCAAGAGTTCCAATATCATATGGTGCTTGCCAATTAGACAGAGTTGCACTATCATGTCCTAGACAAACTCCAAATTCTTTCTCGCCTAACATACAATCATCTATCATCTGCTTGTATCTAGGTTCAAAAATTCTCAAAGGAAGATCTTGGTTAGGAAATAATACCAAATCTAAAGGAAATATCGGAATAATCTTTGTTTCACTCACAAACGTGCTATGTCTTCATAATATAAAATTCAACTACATTTTTAGGCAATATTTTAAAAAGAAAACGTAAGGTAAGGTATCATGGATGATGAAAATAAAGAGACAGTGGTTCTAGGAATTATTAGCAGAGGTATATCCAAATTTGATAAAATTTCTCAAGAGTCAAATGTCGAACCAAAAGATTTAGAATCAATTTTACAGAAATTAGAAAAGGCAGGATTCATCAAAGTTGATGAAAAAAAGAGTTGGCTCGGTACAAAAATTGAAATTAACCCAACGGAAGAAGGTTACAGAGAATTTGAATATCAATTAAAAATCTTACAAGAGAAATGGAATCAATTAGAAAATACTTACAAATCAGGAAATAAGCAAGAATTAGAACAAAAGCTAAAAGAAGACAAATCATTTTTGCCATCAATGATGATGTTTGGAATTATCGATATGATGATGTTTAGTATGATGTTTAGTATGATTGGAGCGAGTATGGGAAGTTTTATTCCAGCAGAGGATATGGGGGCAACGGGCAATGATACAGATGATATGAGTGGATCCGACACAGGAGATGATGGCGGATTTGATATCGACATAGGCTTCTAATGTCATACACATCTTTTGATAATGTAGGATTAGTGAAGGTACTATCTTTTTTTCAAACACATGATTCAGAATATCTATCAGGTCAAGATCTTAGCGATGTTTTAAAAATTAGTAGAGTAGCAGTTTGGAAACATATTAAAAAAATCAAAACGCTAGGTTACAAAATCGAGTCAAAACAAAAATTAGGATATAGATTAGTGAAGGATACAGAAAAACTGTTACCGTGGGAAATTACAACAAATCTTAAAACCAAAGTAATTGGGAAAAGAGTTCATTATTTTGAAGAAATTGATTCAACACAAAATTTTGCACAGCAAATTGCATCGGATGAAAAAGAAAACGGGGCAATAATTATAGCTGAAAAACAAACATCAGGCAGAGGGCGATTGAATAGAAAGTGGACATCACCAAAAGGTGGGATTTCATTCTCACTAATCATTCATCCAAAATTTGATGTCTCAAGTTCAACATTAATTCCAATTCTATCAGCAGTTGCGTTATCAAAATCAATTAAATCAATTTTAGGAATAGAAACACAAGTAAAATGGCCAAATGATATTACAATGAACGGGAAAAAAGTTGCAGGAATTCTAGTTGATGCCTCATTTCAAGCAAACAGTATTGATTATCTAATTCTAGGGGTTGGGATTAATTTTGATATAGATGTAAAAAAATTAGAAAAGAAATTATCAAAGACTCCAAATTTTTATGGAGTTAATTCACTCCGAAAAAAAGATGATAAAACACCTCCAAAATTACTTCTCAAAGAATTTCTATTACAATTAGAAAAAAATCTATCACAATTAGATAATGGAGAAAAAACTAAAATAATTAGAGAATGGATGAAAAAGGCAGCAGGAATTGGTAAAAAGATCACAATAAATACAGAAAATGGAAAAATTTCTGGAATATCACAGGGAATAGATAACGATGGAGCATTAAAACTAAAAACTAGAAAAGAAATAAAGAAAATATTCGTAGGCGATGTGATTTTATCTTGAATCTAGTATAAAGTTCATTTTGTAGAATCATTTAATTTTGAAAAATAGAACAAATTTGTATGAAAAAGAGAAAAGTTGGAGAGTATTCATTAATCGTATCAGCGGTTTTTGTGTTATTTTTATGTCCTAGTATTAACGACGTATTTGCTGAAGGAATAAAAGATGTTCCAAATCTATACAAAAAAGCAAATGAACATTTTATGAGTGGAGAATATCACGAAGCCATAGAACTGTATGATAAAATTTTAGAAATTGTACCAACAAATACAAAAACATCACTGATGAAAGCAATTGCATTAGAAAATCTTGAGAGACATAAGGCTTCAATATTAGAATTTTACAAGGTAAATCAACAAGAACCTGAGAACATTACAGCACTGATTGGATTGGGAGTGGGTTTTGGAAATTATGGAGAATACAAGCAAGCATTAGAATATTTTGAACAAGCCCATGAATTGTCACCCGAGAATCATGTTGTAAAAAATTATTACGAGTTTGCAACAAAAAATGTAAAAAAATATCTGTATAATGAAGCTGAAAAACCAGAAGTATTTACATTGAATATTCCAAAAACAGTTCCAGCATGGATTAAAAATACTGCAGGATGGTGGGCAACAGATAAGATCCCTGATGAAGAATTTTTGAAGTCATTACAATTTCTTGTAGAAAATAAAATCATTAATGTTGAATCATCAGATAATACTATAACAGGATCATCAGTTCAACCAATTCCAGCATGGATTAAAAATACTGCAGGATGGTGGGCAACAGATAAGATCCCTGATGAAGAATTTTTGAAGGGAATTAATTTTTTGATTGATAATAATTTACTAATAGTTGATTTGCCAGAGGTGCGAGAATTATCAGAGGAGGAGGAAAAAATTCATGAGAGAAACCAATGGGAATTTTCCAGGTATTTAGACAGAATTGAAAATATAGTCAATAAAGATAAGAGATACATTGAATTTCCAAATCCAAGTAATGATGTTATTAAAAAATTCATGAGAGATTATGTAAAGTGGAATTATGATCAACAAATTGAGATTGGAAATCAAGGATTTCCAAATCCAGAGTATGTACTAAGAGATGATGTATACCATTTGGAATACAAAATTTATGTTAATGATCAACCTGCAGCATTGCCATTAGATCATGTGAGTACATTAGTGAATTCATTCAAAATGTGGGAAGATATGGAATTTAATGCAAATGATGGAAAAAAAGTGAAAATAAATTTTGCTACAACTAAAACAAAAGCTAATGCAAATCTTTGGGTAACATGGGTTGTCAGAGATATGGGAGAAGGAGTTCTAGGCCATGCAAATCTTGGAAAAGGAATAGTAGAAGTTGCATTAGGAGGATACGGCTGTGACGGAAATTTTCAACTTTTTCATGTTGACACAGTGCAATACATCATGACGCATGAACTTGGTCACGGTATCGGTTTAAGACATAGCGAGGATCCAAATAGCATTATGTTTCCATCAATGAAAAATACACAATACGCATATTGTATGCTTGATGTTGATAAAAAAATTAACACAGGTTCAATAATTTTGAAAAACGATTAGCCTAATGCTCTAGAATGTTTTTGTGTGTGAGGACGTTCTCCAGAAAATTTTCGTCGCATATGTCCAGAAGGTCGTCCATATAATAATTCTAAGAACCAACTTTCATGTTCAATTTCTTCCATAAGAATATCCTTTGCAATATCATATGTTGCAGGATCCTTTCCATGAGTCATTTTACAGACTTTATCCCAGTTTACTATTGCACCTTGTTCAGCCTTTAGACATTTTTCTAATATTGCCTTAATGTCAGTAGGATTTTTTGGTAATTGTAAAAATTCACACCCAGACATTTTGATAAATGCTTGTGCATCGTTTGGTAAACTGCCACCCAACTGAAATATTCGCTCAATACATGATTCAAAGTGACTTAGATCTTCAAGGCGTGCATCTTCAATAATTCCCTTTATTCCTTCACCTTCCATTCCAGTGGCATGCATTCTAAGATTTGTGAAGTAGTAATACGCCGTAAATTCAACTGATGCGTTTGTGATAAGTTGTTTCACAAGTGTATTCACATCAACACCGTTTTTTTTAAGAACTTCAATACCGACAACCTTTGGTTTTTTTGTTGCAGATGATTTTTTTGATGTTGTCATGTTGTAACTAATTTCAAGTGTGAATAAAGAGTTTCGCTGTTTAGACTAAGAATATAGAATGATTTCATGAATAAAGACATACAATTAACCATAAGATTAGTTGTGAAGCCATATTAACTTCAATATGGCATTAGAATAGTTGAAATCATCTAACGAACAGAGATGTCCTTCTTGTAACAAAACTACACTCATCACTGATGATAATTCAGGAGAGATTGTTTGTAAAACATGTGGCATCGTTTTATCAGAAGGAAGCGAGGCAAGTGGACCAGAATGGAGATCGTTTGCAAACGATGGAGTAGACAAAAGTAGAACTGGAACTGGAACATCAATTACAATGCACGATATGGGATTATCTACAGTTATCGGGGCAGTGAATAAAGATGCAACAGGAAAACCACTTTCATCAGCAATGAAACAATCATTTGACAGAATTAGAACATGGGATAGCAGATCACAAGCTCATTCATCTGTTGATAAAAATTTAAGACAAGCATTAAGTGAAATGGATAAACTAAAGGATAAATTATCATTAACCGATGCAGTCATTGAAAAAGCGGCGTATATTTACCGAAAAGCAATTGATAAAAAATTAGTTAAAGGACGTTCAATTCAAGGATTAGTCGCTGCATGTGTTTATGCTGCATGTAGAGACACAGAAACACCTAGAACTTTAGATAACGTTGCAGACGGAATAAACATTAGAAGAAAAGATGTAGCACGATGTTACAGGTTGGTTTTTAGAGAATTAGATTTGAAAGTCCCAGTTGCAGACCCAATTAACGGAATTCCAAGAATTGCAAGTGTTGCAGGATTAGGAGAAAAAACAAAAAGAAAGGCAGTGGAGATTCTAAGAAAAGCAAAGAAAATTGGAGTTGTTGCAGGAAAAGACCCAACAGGATTAGCAGCTGCAGCATTATATCTTGCATGTATCACAGAAGGCGGAAATAAAACTCAAAAAGAAATTTCAGAAGCATCAGGTGTTACAGAAGTAACAATTCGTAACAGATGTGCAGGTCTCAAAGTATTTTTAGAAAAATAAAATTAACCAAAATCATCCAAAGGATCTTTTTCACGTCTACGCATTATAGCAAATATTCCAAGAGTCATACCTAGCTGATACATAACATACAAAATTATTTGAAAGGTACTAGGAACATAGTCAGTAAATCTACCTAGCATTGCAATAATAAAAACAATCACACTTATCGTAAAAATGAAATAACGTGATATACTATTCAATTCCGCAAATCTAAACAACAGTATCAAAGTAATAGAAATGAATATTCCAGTTACAGCAATAATTCCTGCATTCAATCCAAGTACATCAATAAGTAGAAGAAATGCCGCTTCAGGTGTTTCAGGAACTACAAACTCAGTAAATTCAACTTTAGATGGTTCTGCAAATTTTGAAATATTTCCTGCAGCATTAATTGAAAATAATATTAAAATAATTATTGATACACCTTTTGCATATTTTTTTAATTTGGGAAACTTTCTTCTTATACCTCGAGCAAGAATTGCACCTTGTAAAAGACCGATTCCAAAGACAATAGCAAATGTATAGTAATAATATTCTTCAGCTAATTGTAATATTTCCAATTCCATATTATTTCATTCACGACTATTTTAAAGTCTGGAGATTAGAATAAACAGACTAGGTACAACAAATTGAATAGACTTTTCAACTCATAAAATAATCAATTATTATGACTGAAGATTTCAAAATAGAAACACCTTACCTACCAGGAGAAAAAGGATGCAGAATTACATGGTTATTTACAGACGATGAAGAAAAAACTCTTTACTTGAGACACGAAGATTTGATGGAAATGATTGAAATTTTAGAACACGGTACAACCGCAAAAATTGAGATGGAAGATGGCGCAAGTTCAATACTGGTAAATTCGGATTCCACAGATTTCTTTCTAGCAGGTCAAAAATCACAAAAGATTGAAACTCTTGCCTTAAAAATTGCATTAAGAGATTTTATGAAAAATAATCCTAATGCATAAAATCAAGATAAAGAACTAGATTCAAAATTACAATTATTTATCTTGTGAATAATCATTGTAACCAGATAGCATGGTATGACACATAAGTTACATCTAATCAATTTGATTTCCTAAACTCCATTTCAAAGCTTGTATTACTTCTATGTCGTTTGTCTTTTCCAGTAATTTTTTAATTTTCATAACTTATCATACACTCATAGATTAATAAAGTGTATTTTTTTTAGGTTTTCCTAACTTTTTGTATAATAATTAGTTAGTTTTACCTAATTTATTGTAAATATTATTAGTCATAGCTAATTTAAAAAATCAAATATAAATAGACAGTAGATTATAACAGGTCAAGATGGAAACAGGAACCGTAAAATGGTTTAACCAAACTAAAGGCTTCGGTTTTATCGAACGTGAAAATGAAGACAAAGACTTGTTTGTCCACAAGACAGAAGTTAATGGTCAGATTAGAGACGGCGATAAAGTTGAGTTTGAAATTGGTGAATCCGAAAAAGGCCCAGCCGCAACAAAAGTGAAAAAAGTAGACTAAGACTAATAATTTTAAATTAATTTTCTTAACAATCTATTATCGAGTAACTACTATCTTTTTTTATTTTAATTTTAAACAAAATGTATCTTGTGTAAATTTTTTAAAAATTGAATTTGATAATGCCTAGTTTACACTAGGAGAATCAAAAAATGAAACGCCATGCATGTGTCTTTCTATGTTTGTGGCCGTACCGATGTTTTGGTCTATTAGTAATGGCAGGCTCACCACTCGCCGAAGCTTGTGATCTACACCTCCATTCTATCAACGCAGTCTTCTGCTGCGAACCTTCAACTAACGTAACGCTGTCATGTCTCGGGATAGGCTTCGTGCTTAGATGCTTTCAGCACTTAACCTAAATCGCTTAGCTGCCCGGCCTGCCTTATCAGACAACCGGTACACCAGCGGCGACGATGCTCTGTTCCTCTCGTACTAAGAGCAACTTCCCCTCAGACAGCGACGCTTCCATCAGGCAGAGACCGACCTGTCTCACGACGGTCTAAACCCAGCTCATGTTCCCTTTTAATAGGCGAGCAGCCTCACCCTTGGCCCCTGCTGCAGGACCAGGATAGGAAAAGCCGACATCGAGGTACCAAACCGCGGGGTCGATAGGAGCTCTCGCCCGCGACGAGCCTGTTATCCCTGGGGTAATTTTTCTGTCACCTTCCGGCCCCAATAGTGGGCGCAGGAAGGATCGCTAAGCCAGACTTTCGTCTCAGAATTCCGTGCGTTTGGAAATCCTGTCAGTCTAGTTTTTGGCTTTGCCCTCTTCAACGGATTTCTGACCCGTTTGAACTAAACTTTGGGCCCCTCTGATATCTTTTCAGAGGGGTGCCGCCCCAGCCGAACTGCCTACCTGCACATGTCCCCGGTCTGCACCGGGTAAGTAGTACTGCAAAAATAATTTGGTGTTACATCGTTGCTTCACTCATTTCCCAAAGAAAATGAGGCATAGCTCCCAAATACACTATGTAATCTTTACTATACTACAAGCACAAGCTGCAGTAAAACTCCACGGGGTCTTCTCTCCCCGATGGAAGTTGATGGACTGTTCGTCCACCTTATGTGGCTTCACCGGGTTGTAGGTGGGGACAGTGGGGCTCTCGTTGTTCCATTCATGCGCGTCGGAACTTACCCGACAAGGCATTTGGCTACCTTAAGAGAGTCAGAGTTACTCCCGGCGTTAACGGGCCCTTAGCTCGGTTGAACCCAAGTTTTAGGTACCCGCACCGGCCAGGATTCAGCGACTATACAAATCCTTTCGGACTAGCAGTCGCCTGTGTTTTTATTAAACAGTCGAAACCCCCTTGTCATTGCAACCTGCTCACCCCATTCCTCATGAAGTGTGCAGGCATCCCTTATACCTAAGCTACAGGACTAATTTGCCGAATTCCCTCACCATACGGTATACCCGTAGCACCTTAGCTTTCTAAGCCAGCGCACCTGTGTCGGTTCTCGGTACGAACTTGCAAGTCACTTTCTACACAAATTTTCAAGGTCCCCTGGACTCAAGAGAACTCTGCTAACGCAGAGCCATTAACGCCTCGAGATGGTTCTCGTCATTACGACACTCCCCATCTCTAGAACGCTTAGACACAACGATGGTTATGCTCTCCCTATCCGGAAGTGGTTCATATAGATAATAACGCAACTTGCAAGGTACTGGAATATTAACCAGTTTCCCTTTCGAATTACTCTGTTGAGGTAATCCTTAGGATCGACTAACTCCAGGCTGATAACGCATTGCCTGGAAACCCTTGCGCTTGCGGTGGTAGAGGTTCTCACTCTACTATGCTGTTACTGCCGCCAAGATCTGCAATAGAAAATGGTCCACAGGACGTCACCGCCCTGCTTCGACCCAATCACTACGCCAACCTACCATGACATGCCCATTGGCATGTATCCAAAGTATCGGTACTTTTCTTTAGCCCCGTCCGTTTTTGTGGCGCCCACGCTCGGCAGGTAAGTTGTTACACACTTTTTAAAGGATAGCTGCTTCTGAGCTTACCTCCCTGCTGTCTTGGCGCGAACACACACTTTAGCTTGACACTTAGAAAAAATTTAGGGACCTTAACTTCGGTCTGGGTTAAACCCCTCTCGGTCGTGAACCTTACGTCACACGAACCCGTCTCCTAGCTTCTACAATGCATATCCCTTCGGAGTTTGAATGGGGAGCGAGGAATTTCTTCCCCATACTCCCTTATCAGTGCTCTACAGGAAACGCTATCTCCACTAAGGACGCCCTACGAGACGCTTCGGTTGGAACTAGCAATCGCCAGTCTAGATTGGTTTTTGACCCCTAATCCCAAGTCACACAAACGATTTGCACGTCAGAACTGCTTCAGCCCTCCAGCGGGCTTTCGCCCGCCTTCAGCTTGCTCAGGATTAGATCGACTGGCTTCTAGCCTAGCCGCCATGACTCAACGCACTTTCACACGCTTCTCCTCACTAATGTTGCGAGAACTCGGTTTCCCTTCGACTCCACCTTTTTAGGTTTAGTCTTGCCATGACAGTTAGCTCCTTGGCCCGTGTTTCGAGACGGAACGCATAACACTGACGATTTGAGCTCCAAATCTTTAGCTCTATTGCTAGAACCTCCAATCTGGAAAAATCACCTTTCATGCTATGCACGTCTGTAAGTAATAGATTTCATGCACTTTTCACCCCCCTTCCGGGGTACTTTTCAGCTTTCCCTCACGGTACTAGTGCACTATCGGTTTTGAGTTATATTTAGCCTTAGAAGCTACTTTCTCCTAATATTCGATGCCCACTACCAAGGACATCTACTCTGGTACTCAACTAATCCTATACCATTTCGTTTACGGGGGTATCACCCTCTATGCCAAAACGTTCCAGATTATTTCAACTATGTTCTAGGATCATTATATGAGCCCATATACACCACATCTCTGTTAAGTTACCATAACAGATTCAGTTTGGGCTGTTACCTTTTCGTTCGCCACTACTTGGGTAATCTCTATTGATTTCTCTTCCACGTCGTACTAAGATGCTTCAATTCCGACGGTTCGACCTCCGCCACCTATGTAACGGAGTATGTAAACATAAGATTCTCATTCGGACATCCCGGGATCATAAGTCGCGTGCGCTTACCCCGGGCTTATCGCAGCTTGCCACGTCCTTCATCTCTACTCAAACCTAGCAATCCCTCTATTACCGTCTTTACACCGGCAATTACGGCCACAATTTACACAAGACACATGCATGACGATCATTGCCGAACTAGTGCGGTAGTCGGCTACATCCTTCTTACATCATTTTCATGATGTAATGCATCGATGGCGATGCAAAGATTATGTGCTTTCCGTAATTCTTTCTAAGGAGGTGATCCGACCGCAGGTTCCCCTACGGTCACCTTGTTACGACTTTTCCCTTGTCACTTACCCCAAGTTCGATAATGCCAATTAGACATCACCTCGCTAAAGGCAAACTTCAATGAAACGACGGGCGGTGTGTGCAAGGAGCAGGGACGTATTCACTGCGCGATAATGACACGCGGTTACTAGGGATTCCATGTTCATGAGGGCGAGTTGCAGCCCTCAATCACAACTGTGGTAGCGTTTAGGGATTACCTCTATCTTTCGATTTTGGAACTCATTGTCGCTACCATTGCAGCCCGCGTGTGGCCCCAGAGTTTCGGGGCATACTGACCTGCCGTGGCCCCTTCCTTCCTCCGCATTAACTGCGGCGGTCCCCCTAATTCGCCCTACTACACCAGGGTGTAATAGTGGCAACTAGAGGCAGGGATCTCGCTCGTTACCTGACTTAACAGGACATCTCACGGCACGAGCTGGCGACGGCCATGCACCACCTCTCAGCTTGTCTGGTAAAGTCTTCAGCTTGACCTTCATTCTGCTGTCTCTCCGGGTAAGGTTTCAGGCGTTGACTCCAATTGAACCGCAGGCTTCACCCCTTGTGGTGCTCCCCCGCCAATTCCTTTAAGTTTCATACTTGCGTACGTACTTCCCAGGCGGCAAACTTAACGGCTTCCCTGCGACACTGCGCTAGCAATAAGCCAACGCATCATCGAGTTTGCATCGTTTACAGCTGGGACTACCCGGGTATCTAATCCGGTTTGCTCCCCCAGCTTTCATCCCTCACCGTCGAACGTGTTCTGGTAGACCGCCTTCGCCACAGGTGGTCATCAATAGATCAAAGGATTTTACCCCTTCCTACCGAGTACCGTCTACCTCTCCCACTCCCTAGTTCTGCAGTATTTTCGGCAGCCTATACGTTGAGCGCATAGATTTAACCGAAAACTTACAGAACAGGCTACGGATGCTTTAGGCCCAATAATCATCCTGACCACTTGAGGTGCTGGTTTTACCGCGGCGGCTGACACCAGAACTTGCCCACCCCTTATTCATCAGTGGTTCTACGACTAACAAAAGGTTCCTTTAGCAGGAACCACTCAGATTAACCTTGTCGAGCTTTCGCGCATTGCAAAGTTTTCTCGCCTGCTGCGCCCCATAGGGCCTGGGTCCTTGTCTCAGTACCCATCTCCGGGCTACTCCTCTCAGAGCCCGTAGCTGTAATAGCCTTGGTGGGCCATTACCTCACCAACAAGCTGATAGCTCGCAGTCCCATCCTACGGCAATAAATTATTTGAGTCATAAACCATTCCAGGCATCATGACCTATCGGGTATTATTCTCAGTTTCCCGAGGTTATCCCCGTCCATAAGTTAGGTTGACTACGCGTTACTGAGCCGTCTGCCTTGTATTACTACAATAACTAACATGGCTTAGTATCAATCTGATAGCAGTCAGGTCCGTCAGGATCAAACGGATTCTATATTATTTTATTTTCAAAGTACATTTTTTGCACAACTAATTTCTTTTATTGGAATTAACGGAATGCACATAATCTTCACATCTCAGATTTGATCTTTTGATCAGATCCTCATTTTGTATGCGTAACTGGAGGCCTCTAAATCACAAAATGGCATCTTGCCATACTTCATCAAAGGCGCCGCCAAAGCGTTACGTATGCGAAAATTTGAGTTGCTGAAGGCATTATAAACCATTCAAAATGTAGGCATGAATGACCGTTTTTGGCGATCAGTAATATAATGAAAGGGAAGAAAATAGGTAGGATATGACCAACACGCAAGAAATTTACAGAAAAAAAACTAAGGAGTCATCCAAACTATTTGCAAAAGCAAAAAAAGTCCACATCAACGGTGTTCATCACAATATTAGATTTTTTGAGCCATATCCATTTATCACAAAATCTGCAGAGGGTAAATTTCTCAAAGATGTAGATTCCAACAAATATGTAGATTATTGGATGGGGCATTGGAGTTTGATTTTAGGACATGCTCAAAAACAAGTTCAGAAAAAAGCAGCAGCACAATTGAAAAAAGGATGGATGCATGGAACATCAAATGAAAATGCAATTTTACTTTCTGAAAGAATTTCCAAAGCAGTTCCAGTAGCAGAAAAAATTCGTTATGCGTCAACAGGTACAGAGGCTACAATGTATTCAGTTAGATTGGCTCGTGCAGTAACAGGTAAAAAAATTATTGCAAAAATTGATGGAGGATGGCATGGATATACAACAGACTTACTGAAAACGGTAAACTGGCCATTTGACGTTTCTGAGAGTCAGGGATTGACAGATGAAGAACACATCGTATCATTGCCATTGAATAATTTGCAGGAATCATTAAGAATTTTGAAATCAGTAAAAAAGGATTTGGCAGGAATTTTAGTTGAACCGGTTTTAGGAGGAGGTGGAGCAATCCCTGCAACTAAAGAATACCTACAAGGATTGCAAGAAATGGTAAAAGCAAATAATTCATTATTCATGCTAGATGAAATTGTTACAGGTTTTAGATTCAGATACGGATGTATTTACCCGACTATGAAACTTGACCCAGATATCGTTACACTTGGAAAAATTGTAGGTGGAGGATTTCCAATTGGAGTGATTTGTGGAAAAGATGAGATTATGGAACATGCAAACACTTCTGTAAATTCTAAAAAAAGTAGAACCTACATTGGAGGTGGTACATTTTCTGCAAATCCATTGTCAATGACTGCAGGAGATACAACACTTCAGATTTTGAAAAATAAGAAAAACACACTTTACAAAAAATTAGATAGATTAGGAAATGATACAACAAAAATGCTAAAGAAGATTTTTTCTGAAGATGTCATAGTTACAGGAAAAGGCTCATTATTTATGACACATTTTCCAAGAAATGGAATGAACGAAATTAACAATGCGGCAGATGCAGCAAAATGTGATTCTACAAAATTATTCAACTATCATTTTGAGATGATAGCTAAAAATGGCATATTCTTCTTACCAGGTAAACTTGGAGCATTTTCAGATGCACATTCAATGACCGATGTGAAAGAGATGAAAATGGCTACTGAAAGTTTTGTGTCAAATTTCAAGAGATAGGGAAATTTTTTATCTCAATGATTAAAGGAGTCTTATGGATAAAAAAATAGATCCTAAACGCACCTGGCCTAAAGGATATGAGCCAAAGGAAGATCCAGGTGAAGATTTATCGATTAGGCTAGGATTAATGACAAATATTCTAAATAAAAAAACAGAGAAAAAGCTGAATACAGATATTTTCAAGGTTATGGCAACTCGAAGATCAACTAGAAAGTTTTCTAAAAATCCGGTAGAAAAATGGAAAATTGATAAAATTTTAGCGGCGGCAGATACAGCACCAACAGCAGGTAATTTTCAGGGATTTGAGATTTTTTACATCAGTGATAAAGAAACTAAAGAGGAATTAGTCAAAGCAGCAAACAAACAAGCCTATGTGAACACGCCATTGGTACTAGTATTTTGCATGAATCCAACTAGAGTGAAACTGGACTTTCCTGCAAAAGTAATTATGAAATTTTCAATTCAAGATGCAACTCTTGCTGCGGCATATTCACAATTAGCCGCATCTGCATTAGGTTTGAGTAGCATATGGATAGGCATGTTTGATGAAGAAAAAGTGAAAGAAATCATAGGAACAGAACTCAGACCTACATCATTGCTGTGTATAGGATATCCAATTAAGAAAAGACCTGCAAAACAAAGAAGGCAATTAAAAGAATTAATCCACGTAGTTGAGAAAAAAGACTAGTCGTCAGCAAGCGTCTTTGTAAATCCAGATGAATCATCTGAGAAAATTTTAACAACATTTTCAGCTAGTTTTTCAATATCAAGACCAGGTTCAGCAGATATCAAAAGTATGTTTGTCGTAACGGGGAATGGGAAACTGATTAAAATTACTTTATCACGTCTGGATGCAATGTAGTTTAGCGCACCAAGTGAATATTTTAGTTCATCAGTTCTTAATGATACGGTTAGTGCAAATTTGTAAAAGTCATTTAACTTTGTTTCATCTCCTTCATATGGAGTAACACCATCAGTGAAACCTCCAGCAATTTTTTCACCAGCATGATTAATGATTGCCGCAAATCTAACACCATCATGATGTTGAATTTCTTTACATCTTGGATCATAGACTGAATCTTCCATAACGTATCTAGAAACTTTGAGTATAATAATTATAGTGAGGACAGAATGGCATCTGCCGTTTACGCAGGAGTTAACGCGTATTGGATTTTAAGCAGAGTTGCCCCCCACTGAATTGATTTGATCGTTTCTCTAATAAAAAGTAAAGTATTACTGAACAGCGATTAATTTTTCTTTTTTGGCTTTAGATTCTCTTCTCATTTTTGCAATTACATTTGCAAGCATTTGTTGTTGGATTGCTTCTAAATCTTCACAGACGCTACTCATCTTCATCCTCATCCACGAATTGCCAATTTTTCATTAATTGTTTTCGCAAGGTTTCAACTTGTTTTTCGTCTAGAGCTTTACCTGTGTTTTTGTCGACGGGTACCACATTCATACCGGCAAGTTTGTACTCTACATCAAAAAGAGATAATTTCGATTTCTCCTGTAAAACAGGGACACCATCTGCATCGATTGCTCGGTCCACATCAAATGGTTCTTCTTCATCCATATCACGATGCATGTAACTTGATGTTACCTCACCTTTTTTTGGAGTAAATTTTTTGGCTATTTCCTTTTCAATATCTAAAGTAGTTTCATTCTCATGATAAAGACGTCTTCCAGTCTCTTCTTCGATAAACTCAGGCATGAATGACGTCTATCTTGTGTGTATTTAATTTTTGGCGTCTCTGAAAAAGAACTTGAAAAGAGCCTCGCGTCGTCCTTTTTTACTCATATTTCTTGTTAAAACACGATATATTGTATATGATAATCCGATGGATACAACGATCGTATATCCAATACAAGATGGATCTTCATAACAAGGTGTTCCAATAATTTTATTCTTTATTGCAAACATTGATGGAAGTAATATCGCATCCAGACTACAGGAATCCATGCTCTGTATTGTTTTTAAGATTAAAAAATCTGGCGCTAATTTTTAGAATTAAAAGAAGCGTTTTTTGATTGCAACGATTGCTGCTGCCGGTGCTACAAAGTACATTCCAACGTTTAGTAGGATTATGCTAATTCCATAACCTAACATTTCTTCTTCAGTGTCAACTTGAACATAGTTGAGTAGTGTTAGTGATGTTAACATTGGAGTTAGTGTTACTTTGACTGCTTCTTTGAAGACTGGGCTTTCTCTTTCTAAGTCAGCAACTGCTGGTGAGAATGAGTAATAGAATTGGTTGAATCCTGTCATGAATGCTGTACCGGATTGTGTAGACATTACGGTGTTATCTCTAATTTCTCTTAAGAATTGAACTTGTGGTGCCATTTCAGAACCAAATGCTGCAGTTGCGATTAGACATCCGCCACCTTCTTCAAGTTTTACTTGTTGTGTTTCTTCTGCTGCTGGTGCAGGAGTTGGTGCAGGTGCTGCTGCGGCTGCCTTTGGAGCAGGACCACTAGCAATTGCTGCTTGTGCTGTCTTTAAGTCATTGTTAATCATTAGGATGTGAGATTCAACATCGTTGTAAGAAGAACCAGATGTAATCATGTTTCTCAAGTTCTCTCTCATATCATCTTCAATAGTTTTCATTAATTTACTGTCAACTGCGCCAATTGGTGCTTCTAGGAATTCATAGTTGTCCAAGTATGCGGTGCCGACTAGTTCATGTGCCAAGTCAGCATCGCCGTTTGCATATGCTGCTTGTGCTGTAATCAATAATCTATCAATAGTGTCAAAGTATCCACCAAGGTTTGCTCCACCTTCACCTGCGTTTGCTTGTAGATTCTTTACAGTTAAGGTTGCTTCATCAGCCTGTTTTAGAACTGTGGATATTGCTTTCTTGTTGTCCACATCAGATGCTATGGATGATAATTGTGATTGTAATTTGGCAAAGTCACTTGCTCCAAGTTCTTTTAATACTTCAGCGTTTTCTTCAGCGATTTCAACTCCACCGTGTGCAAAGGCTACAGTTTCAGCATATTCCATATCATTGATGATGGTGCCTGTGCCGTCAATTGCGTCAACATATTCTACTTTAACTAAGTGTAATCTATCAGAGATACCTGCTAGTGCAAGTGCTTCAGGAGTACCATCAATACCGTTGTGCTCCATAACAATTTTCTCTACTTGTTTCTTGGTGTCTTTCATTTGTGCTGTCAAGTCTGCAACAGATACTCCATCATTTGCAGAGTCGGAAATGTCCATTGCTTTTTCCATTAATCCGTATAGTTCATTGGCTTTTGCTGCACCTATTGAGTCGGTGACATATGGGTCGAGTGTTCTGTAATAGTATAATCCTTCATATGCATATTTCTTTGCAGAATATGTGTCATCTTCATTATATTTGATAAGTGCCTCTTCTAATTCTTCAACTGTTTTTAATTCGAAAATATCTAACATGTTATCTTTAACTACACCGGAGTATAGTCTGAGTTTTGATGGGTCATTTTCAATTGCTGTGAGTAGTGCTAGTGTTGCTGGGTCTTTGTCAGCGACTTTGAATTTTGTTTTAACAATATCTACCCATTTTAGATATTGTTTTGCATCATCATTTGCTACGGAATCTTCCATCATGACCATACCAAGTGTGTAAATTGATTTTTCTTGGCATTGAATCCATAGTTTTGCTTGTTTGTTATCGCCATCTTTGTAATTTTGTTCTGCTTTATCATAACATTCCATAATTACGTTGTGAGTTGCTCTATCGTGCATTTGTGCTGCACTTGCAAAGTGTTTATTGTAAATTGCTTCAGCATCTGCTAGAAGTGCTAGTGATTCATCAGTAGTTTCTGCTTTGTATGCATTACCGAGTGTTTTCTTTACTTTGGCCCATTGTTCACCAAGTTTTACTACATCTTCAGCAGCTGGTGAGCCAGATGTAACTAAGTCTTGTGCAGTATCAAGGTCAGTAGTGATTTTTTGGATTTGTGCTTGAACTAAGGTAGCAGATGAACCAGATTCAATCATGTTTCTTAAATTCTCTCTCATTTCATTTTCAATTTCTTTCATTAAGAAAGTGTTGTATTCTCCAATTGGAGCCTCTAAGAATTCATAGTTGTCCAGGTATGCGGTGCCGACTAGTTCGTGTGCTAATTCAGCATCACCATTTTCATATGCTGCTTGTGCTGTAATCAATAATCTATCAATAGTGTCAAAGTAACCACCAAGGTTTGATCCACCTTCACCTGCGTTTGCTTGTAGGTTCTTTACAGTTAAGGTTGCTTCATCAGCCTGTTTTAGAACTGTTGAAATTTTTACTTTGTTGTCTACATCAGAGGCAATACTTGCTAATTGTGATTGTAATTTGGCAAAGTCACTTGCTCCAAGTGATTTTAATACTTCAGCGTTTTCTTCAGCGATTTCAACTCCACCGTGTGCAAAGGCTACAGTTTCAGCATATTCCATATCATTAATGATAGTGCCTGTGCCGTCAATTGCGTCAACATATTCTACTTTAACTAAGTGTAATCTATCAGAGATACCTGCTAGTGCAAGTGCTTCAGGAGTACCAGCAATTCCGTTGTGCTCCATAACAATTTTCTCTACTTGTTTCTTGGTATCTTTCATTTGTGCTGTCAAGTCTGCAACAGATACTCCATCATTTGCAGAGTCGGAAATGTCCATTGCTTTTTCCATTAATCCGTATAGTTCATTGGCTTTTGCTGCACCTATTGAGTCGGTGACATATGGGTCGAGTGTTCTGTAATAGTATAATCCTTCATATGCATATTTCTTTGCAGAATATGTGTCATCTTCATTATATTTGATAAGTGCCTCTTCTAATTCTTCAACTGTTTTTAATTCGAAAATATCTAACATGTTTTCTCTGATTACATCAGAGTATAATCCTAATTTGGAACCGTCATTTTCAATTGCGGTGAGTAGTGCTAGTGTTGCTGGGTCTTTTGCTTCAACTTTGAATTTAGTCTTAACAATATCTGCCCATTTTAGATATTGTTTTGCATCATCATTTGCTACGGAAACTTCCATCATTACTATACCAAGTGTGTAAATTGATTTTTCTTGGCATTGAATCCATAGTTTTGCTTGTTTGTTATCACCATCTTGATAATTTTGTTTTGCTTTGTCATAACATTCCATGACTACTGCATGAGTATCAGGATCATGTGTTTTTGCAGTACTTGCAAATTCACTCATGTAAACTCCACGTGCGTCTGCTAGAAGTTTTAGTGATTCATCAGTAGTTTCTGCTTTGTATGCATTACCAAGAGTTGCTTTAATTTTACTCCACTCATCTCCGAGTGCTGCTTCTGCATCTGCTACCATTGGAACTAATAGAAGTGCCATCAATGGTGCTAGTAAAATTAACTTGTTCACGAAAAATTCGTTATTGATTTCGTATATAATACTAAACCTGAATGCAGATTCTTATTCTAGAGTCTTAGAATTTACAACTTGCTTAAGAAGGACTATTTTTTGGCTTCTACAATTACACAGGCCTGAGAGGACGGATTCAATTCTTTTTTGATTGCATCAATTATGTGAGACTTTGATGTAAGTCCCGAAAAATCAACTAATTTCAATTCATTTAGAAGATAAACTTGCGGAGAAATATCAGAGTCAGATGATAGAGATTTGTTTAGTCCAGATGTGATTTGAGAAATATCACCATCTATTAGTTTTGCATTACTAAGATTGAGTTTTTCCCGACCATACTTATCAATGACAATTACAGGCTGTATAGTTTTTTTAATCATCAATTTTTTTGTTGTAATTTTTCCAGCAAATACAAAATAATGATCAGTTTCAAATTCAAGATTAATTTTATCTTTAGGCATACCAGAAATTTCAAGTGCACGTTCCATTGCATCATCTTTATCAAAAATATTTTTAGCTGTCATACCATTATCTAATTCAACATTTCCAAATGCAGTTACACGTAACAACGATTTTTCCGGAATGTATACACTGTCAACAGAGATAGATTCTGGAGTTGATCCTTTTTCAATAAGTATGTCATGAATTTTTTTATGAAGTTTTGATATTTGTTCAGGATTTGGATTTACAACAGTTTCTTCAAGTTGTTCTTGCATCATTGATGATGCAACACCGATTGAAGAGATAACTTCAGCATAATCAGCTTTATCGTATTGTAATTGTAGTTGTTCTGCAACAAAAGGTGCAAGAACAGATGCACCACCGCCTCCACCAATAAGTTTGACTTTTGATTTTTGAAGTTCAAACTCTTTTATGATTTTTGTAATTTCATTTGTGATATCAAATGAAGCGTTTTGAAGTATAGATAATGCAACTTGTGAGCCAGAGACGCCTAATTTTTTACCTAAAATTTCTAACGCAAGCTTTGCAGTTGCAGGATCAGAGTAAGAGTAATCACCTTCAGGTATTCTACCTAGTGCATTTGCAGCACAAGTATTTGTTATTGCATACGTTTCATTTTTACATTTTATGGCAACATATTCTTCAATATCGTTTGGTTTTGGTTTAACAAAAATAATTTCACCAGTTGATAAATCATCCATTGGTGCATAACAAGAATATTTCAAACCAGCAATGTGGGCACTACGTGGTCCAACACCTGCAACAATATTTGATTTTACTTGCACCATACTTCCACCTGCAACACCAAGTACTCGAACATCCATTGACCTAATGCAAGTAGGATGATTCTTTATTGTAACATAACGAATCTCAGGTTTGCCATTTTTTATGATACAAATGTTGGTACTTGTTCCGCCAACTTCAACAAAAATTCCGTTTGTGATTTTTAGATATAGTAATGCACCTGCAACACTTGCGGCAGGACCAGAAAGAACAGTCAAGATTGGCTTTGTACGAAATGTATCCATGCTTGTAACACCACCATCACCTTTCATTATCATTAATGGAGCAGTTACACCAGTTTCACGAATTGCTTCTTCTACAAAGTTACCTACCTGAACGGTTTTGGGTAATACGCTAGCATTGATTGCTGCAGTTAAGGTTCTAATCTCGAGACCATAAATTCCAGAAATTTCATGTGATGCGGTAGATGGGACTTGTTGTTTTGTAGCATGTTCCATGATAAATTCTTCATTTGAAGGATCATCCACACCAAACGCCTCAGTCGCCACTATCACTTTAGCACCTTCATCTTTTAGCTCCTTAATTGCAGTGGATACTTCAGAATCTGTAATCAGATGAGAAGTATCAAGAAATCGATGAGACGATTTGATATCATTTTCATGGTTAATTTGTGCATCGCGCAGGTTTGTACGTTTTATGACATCACTTTTTTCAGGACCGACCCCCATTGCAACAATTCCAACTTTAGCAGTATCAGATTCTAACAATGCATTAATTGCCTGAGTAGTACTATGAGCTATAATTTCAATTTCATCTAATTCAATGTGAGATTCTTTTAACAAGTCTGATAACACAGAGACGATACCTGCAGATACTCCACGTTCGGCTGTATGCGTTGTTGGAATTGTAGAAGTAGAAAGAATTTCTCCAGATACAATATCTAACGCTATAGCTTTTGTAAATGTCCCGCCTACATCAATACCAATTCTAATTCGTCTGTTGCTCATTTACTTCGGCTCTCGATTTTCTCATTGAAGCGAGGGCTTTTTGTCTCTTTGGTCTTAGAACAAGCACATAGAGAGATGCTACAAGATATACCGATAGCAAGACGATTTGGCCTACAGTTGTCTCAAGTGTTGGATAAATTCCAGTCATTGTTGCAACGTTGATGTCTAATCTTGGGATAGTACCAAGCATGCTAGTGTATGGGATGTAATCTAATACCTGGAACTCTCGTATTGCATTTCCTAAGAATGCAATTGACAAGTAAGCACCAATACCCATTGTTAATCCAAATAATGCACGTAGAGGTAGACGTTTTCCAAGTTTTCTAAATCCAAAGTATATTCCAAGTAGTGAAATGATACCTGTAATGAATCCTAATCCAACATACAATTCCATGTATTTAGCAAATGAAAACATCGCTTGATAGAACAGAACAGTTTCAAATCCTTCTCTGTAAACAGTGAAAAATGACAGCATTATGAACACGGATGTACCTCCGGCAGCAGACGCCTGGAAAACTTTTGCCTTTACAAACTCCATCCATCGTTTATGTTCAATCTTATTCAGTATCCAGAAGCTCACATAGAACAGAACCGCTGTTGCAGATAATGCAGCTATCGCCTCAATTAATTCTCGGTTAGCACCCGAGATTTCTATAAGATAAGATGCAACAAACCAAGTTACAGCTGTGGCACCGATTGCAAGTCCTACTCCATAATGCACATATTTTTTGAATTTATGATTTCTTGATGCTTCAAGATATGTAATTATGGCACCTAAAATCAAAACAGATTCCAATCCTTCTCTAAAGATTATAGCAAAAGAAGAGACGAATGCAATCATTGGCGCAATTGTTCCGGTTCCAGAAACAAGACGTTCAGATTCATCTAGAGAACGTTCAAGGGAAATAATTGTAGTAGAAATGTCTTCGATTGGTGCACCATCGTTAATTTGATTTCTTAATGTTGCAAACTGATACTCAACTTCAAAAGTAAAATCAGGAGCAATTGCTCTTAATGGAATTTCAACATATTCATAACTGTCCAAGTATGCGGTTCTTGCGCTTGCGTATGCGGCTTGCGTATCACCTAACTCGTAAAAAATTTCGGTTGCCATCAATTGTTCACGGATGAAATCAATCTCATCTCGAACTTCAGCTTTTTGACCTTCAGATGCAGAGCCCATTGGTTTTGTTTCTTTATTTGCAAATGCTTCTGCAATTATTACACCAGATGCTCTCAAATCTGCAACTTTAGCTTCTGCAGTATCCAATCTAGGAATAATTGAATCAAGCAAAAACGATTTGATTACAGATGGGTCTTCATAATTTTTGATCTTCGTACGTAATTCTTCACGCATATCCCATTCTAATTGATATAATAATTCTGCATCTGCAACTTCAATCTCAGGCTCTAAATATTCGAAATTTTCAAGGTATGCCTCAATTCCTAATTGCTCTGCCTTTTTGTAATCACCATTATCTAATTCAACCATTAATTCAGAGTATAGTTCTTTTATCACAACGTAGAAACTACTACTATCTGTTCCAATAGTTCCAACAACATCAGTTCCAAGCAAATCTCTTTGAACCCAGATATTAGTAGATGCAATTGATGCGTATGCATCTTTGTTTTTTACCATTTCAAACATGTCGTTGAAAAATGATTCTAATTCTACTTTTTGACGTTCTCCATAATCAGTTCCAGAATAAAATATCTGATTGGCCCTCTCCATGAATCCCACAGCTATTTGATAAGAAAATTCATCTTCGTTAGTTTCAAAATTTTCATATTGTTCATCAACTATAATCAATAATGAAACTGTGATATTTGGATTGTATTCTACATCCTCTGGAATTGCTTCAAAAATTTCAATAATTCTTGTTATTTCAGATGATACCGCAGATAGATTTTCAGAAGTAATCTGTCTGGTTTGAAGATCGAGTAATGATATGTGAACCTCATCTGCAAGAGATGCATCAACATTTCTTAATTTTTCTAAATTCTTTGAAAAGTGTGTTGAACCAAATTCTATGAATTTTTTAGTAGTGTCAAAGTCTTGATTTTCAAGACTTGTCAGTGCAAGATTTAGACTTGTTTCAGTAACTTCTGTAACAGAGTAATATCGTACCTTACTGTTATCAACAGAATACGCACTAGGAATTACAACCAATAACATTGCAATTGCAAGTATGGCAAATATTGAATTCTTCAATACTTCATTCCTTTTGAAACCCTATTTTAGGAGAGGACTCATTCTATCATCATAGAATAAGATAATCAGATAAGCTTTAAAACAAAAAAGGAAAAAAATTTTCTCAAATTCCACTTAGTGAAAGTAGTTTATTTCATGATGTTAATGTGATTAAAACTATGGATTATGAATTATTCCATAAATTTTATTATTTTTAGAATTGTGTAAGTTCTACAATCTAAGAATTTAGAAGAAAAATTCCAAAAGTTGAGAATAACAATCTAAATTCAAAACTAGTTTTAATTATTGAGCAAGAACAATCTGTATATGCCGTTAGTGACAAGCATCGTATGCTTTGATCTAAAAACCAGAATACATGTCGTCAACTACTGGAATGTTGCTAACGGCGCTTTCCATCTTATTAGAACAAGGATTTGAAAAGTACATCGAATTTTAATATCGTCATAGTGGTAATCACATAATGGCAGACAAAAAACCATATGTTTTAGTTAGTGTCTTCAAAGAAGATGCAAAAGAACAAGATGTAGCACAAGCCGCAGGCAAAATTGCTACAATCATTGACGACTGGAATGCAAAAGGAAATATGATTTGGAGCGGATCATTTGATGATAATAAAACCGCAATGTCAGTAATTGAAGGAGATCAAGCTACAGCAGAAGGTTTCTTCAACACATACAATGACGCATGCAAATCATTTCTTTCATCATACATGTATCAATGGGATGCAATGCCACTTTTGTCACTTTTAGGACAAAAGCAAGCAGCTCAATAATTGTGAAAATTAATCACAGTATTTTTTTAAATTATAATTATTCCTTGCTTTAATAGATAATCAACAGTTTTGAGAAATTCCTCATCAGATAATTTTCCATCAAACCACCATGTTACGATATCTACAAGCCAATTTGGAATATGTGATTGAGAATAATTTGAAAATTCATAACTTCCAATCAAGCCTTTGTTTTGCATGTATTCAAATGCATCAAGTAAAGATTGATCAGTAGATTGACCATTTATCCACCAACCAGCATTTGATTTAATCCAACCAGGAAGTGGAATAATTGAATCAGCAATAATCACTTTGCCATTAGTCTCAATTAATAATTTAGAAGTTTTGAGATTTTCTTGAATATTAGGATAATCAGGATTGATTTCATACACTTGCTCAAAATATGATAATGATTTCTCATAATTTTTTAACTCTATTAGTGCAAGACCAATTTTACTTAACGCGTTAAGATGTAGAGGTTCTTGGATTTTATCTACATTTTTCATGACTACTTTGTAATTTTTTATGGCATCACCATACAAACCCATATCAAAGAATTGATCAGCAGTATTACTCACCTGAATAATATTTAGATTTTCAGATTTGGATGGTAGTGGAATATCAGTTTGTTCTACATCAAAAGTTATGTTTTTACTTTGATCAATTTTATCAATGTATGCAAATTCAATTGAATATTTTCCTGGAAGTGATTTGTAATTAAAATTCAGATATGTTTCAAAAAATCCATCGCGAGTTGGTTTTACTTTTAAAACTTGAGTAGATAAATCAGGATTTGTAATTAATAAAAATACAGGATGGCCTGACATGAATACAACATCATTTATCTGACCAGAAATGGTCATCAGTGAATCTTGATGACGAAATAACTTTATGTTGTTTTTAGAGATTTCAGTGAATTCAAAAGGATATGTAGGATCCAAGGGAGAGATTGGATTTTCAATTATAATTTCACTAGGTCGTTGTTCAGAGAATGCATGAAAACCATAACTTCCATAAATTAAACGGACTTTTTGGACATCAATATCAGTAATCTTTCTTAAATCAGGATTAATGTGTGCAGGAGCAAACATTATCGAAGGAGGAGATTCATCACGTGTTGCAACTTTTCGATTGTAATCATTGTCATCAGTGGTATAATGACCAAGACCAAACGTATGACCCATTTCATGGATTAAAGTTTTCAAAATACCATCCATCCATTTATCACCATAAATTGATTCTTGATTTTCATAGTAGATGTAAATAGAATTTCTCATGAAAGCCCCCAGTGTTTTGCTAAGTAGTGAACCAGAAAATTCAGGATCATCTCTAAACAATATGGTAATTGTACAATCATCAGTTACAGATTCATTTTTTCCAATTTTCTTAAATTTTAAATCCCAGAATTCCTTGTTTGTTATCTCAGAATTTTGTAATTTTTCTCTCCATGCATTAACAGCAAGTTCTGATTTAGCCAACATTTCATCCATTTCAGAGGATTCAATTTTGTCAGTTATTGATTCAACAGCACAATATGTGGGAATTTCAGTTAGTCTTTGATTGATGGTCGGATAGGTATATTCTAATGCATATGCATAGCTAGAACCAATAGTAACGCAGACTACAAAAATTATTAATAATAATAAAATTTTCATTTAATCTATTACGTATCTTTTTGCACGTTTCACATGTTCTTCATCTAGATGCTTTGCCATCATAATTCCCAGCATGTAAGAACGTGCAGCTGCATCATCAGGGTTTGCATCTAGAGCTTTTGCGTTAATTTCAAAACCATCTGCTGCAATTTTTTTAAAATCAGTCATATTATACAAATTAATCAACTCGTTTTAAGATCTTTCGGTTTTTCAGATATGATATGAGAAGATAAATTCCACCTAGAATAAATCCAATGCTTGCAACAACGACGGTTATAGTGGTAGAGGTTGGATAGCTAGTTCCAGCATCATATCCAGAATACACCCCAACAAATACAAAAAACATTCCTAAGACAAGATATGTTCTTTGATAAAATAGATTCATCTAAATCGAAATTAACACCAATTGCGAGTTTTCATTTATAGAATGCTCATCTACATATCCAGATGTCATTTCAAGAACATACTGTGCATTATCAGCAGAAACACCATGGGATTTACAGCTCATTACTTCAACAGGAGTTATGCAGGGAGGAACGTGTTTTTCAATTGCAACTACTGCACCAGTTTCATTAAACCAAATAATATCAAGATGGAATTGCATATTTTTCATCCACATGGACCGATTCCCAGGCTCATCAAATACAAATAACATTCCTTTATCATCTTCAAGAAAACTCTGGGTCTCCCACATCAAACCACGCATTCTACGCGGATCATTATCTGCAATGTATACCTGAATAATTTCATCATCTAACTGTACAACACCCATTAAGAAATTTGAATTTGCGTCAAGTTGAACCTCAGAAGGGAGCGATATCATTCCTGCAACACCAACTATTACAGCAGCAACTCCAATTGGGATCAAAACCTGAAGACGTGTTGGCATATCTTATCTTATAACAGATAAAATAAAAACTAAAGCAATTACAATGATGCTTTGAATTGGTTAATCGAGGACATTGTTTCATTGGTACTATGACCAATATCTTTCAAAGTAGAGCCATTGTATTTTTTATCCAAATATCTACCTGCCAATATCATTGGAGCCCCAACTGCAACGGTTACGCCAGTAGGTTCAGGAATCCATAACATTAGAAATCCCAGTTTTTGCATTTTTCTGCCAGGAGCAGATGCACGATTTAATGCACCTAAAGATTGTGAAGTTTTTTTATCATCTAATTTCCCCATGTCACTGTACAAATCAGTACGTCTAGAAGCTGATTCTCTCATTATTCGTAATCTTTCAATTTTTTCCTTGAGTAAATCAGTCATTTATTGATGTTTTAGAAAATATAGTTAACAGTCAGTGATCAAAATCCATTACATTCAAGTCAAGATTTCATTACAATAATTTCCAATTTATATAAAAGGAAATCCTTATCGCCATAATGAAAAAGAAGACATCACGTAGATTAGATTCAATCAAGGCAGCGCATGAATCAGAAAAAACAAGTTCCATTTCAGATAGAGTAGAAGATTATCTGGAGGTTATTTCCGAACTAGTAGATATGAAAGGATATGCTGCAACATTAGATATTTCAAGATACATGAATGTCAGTGCTCCAAGTGTTACAAAAATGCTCAAAAAATTAGATGCAGAAGGATTTTTAGAATATGAAAAATATTATGGAATTAATTTAACAGAAGAAGGTCAAAGAATTGCAGATATGATAAAACAAAAACATGGAATTTTACTAGAGTTTTTTGAAATTTTAGGAATTGGTAAAGAAATTGCAAATCAAGATGCAGAAGGAATTGAACATCATCTAAATCCAAAAACAATTAGGCAGATTAGAAAATTCGTAACATTTTTCAAAGCAAATCCAAAGATGATGAATAGTTTTAATGAGTTCTAACTAAAAATTTCTTCTATCTTTTTACGGCTACCTTTTAGGAAAAACAGTCCGCCAGCACCCAACAATGCAAATGGAGCAGCATAGAATAACAAGTCTAGCATTGGGTCTCCGCACATACTATACAATAGAATTACTAGTATTTGAAATTTTTTGTAAATACTTAGCTTTACTATAATTCTAGTCTCTTTTTAGAAATATTTCTAGATTATCATCATGATTGACAAATCTAGAAAAACGCTTACCCTCAGTAGAACGCTTCAAAATTTTGATTTTACCTTTTTTACCTATTCTAGACGAAAAAAGAAACTCGTCATTTACAACAAAGCTTGCCACATTTCCAGTATACTGTCTATCTACCTCAAATATCAGAGCAGTTCCAGATTCACCATAATCGTATGATAGAGATTGAGATGGAAGATCTTGTTGTGTTCCGTGTTCTTCAACATCAATGTGTAAACCAAGAGATTTTTCTAATTCCTGTATGGTTTTTCCTGCTTTTCCAATTAATGCAGGAATTGAATCTTTTGAAACAAAAATCTTGATTCTGCCAGGACTGAGAAATTCAACTTTAGGATGAGAATCAAACCTATACAATCTGTCTAGAATTTTTTCTTCAGCTAAATGTTCAATTCCTGTTTTTTGTGAGCCATTTTCATCAACAGGAATTATGATGTTTTCCTCACCAAAGGTGTAAATTTCATATTCCAAAGTGTTTGTTTCAAAATCAGATATCTCAATTACAGGTCGTGCTAAATCTTGTTCAACCATTCCAGATGGAACCTTTACTTTTAGTTCAAGTTGATAAACTTTTGATATTCCACCGTCTTTTACATAAATTACAGTGTCAAGTACATTTGGAATAATTCCAAGCTCAATTTTTCCAATGAATCTCTGAATTGCGTCAATTGGAGTATTTGCATGAACAACTCCAACCATACCAACTCCGGTCAATCTAAGATCACTGAAAATTCTAAAATCTTCTCTTCGTCTAACCTCATCAAATATTGTATAATCAGGTCTAACAAGCAATAATATATCTGCAGAGTTTTCGAAACTTCCATCCAACCTAGTGTATTGAGTTACACCAGGATCAACTTGTAAATCACGCGGTGATTCAAATGTTTTAACAATTTTTCCAGAGCGATTAAAGAAGTTTGCAATTCCTGATGCAAGAGTACTTTTTCCAGAACCTGGAGCACCAGATATGAGAATTCCTTCTGCTTGTTGTTCCAATCTAGACATTAATTTTTCAGATAGTTGATAATCTTCTAATGACATTTGTTTGATTGGATGAACTATTGTGATTTCTAAGAGTTCAGAAAATGGAGGTCTTGTTATTGCAATTCGATAATCCCTATACTGTATTACCAATGCACCCGGTTTTGAGATTTCAGTATTACCAAGCGTTTCATCATCTATTGCAGATAAAATTTGATTTGTTATAATTTCAAGATAATCACGGTCAAGTGTTTTTGTGTCAAGTTCCACTAACTCAAAACTTCCAGGCATTCCTTTCTTGCCAAGAGGTTTTTGATTTTCTTTAAGATGAATACTCATCGTGGTAGGGTCAAAGAACTTCAAGAACTCTAAATCAGGAGTCTTTTGTTCATTAATAATAAACTCCGATTCAGATTTTTGTAAATCACTCATAATTGAAATTTAGGCTTGGTTCTATTATGTATTCTTTTAATGCATAAAACAATCTACATTGTTTAACAAATTATTCTCACAAAGCCAAACAAAAGAATTGTTTTAGATCGTTATGTATGTCAGGTCAAAATAATGCCAATTTACAATTTCATTCAGATTGTAGTAATTACTTTGATTCATTAAGAGAAAAAGGTGAAACTGACTTTGAGTTTGAAGATGAGTATTTCTTTACTTTACCTGCAATATCTCAGATGAGTTTAGACTAGGTTTTAGCTTCTAGTTCTCTTTTTTATTGCAGCAATTTTCTTTGAGGATCTAGCTTCTTTTGCTTTTGAAGTTGATTTTGTAACTTTTCCTTCAGTTTTCATACTTTTTCCACTTCTTCGAGAAGCTCGAGATTGTTGTGCGCGTGTTTTTTGTTCTGCTTTTGCTTTTGCTTTGGCTTCATATCTTTCTCTGATCTGATTACTCTTTGTTTTATTCGCTCTTGATGGATGTTTTTTTTTCTTTGCTTTGTATTCAGATCTTGATTGATTCCCTTTTTTCTTTGCTTTGGCTTCAACCATACAGAACGTAGAATTTTATCATAGATAAAGGAATTTTGAAATACTGTCCACATAATAAAAAAAAAGTCTAAGCGGACTAGTTATTAGAAACTTAGGTTAATTATTCAGTAGTTCCTCGAATTATAGATATGCACAAGCTTGATTCAATTGCAGAAAATGTCAGAAAATGTCAGAAATGTGAATTATGTGAGACACGAATAAAGGCAGTTCCAGGTAAAGGAAATTTTGATGCAGATGTGATTTTTGTCGGAGAGGCACCAGGCAAAAATGAAGATATTCATGGAGAGCCATTTGTCGGAGCTGCAGGAAAAAGACTTGATATGATTTTAGAAGATACA
>JAOLYB010000029.1 GCA_028343215.1 Candidatus Nitrosopelagicus sp. | reverse complement strand
TGGTTTAAATATGGTTACTAGAATTCAAAAATTGAAAATGAGACCCCTATCAATATTCTTACTTGCAGTCATCGCAGTTTCATTTACAGGACTTACCGGCGTAGCACATGCTCAGGAAGGAGACGCTTCTTCTGGTAGCGGTGATGGTTCAAAATTAATCGGTGCAGGTCTTGCATTTGGTCTTGCAGCAATGGGTGCAGGAATTGGTCTAGGTTATGTTGGTTCTGCAGGTTTAGCAGTAATTACTGAAAACCCAGCATTACAATCCAAAGTGTTCATCTTCATCGGAATGGTAGAATCAATTGCAATCTACGGTATCGTCATGATGTTCATTATTCTAGGACAATAATCAAAAAAATAATTTTTTTAAAATTTTTTAATTCTTTTTGCTAATTTTTAGATCATTAACATCTAAAATTCTTCCACAGTATCTGCACTTTAGCACAAGATTTTCTTTATCCATGACCTCCATTGTAGATTCAATGTGTTCTTGACTGTTAGTTATGCAATCTGGATTTGAGCATCTAAAAATTTGTTCTATCTGATTTGGTAGTGAAACTCGTCTTTTTTCAACCAATTTGTAATTCTTGATAATATTTACAGTCGAAGACGGAGCAATTACGGCTAGTTTGTTTGTATCATCGTCTTCTAGAAATCTACCTTCTACCTTTATCATGTCTTTTTTCTTTAATTTACCGCTAGGCATGTTTAATGCAATTGTTATTACATTTCCGCGACTACCGTCAATTTCAAGTGCTTCTAAAACATTGAGGCCTTTTCCCTCGTTAATATGATCAATTACCGTTCCATCTTTGATACGTCTGACTATAAGATCAGATTGTTCCATAGAATAGTTTGTATATCTGCCACTATATATGATTCAAAGAATGAATAATTTTTCTCAAGAAAATATCATATCTATACGTGATTTATCCAAGGATGATCTAGAGCAAATCTACTCTAAAACTAATGAAATCATAGAAATGAAGGCAGAACAAAGACGGGAAATAGCCCGAGGAAAAACTTTGGGATATCTTTTCTTTGAACCAAGTACTAGAACTAGACTTAGCTTTCAATCTGCCATGGCTTTGATTGGGGGGACATCATTTGGAATTGCAGATGCAACATCTTCTTCTGTTCAAAAAGGTGAAAGTTTAGCTGATACTGTTAGAATAATGGCTGGATATGCTGACGCAATTGTTTTACGCCATTCTCTAGATGGCTCCAGTAAATTTGCAGCAGAAGTATCGGCAAAACCTGTAATTAATGCAGGTAGTGGAACAGAAGAACATCCTACACAAGCAATTCAAGATTTGTATACGATAAAAAAAGAATTAGGCAAAATTGATGGAAAAAATATTGGAATAGTTGGTGATTTGAAATATGGAAGAACAGTTTACTCTTTGTTGTATGGATTAAGCAATTATGATGTTAATGTACACCTGATATCTCCTGAATCATTAAAAATTAGAACTGATTCTACATACAATCTTAAAGAAAATTTATCATATACTGAATCTGAAAATCTTGATGAGTACATAGAAGATCTAGATGTTTTGTATGTAACAAGAATTCAAAAAGAAAGATTCCCTGATGAAGAAGAATATGTAAAAGTCAAGGGTAGTTATGTAATAGGTCAGGATGTCGTAAATAAAATGAAAGAAGATTCTATATTATTACATCCTCTTCCAAGAATTGATGAAATTTCTACAGATGTTGATTCTACAAAACAAGCAAAATATTTCCAACAAGCTGAATACGGGAAATTTACTCGTGCAGCAATCCTCAGTCTACTCTTAAAATAAGAAAACAATAGTCATACTTGATCTATATACCCAAGTGTGATTAAATACAAACTTTGCAATAAGATATGGAAATGTCACTTTACGACTACAAAAAAGGAAATCTCCTAATTTGCTTTGAGTGTGGTGAAGACTCTAATCAATGCAAATGTACAAAATCAAAAGTTGAAGAATCTAGTTTTGTTTCAGCTTTTGAGTAACTAGATTTTTCTAATTTATTCTTATAATTCCATCTTTGATCAAATATTCAATTCCATCAATGAATGCAGAGTCTGGAATTCGTCCATCAGCCCACCATCCGGCATTATTTTTTATCCACTCTGGAATTCCATCTGCTTGTGATTCACTCTGTTTTGCATTTGAAACAACAATAATTCCATCTTTGATCAAATATTCAATTCCATCAATGAATGCAGAGTCTGGTATCTGTCCATCAGCCCACCATCCGGCATTATTTTTCACCCATTCAGGAACTGATGATGATTTTGATTCTGTTTGTCCGCCTACTACAAACGCAAATTCTGTTTGCTGTCCACTACCTGAAATATTTGAAAATCTGGCAACCGTTAATCCTGTTTGTTCTTCTGTAAATGTAAAGTCTGTAAAGTCTGCACCAATTTTTGCAAATCTGTCTTCAGAAAAAATTGTTTTACCATCTTGTAATATTGTAAATGTGTAATCAGAATCCCTAATTGGACCCAAGTCTGTTGTATCTCTGAATGTATAGATGAACTTGACTTTCTCTCCAGGAATGATAACTTTAGGATCCCATGATAAATCAACTTGATATTCTTCACTAAGTGTTAAGGTTCGTAATGGAAATTCTATTTCTTTTCCTTTATTGAGCACTAAATCAATTGAATTAGGTAATACTACAGATGAACTATCTGTATCCATCTTTTTTAACTGATTCTTGATGTGTCTTACATGATCTGGCAGTAGTACAAAATGAACTATACGATTATCTTCTTCAGAATAATCATCGATAAATATTGATGATTTGAACAGTTCTACACCATTACTTGTCCCTGAATAATTTGGCGAAAGAAATTCCAGTGTATTTTTTGGAAACATTATTTCTGTATGTATAACATTTGTATGTGAAATGTTTGTTTCAGAAAAATCAAATGGAAAACTAATCTTTGCAACGTTTTCCTTTGCATCATACTCAAAACTGCTAATTTTATCATAGTATGATTTTACTCTAAACTCTGTGTCTTTTTGCCCTGTATTTTCTTGATAATATGATACATCAGTTACGCTTACTTGTACTTCAAACTCAACATTGCTGATTATTCCAATCTCGTCTTGTGCATCAAGTATAATCTTGAATGTATATATCCCACCTTTATCAAAAATTGGCCCAGTTACAATTAATGGTGATGTATCTGTTTTCTCCCACAAGCCAAAATCATTTTTCTCTCCAGAAATCTCAATAGTATCCCTACTTGTTACGATTACATCTGGATCAACTTTTAAAATTAAATTTCCATCTTGTGTGTAAAACCACTCATCTAACAATAATTGATTGTCATTGAAAATTTGAACTTTGAAACTAGCATTTGTAATGGTTTCACGGTTTGTATGGTCATACGCATCAATCTTAATTATCTTCTCATCTGATTTGTAAAAATCAGCTGGAAGTAATTCTACTGTAACTTTGACTTGTCTATCATTTGTAAAAATTAATGGTGATGCTTCAATACCTGCACCATGACCATATGCTGTTCCAATTGAAAATGTAACAAAAAAAGCTAATAGTATTCCGAATATGATCTTCATATTGTAAAACTATTCTTACTCTTATTTTACTTAGTGGAAATTAACTCATCAATTTTTCTCTTATCTCTTATACTCTTAACATAAAACAAAGATGTTGCAATAATTCCTGCTGCAATAATTGGAGCTACTAATTCCACATACATTATACTTTGAGATGTTTCTTCTTGAACTGTTACTATCTGACTAGGTACTGCGCTGATTGAAACTTTACCAAGTTTTCCTCCTCGTTGTTCTACAAACCAAATATCTCCATTATCGTCTGCAATAACAAATTGTGTGAACGAGCCCTCAGTTGGTATAGCAATTTCAATAATTTGATTACTGCTTTGATCATACACAACTAAACTGTCTATCACATGTTGTGCCACCCACATGTTATCATATTTATCAAAAGCCATTCCAAATGGCAATGAGTCTGGATTTGTAATTTTTACCTGCTTAAAGTCTTCTAAAATTGGATTGAATTTTGTTATTGCAGGACCAATATGTTCTGCAATCCAAACATTTTCTTCCTTGTCAATCATTAATGCAAACGGTTCTGCCATCGGTTCTACTTGAGGGGTAAATTCAGTTACCTCTTTTGTATTTGCATCAATTTTGCCAAGTTTTCCTACTAGTGATTCAGCAAACCACACGTTGTTTGAACTATCAATCTCAATTGCAGTTGGACCTGCTTCAGGTGTGATTGTATTTACTATTTTGAATTTTTTTGTAGATTGATTATACTCTAACAATAATGATTGATCAATTACTGCCACCCAAACATCATTGTCATTATCAACTGCTACTGATGTTGGAAGTGATTTTTTTATCGCTAAACTAAATTGTGGTAATTGAATTGTTTCAAATTTTTCTGTTTTAGGATC
>JAOLYB010000028.1 GCA_028343215.1 Candidatus Nitrosopelagicus sp. | reverse complement strand
ACTTTTACTTGAAAAGATTGTAGAGGAGTTAGATACAACAGATTCCATTAGATGCTTTTTTGCAATTTTATTTTTGGCAAGAGATGAAAAAATAGATATTCTGCAAGAAGAGGGAGAAGAAGAGATTAGGGTCACCCTAATCAAATAATAATTTACAATTTGATCAACGATATGAAAAGGATGATTTTAAGTCAATTTCAACAGCGAGGTAATCATGGTCAAGGTTGAAAATGAAAATGAAGCAACTGCACGAATAGAAGCTGCATTATATTCAGCAGGAAGACCTCTAAGTATAGAAGATATTATCAGAGCATCAGGAACAGAATCAAGAGTAAAAACACTAAATTTACTTACAAAATTAATCCAAAAAACAAAATCATCATTTAAAGCAATTGAGATTACAAATTTACCAGATGGTTCCTATGTCTTTCAACTAAAACCAGAATACAGTTCAACAATCGGAAGAAAGTATGCATCAAGACCAATGCTAGCAAGAGCGACTCAGAAAACATTGTCCTACATTGCATACGAACAACCAATTTCTAGCAAACAATTAGTGGAAGTTAGAGGAACAGGAGTTTACTCACATTTGAAAGAATTGACCCAACTTGATTTCATAGAACATCAAACTGTGGGAAGATATAAAATTTTTACAACAACTGACAAATTTAAGAAATATTTTGGAATTCAAGGTGACGATGATACATTGAGACAAAAATTATTCAAAAAAGTACGTACTAGAAATACTATGCCAAGTACAACAAATTAGACTAATACTCGTGAAAATTCTCAAATCGTGCGTTTTGTATAAATTAGAGTAATTCAAAAACATTCTATGAAGAAATCTGTAGAGAATCTTAAGACCAGTAAAATTACTGGAGGTCTTAGACATCCATTAAAAACTAGACAAAAATTTGAAACAGATAGATATCCAAATGAAGCCGAAATGGGAGAAGAACAACAAACTATAACAAGAAAGACAAGAGGAAATAATAGAAAAACTGGCTTGAAGATTGCAAGCTTTGTTAATTTAGTTATGGGAGACTCTAAAGTCAAAAAATCAAAGATTATCAAAGTTTTAGAAAATCAAACAAACAATGATTATCAAAGACGTGGAATTATTACAAAAGGTGCAATTGTTGAAACAGAAGACGGTAAATGCAGAATTGTATCAAGACCAGGTCAAAGCGGAACAGTTAGTGGAATTTTAGTAAAGTAGAGACATGAAAGATTACGAACATGTCGTAATCTGGCTTGATTATTTTAACAAGACATTACCAAGAAACAAAGGAAGACGATTATCAAAAGAAAAATGTGTTTTTGACCCATCATTAAAAGAATTAATCGATGCATCAAATGCTGCAGGTTTACAACCAAATGAAACCGAAGAACAAGTAAGATTTCCAAAAAGGCCATATGTTAGATCAGGTTACATTGTTCTGCCAAAAACAGAAAAAAAGACAACAATACTCGAGAAAATTTCTCAAAAACTAGTTTCTAAACGAGCAAAACAAACAAAGAAGTAATGAAAATAGCTACAAACTAAAGTTTTGTTGACAGAACTCAATGAAAACTATCAAAACGTATGAATTGTAATTGCAGGAGGTAGGTGAAGTTATGCACTTAGCCAATAGTGGCAGAGTCATTGTACGACTCAACTCAGAGGTACCTGAAGGTCAAATTCTTTGTGACAGCAATAGTCAAAAAATTGCAAAGGTTACAGAGTTAATTGGACCAGTATCAAGTCCCTTTGCGTCAGCCATACCACTAACAAATAATTTGAGAAAAATTAGTGGAAAGAAAGTTTTCGCGCTTGATCAAGCTCCTGCAAAGAAAAAAAGCAGGAGAAAATATAGATGAGTACAATAGAAATACAATCTTGTTGTAATGAATGTAAATCTCCAGTAGTAGATGACATCCATAATGGCGAGAGAATTTGTTCCGGATGCGGCATTGTCGTTGATGAACAAATGGCTGATTTAGGTCCAGAAACAAAAACATCGAATCTCGAAGATAAGATGAGGTTAGCAAGAGCAACTGGACAAACAACACTAGCACAACATGATATGGGAATTGCTACAGACATCTCAATTTCATCCACAGATTTTAGTGGGAAAAAACTCTCAAGTACAGTTTCCAATCAAATGCAAAATCTAAGAAAATGGCAACAAAGAGTTCGTGTTACATCTCCACGTGAGAGAAGACTAACTAACGTTTTAGGAAAAATTTCCGAAACTTGTGTTAGTTGTAGTCTTCCAAAAAACGTGGTCGAAACAGCATCCATGATTTATCGGGGTCTAGATGGAAAAAACATCGAGGTTAAAGGTAAATCAGTGATAAGCATTACTGTCGCAGTAGTGTATATGGCATGTAAACAATGCGGAATAGTCAGATCATTAGATGAAATTTGTAAGAATGTTTGTGCACCAAAAGATGTAAAAGCAAAAACAAAGTTAGCTGCAAAATACTACAGAAATCTTGTTTTAGAGATAGGAAATGTTGTAACTCCAGTAGTTACAATGGACAAATATATCTCAAAGATCGCAAATCTAACTAAAACAGATGTAAGAGTTGAGCGACTCGCTTTAGAGATTGCTGAAAAAACAGAAACAAAAAGTATTACAGATGGTAAGGCTCCAAATGGAATAGCCTCAGCATATCTGTACGTATCTTCAGTTTTGTTAGGACAAAATGTTCTACAACGAGACGTATCTTCAGTTTCTGGCATCACAGAAGTAACAATCAGAAATAGAGTCAAAGAGATACTTTCAACACATAAGATGACTTTGACATTAAGACCTATTTTAGCCAAAAAATAATCCCCCCCTTTCTTCTTTATTTTAGATTAGGATTAGCTAAAATTCGTCGAGATTATATACGAAGATCAAAAAATAAACTCAATGGCAGTATTAGAAATAAAGGATTTACATGTAACAAGAGAAGGTAAAGAAATTCTCAAAGGAGTTAATTTGAAAACAGGTCCGGGAGAGGTTCATGCAATTATGGGTCCTAATGGTTCAGGAAAAAGTACATTATCCTATACACTACTAGCACATCCAAAGTACGAGGTCACGAAAGGAGACATACTTTTGGATGGAGAAAGTATTCTAGAATTAACAGCTGATGAGAGAGCAAAAAAAGGATTATTTTTAGGATTTCAATATCCAACAGAAGTTTCAGGAGTAGGTTTCTCACATTTTCTTAGAACATCTTACAATGCACTCAGTAAAGCAATGAAAGGAGAAGACAGAGAAGTATTCATCACAGTAAGAGAATTTCAAAACTATCTTAAAGAAAACATTAACTCGGTCGGATTAAAAGAAGAATTTCTTTCAAGATATTTGAACGAGGGTTTTTCAGGTGGAGAGAAAAAACGTGCAGAAGTATTACAAATGGCAGTTTTAAAACCAAAAATTTCAATTTTAGATGAACCAGATTCTGGATTAGATATTGACGCAGTACAATCAGTTGCAAAAGCAATTAGTCAAGTATCAGATAAAGATTCAACAACAATTGTAATTACACACTATGCAAGAATTCTAAATTTCTTAGATAGATTGGATCATGTTCATGTATTTGCAGATGGTAGAGTTTTGAAAAGTGGAGATGCCTCACTTGCACAAGAACTTGAAAAACGTGGTTATGATTGGGTTTTAGAAGAAGCCAAGTAATAGAATTAAAAATTATTTTAAATATTAGACAACAAATGAATGAACATGTCTGAAGAAAATAAAAGATATTATTTTAATTTCTCATTTTTCAAAATAGATCCAAAATGGAGATGGATGGCAGATTTAGCAAAAGAAGAATCAGCAAAAGAGTTAGAAAATATTTTAGAAAATGCTCCGGTAAAAACTAGAACTTATTCAACATTAGGACTAAGAGATGATGCTGATTTTTTAATTTGGTTCATGTCTGAATCAATTGAAGATATTCAAGAAACAATTTCAAAAATATATTTGACAGTTGTTGGAAAATACATCATACCATCCATAGTATATTTTTCATCAACACGTCCATCAATATATGCACAAACAGATAGAATTCATTCATTTGTAGGAGGGTTAGAGGCAAAAAAATATGCAGTTGTTTATCCTTTTTTGAAAACAAGAGAATGGTATCTTCTTCCTCTTGAACAACGAAAGATGATGATGGATGAACACATCAAAGTTAGTCAAAAATACCCACAAGTAGAACTGAACACAACATATTCCTTCGGCATACATGACCAAGATTTTATGTTAGCATTTGAATCAGATAATCTAAATATTTTCCAAGATATGATTATGGAACTTAGAGGCACTAAGGTTTCAGCGTTTGTCAAAGAAGACACTCCAATGATAGTCTGTGTGAAAAAAGATATAGTTCCTATAATTACGAGTCTTGGATGATGGAGGGATTAAAAGAATGGGCTACAGTTGTAAAAGCTCTAGAACAAGGAAAGCAAACTGTAATTTTGAGAAAAGGTGGAATTTTAGAAACAGCATCAGGATTTAATGTTGAATCTAAAAAATTTTTTTTATTTCCAACATGGGAACATCAAGAGACAAAACATGTGAAGCCTGAGTTTCATGATTTCTTAAATCA
>JAOLYB010000027.1 GCA_028343215.1 Candidatus Nitrosopelagicus sp. | reverse complement strand
AATATTATCACAAAGATATTCAGCTTCAGATAAGACATGAGTTGTATAGAAAATTGTTAGTCCAGAGTTTTTTACTTGTTCTCTGAGAAAATCCAGTAATTTCCTTCTTGCAGCAGGATCTAAACCAACGGTAGGTTCATCTAAAAATAATAATTCCATATCGTGCATGAACTCTCTTGCTACCTGAACTCTTCTACGTTGACCAATTGATAGATCATCCATCTTCTTTTTTCTAATTTCTTCTAAACCAAAGGCAGAAAGTAGTTCTTCGGTTCGTTTCTTTCGTGTTTTTTTATCAATATTCCACATCATGCCATATTTTTCAAGAGATTTTTCAGCTGAAAGAGTTGGTTCATAGCTAGGTTGTTGTAAAACTACTCCAATTTTTTTTCTAATTTCAAGAGGATGTTTAGCTGAATCTATGCCTAGTACAGAAATTTTACCATTAGAAGGAGAAATTAGAGTTGTTAAGAGTTTGATAACAGTAGATTTTCCCGCACCGTTTGGTCCTAAAAAACCAAAAACCTGACCAGATTCTATTTGAAGATCAACACCATCAACTGCAACAGTTGAAGCGTATTTCTTTCTCAAGTCTTTTGTTTCAATACATAGCATAATTGAGATTTATGCAAACCACTAATGTGTTTAATGATAATTTTATTAACAATCTCTTTCTTGTAATAATAATTGTCTGAATTTGAAGAATTAATATCAAAATTATTGGAAAAAGTTCCTGAATTATCTAGATCGGTAATTGAAGAGAGAATAAACGAGAAAAAAGAAAAAGTGGGCGCAGGCTACCTAACAGATCAAGGAGCCATTTTCCTAGTTGCAGCAGATTTAGGCGTATCACTAGAACAAACACAAAATTCAGAAGTAGCAATAAAAGATCTCTACATTGGAGCAAAAGAAGTAACGTTAGAAAGTCGAGTTTTGAATATTTCACCTACAAAACAGTTTACAAAAAAAGATGGCTCTTCGTTTTCTTTGAGAACAATTACAGTTTACGATAATAATTCTACAGCAAGTGTAAAACTATGGGATGAGAAAGCAAATCTTCCTGGACTAGAAGAATTAAAACCTGGAGACCTGATTAAAATTATCAAAGCATATGTGAAATCAGATTTAACAGGTGCACCTACAATAAACATTGGTTCTGGTGCAACAATAGAAACATCAGAATCAGAAAGTGACATTGTCTCAATTGATTCAAAAATTAGCGATGTTAGTGAAATTAAAGATGATCAAAGAGACTTGATTGTTGCAGGAACATTAGGTAGTGCAATGAGTCTACTCGAATTTACAAATTCAAAAGGTCAACCTTCAAAGGCTTTGAAATTTAGATTAAGAGGTGAAAACAAAAATTTAGTCAACGTAGTGCTTTGGGGAAAAGATGAATCAATTCTTCCAAAAGTAATTACCCAAGATGCCAAAGTCAAATTGTTTGGAGTTAGAACAAAAACCGGAATGCAAGGACTAGAAATTCATGGAAATGATGCAACAATCATTGATGTTGAAGGAGATGCAGAAATTCAACCTACAATAGTAAGACTTCTAGCAATTGAAAAGGATCAAGCAGGTAATACCACAGGCTTAGCTATAGATAAATCAAAAAAATTGGTTAGAATTACAGATGTTGCGAATACAATTGGTAGTTTTGTTAAAGATGATATTTTAGAATGCATGCCATCAAAGATTTTTGGAAATACAATGCAAATTGATCAAGACTCATTTGTAAGAAAAATTGACGACAAGACAGTTCCAACTGTAGCAGAAATTAGAACAAAGATTACAGAAGTTAGTGAAGGTAATGATTATTCAGTAGAGGCAATTGTTCTAAAAGCACCAGAAAGAAAAGATATTCAAACCAAAAATGGTGACAACATACAACTATCTGAAATGTTTGTAGAAGATGATAGTGGACAAGTTTGGATTAAAGGATGGAGACAGCAAGCAGACCTGATGGATAGTTTTACGCTAGGAGACATAATTACAATTTTAGGAGTTAATGCAAGACCTGGACTAGAAGGAAAATTAGATTTGGTATTGACACCTTATTCAAAAATAATTAAGAAAAACTAATCTTTCCAAAATCCTCTTGTCAAAGTATAGGTTTTTTCTGCGATAATGATTTGTTTTATCAAATAATCATCATCATCTTCTACTCTATTTTTTAAAATTCTAGCTCCGGTATCAGGACCAACTCCATAAGCAGCCATAACGATCAATGCTGTTTTTCCAAAACTAGATAATAATGATGATACTTTCCAGGCTTTGTCAAAATTCTTTTTTTCATCAGGGGTTAATTTTTTTCCTTGATGCTTTTTTTGAATTGTTTTTACAAGTTCATGATCGTATTCATAAGTACAGGTAATCTGTTGACCCTTGCAATATTTACATTTGAGCGGGTGTGTTTCACTAGGAGTCATAACACGTTGCCAGAGTCCACATCGTGCACAAATCAATCGTTGTTTAGTCTCCATTAGACGCTTTCTAACTTTTAGTAACATTTCTTTGTCTATACTTGCAGGATTTGTATACGACATCACAGTTTGATCTAATACTGGTTCTGCCAATTTAGAAAATTTATCAACATCAATCCATTCAATCTCAATTTCATTTTGTTTAATTAACTCAATAATTTTTTGAGCACCTTCAAGATCAAATTTTTCATGAAATAATTCTCTAAATGCCTCTTTTACAAGAGGAGTATTGATATTTCGTTCAAAATCATATCTAACTTCATTTTTTACATAGACATCACCTCGGTCGTAAAAACCAAATTTCTTTCCCACACAGAATGTTTTCCAAGTAACATCATTTTTGCCTTTTAGCGCTACTGACATTATTTCATTAATATCAAAATTAGAAGAAAATACATCAGTAATGTGTTTTTTTGTAAATTTAGACTCAACAGATAAAAGAATTCTATATGCATCAGAACTAGATTTAACTTTAGAAGCTAAAGAAGCATCTAACATCGTCTCCAAAATAATTTTTAATGTTGAATTAATTTTTGTTCCAAAACATGAATGCAAAATTAATACACTTTGTTGTGGAAGTCGATGTGATTCTATAACAATTGTTTTTTCATCTGGCATTTTAATAAAATCTAAATTTGAAACTACATCATTCATCATTTTTACTGAACCGTTACGAACTCTAGTCCTAAAGCTTCCAACTTTATTAGCAGTTTTGTAATCAACAGGTATGTTTACACCTTCCCATTTCGGAACTGGTATTTCTTTTGATGATCTAATAGGTAAAACATTCACTTTGAATGCTTTTTCATCTATATTCAAAACTCTCCATTGAGACCCACGTAAAACAAAAATTTGATCATTATCAAGATCACCTACAAATCTTTGGTCTAATGTGCCAATGAATTTATTCTCTATTGTATCAATTACCTTGAATTTTAGAATATCTGGAATTGTTGAAAGGTTTTGAAAGTGGTATTTTGTTGCAAAGAAAGCATTATTTTTTTTATATTCAGTTTTTTCTTTATTAAAAATTATTAAATTTTGTTCCTCAAGAATATCTAAAACATCAAAAAATTCTTCTAACGTGATATCTCGAAATGGATAAGCTTGTTTTGTTAATTTAAGTGCAGCCTCAATAGGAACGTTTCCTACTTGCATAGATAACCCAACTAGATGATGTGCAAGAACATCTAATGATCCATTGTGGATCCTTTGTTCTTCAATTGAACCCTCTTTGATTCTTTCAATTATTGCTTGAATCTCAAATTCATCATCTGCACTTTCGGTAATAATCAATCCTCTAGCAGAATCACCTCGATTATGTTTACTTCTTCCAATTCTTTGCATAAATTTTGAAACTTGTCTTGGTGATCCATACTGAATAACTAATTCTACAGAACCGATATCAAGACCTAATTCAAGTGATGAAGTACAAACAACTATACCAGATTTTCCTTCTCTAAGAATATCTTCAGTCTCCTCTCGGACTTGCCTTGAAAGTGAACCATGATGTAATTCAACATTAAGTGATGTTTTCTGTTTTAAAATAGATGATAAACGCTCAGATTCACCTCTTGAGTTTGTAAATAATAAAACTGGAGAAGTGATTTGTTCTTTTTTCACATATTCAATAATTTCAGAAGCAACATCATCCATAATTCCATCAACAAATACAACATCTACATCATAATTTCTAAGAGACGTATCGTGTATTAGTTCAAATTTTCTTTCTGAACCAACTAAAAAATGTCCAGCTTCTTCAGGATTACCAACGGTAGCAGATAAGCCAATACGATGAATTTCATTTTTTGATTTTATTTGTAACCGTTCAAGACTAAGAGACAATTGTGAACCTCTTTCACTTGCAAGCAGTTCATGAACTTCATCTATGACTACCCATTCTAATTCAGATAATGCTTCAAGATGTTTTTTTTGTGATAATAAATTTACAAGTGTCTCAGGTGTTGTGATTAAAATATCGGGAGGATTATCTGCAATTCTTTTTCTATTTGCTTGTGAAGTATCACCATGTCTAATCTCAATTTTTAAATCTTCATTTTCTGCATAATTGATAATTCTTTTGAAAACATCTCGGTTTAAAGCTCGCAATGGAGTTATGTAAAGTACTTTTATTTTATTTGGGATTTTTCTAGTTTTTAATTTAGAAAATATTGGAATGGTTGCACATTCAGTTTTACCAGAACCAGTTGGTGCAATAATTAAACAATTTTTTTCTTCTAAAATTTCAGGTATTGCTTCTTTTTGAATTTCAGTTAGAGTTTCAAATCCTATTGACTTGAATTTTTTTGAAATTGTAGGATCAAGTATCTTGTTTTTTCTCTTGTCTAAGTCTAGTTCGTTCATAAATCATCACACCTGCAACACCTAATGCTAATAAAATTACAGTAATGGTAGGAATAGAGTCAAAGAAATC
>JAOLYB010000026.1 GCA_028343215.1 Candidatus Nitrosopelagicus sp. | reverse complement strand
CTACACAATTGCTCCAGTGAGTGTTACAGGATCTGAAAAAGTTGAATCACTTGAAGAGTTGTCAAAAATAAAATTAGATTTGGCTGTAACATTAGGAGGTGATGGTACAACACTAAGAACATTTAGAAATCTTCGAAATGAAACGCCAATTTTAACCATAAATGTTGGAGGGAATAGGGGAATTCTTTCAGAGATAACATTAGATGATTTTGATGAAGCAGTTGATGCAATGATAAAAGATCAAGTTTGGTTGGATAAACGAACAAGAGTAGTAGCAATATGTAATGGAGAAGAATTTTCACCGGCATTAAATGAAATTTATGTAAATCGTAAAAATTTAACAAAAACTGCAGAATTTGAGATTAAATTCCAAAATGATACAGTGAAACAAAAGATGGATGGGGTTATAATTTCAACACCAAGCGGTTCTACAGGTCATTCGTTTTCAATTGGTGGACCATTACTTCATGAAAGTTTAGATGTACTGATTATAACTCCAGTCGCACCAGTACACCGATTACCATCAATTGTTGTTCCTGATGAAAAAATTGAGATTAATTGTTCACATGATTGTAATATTGTAATGGATGCACAAATGATCAAATCATCAGAAGTTGATCAAAAAATTACTATTAAGAAATTTAAGAATCAAGCAGTTTTTGTTCGATTAAAGAAAAAAGGTCTAAGACAAATGAATAAACTTGGTTTTTAGAGTTTTAGATGCTACAGCATTTTATGCAGGAATACCATTTGCATCTAATGATTCTTTTATGACAACTAGTATGGTGTATGAAGAAATACAGCATATCAAAACAAAACAAGGTGTACTGGAAATGTTACAACAAACAAATAGACTTCAGATAAGAGATCCAATTAAAGAAAGTATCATTAGTGTAACAGATACCGCAATTAAAACAGGAGATAATTCAACAATTTCTAAACAAGATGTATCAATTATTGCATTAGCATTAGAGAACAATTTAGAATTAATCACGGATGATTTTGCGGTTACAAATGTTGCAAAACAATTAAAAATTAAAACATCTTCACTCATGACTGAGGGAATCAGAACAGTTGGAAAATGGATTAGTTATTGTTCAGCGTGTGGAAAAGAATTTTCAAAACAGAAAGAATGTCCAATATGTGGAAGTAAATTGAATAGAAAACTAATTAAAAAATCAATTTAAGATTCATGTAATGTTTTCTGCCCAGATTTTTTATGAATTTTATTCTTATTTTGTAGCATTTTTTTAATTTTTTTTGCTTTCGCTTCTCCTAACCCAGGAGTTTTTGCAAGTTCGGTTACAGGTGCACATAATGCATCAAGTGGTGTTCCAAATTTTTCTAGTAAACGGATTGCAGATTTTTCTGCGACTCCAGGAAGACTACATAAAACAGAAAGTTGTTGTTTTTCCAAATTATTAGATTTTTTAATTTTTTTGAGAAATGGTCCTTTTGTTAGTTCTTTTCTTGATGAAAGTGACACTAAAAGTTTTGCAGTATGTGTTGCGCTGGGAGTAGGAATTACTGGAATCTTAAAGTCTAATGCAACGGTAGATAATGCACCATAAAATATCAGAGGATTATCAGTCAACTCTTCAATTTCATCCACATTTCCTTCTACCAATAAAATTGGATGGTGATAATGTTCAGTTAATCTACTACATTGATCAAATAAACGACCATCAAATATGGAAGAAAGTAAATCACGTATAGTTTTTCTTTCAACTATAGTTTCAGGAGCAACGATATAATCACCTATTGGAAGTGTTTTGATTTCAGTCTTTACACCAATAGAAGACAAAAGTTTTGGAATGCCACTCTTTTTCTCTCGTTCATCAACTATAATTCGTAATTCTTCAATTTTCACAATTATGTGATATAACCTATGTTAAAATTTGTTAAGGTTTTATGATGATGGTTTTTCGGAGTTAGGTGCGTTAGGGTTTTTTAGCATCTCTTGAATTTTTTGTTCTTGTTCTTGAAGACTAGTTTTTAGTCGTTCTTCTTGTTTTGCCAACACAGTAGTTTTTGTTTTAGATAGCTCTTTTTTTTCTTCTAATTCATCAATGAGAGATTTTTTATCAGATTTTATTAGAATTGAGCCAGCATATTTGAAAACTTGATCACCATCAGCTGCTTTTTTTAATTCTTCTAATGCCCTATCAGATTCTGCATTTTCCATCTCAACTTGTTGTTTTTGCATTAAAATTGATTGTAGATTTTGTTGAGATTGTTGCATTTTTCCTATTTGTTCTTGTAGCCAAGGTGGCATTTGTTGTCCTGCAGACATAAGTTACAATTTATTTTTGTTTTATTATGTCTTTACAGAGTTTATAGTATCATAAGATGCCTGTAACAGACGCAATGTGGAATTTAGATTGGCTCGTAAATGAGGCAAATGGTGTGATTCAAGTTCAATTATAATTTCCTCATCAAGAGAGATTTTTGTTTTTGTGGGATTTTCAGGATAGAACTCATTGTCAGTCTTAATTGAATCATAAATTGATTTATTTTCTTTATCTGATGAGAATTGAATTTTTGCACTAAAGTTTAACGTCATATGCAGTACCAGCTATCTTTAGTCCACATTTTTTACAAGCCCAAATTCCAACTGCCTCACGGACGATGGGACCTCCACATTCAGGACATTTTCTTTTTTGCTTCATCAAATGATGAACTTTGGTAAATGATTTTCTAATTTTAATTCCATATCTAGGACCAAGTCCTTTTAGTGTAGTTTGTTTTTTTGCCATTCTAATCACAATATTATTTTGATTGTTTTATAATCTCTCGTATTTTACTGCCGACTTTTACGGATAATTCAGCACATTTGATTAATTCTTCTTGAGTAAATCCATCAGAACCACCTTTTTGAAGTGCAACGACGTTTCCATCAGAATTAGATGTAATTGTAATTCGTGCGTCCATTATACCCCATTCTTCAATAGTTGGATCAACCACAATGAAATCACCTATTTTTGCCATGGTTACAGATACAGGCAATGTTGTAATAGGAGGTTCAGTAAATTCACCTTCAATTTTAACAGGTTTTTCATCTTGCATTTCATATTTAGGAATCTTACATGCATTGATTGCAGCAGTTGATGCATAAGAACATGCATCAAAAAGATTACCATCATGATCAGTTACAGCATTATCACAAAATACACCAATTACAGATTTGTCTTTTTCTAAAACAAGTTGTTTCATATCTAACATTCCACTTTCTCGTATTCCTCTATCAGTAACTCTTGCCAATTCAACAACAGGTGGTTGTGGAGGACCTGTTTCAGCAGAAGGATGTGCAATCGGTAAAATTTCTGCAGTACAAATTAGCATTCCTTTATCTCCAGTATCTGGAAATGGACGTTCAGGTTGAACTTTTACTCCGGCTACAACTTCTGTGTCACCAAGTCGTGCACGTGCAGACCCTTCAGCCTTTGGAATTACACCAATATCTATAGTTAATTTACGTGGTTCATCAAATTGACGACCATCAACACGTTTTCCCTCTTTAAGTAAATCAAGAATTTGATTCTTCTTTAATTGATCAATAATTAAGCCGTCACTCATTGTTTTTCACCACTCGCAAAGAACTTGTCTTGTAATGCTTTTTTCTGTATTTCATAGACTTGATTACAACCATCAATTCCAATTTCAATACATTGTTTATACTCTTCAGGAGTCAATACACCGTCTAATTGTAATAAAGTAATCTTTTTCAAATTTGGCATATAGCCAATCGGAAGATCTGCTTGGCCTGCTTGGTCTTCTTCATTATTTACATCCAATATTACTGCATCAGCAGCTTTACCTGCAGCGCATCCTGCAACCAAGTCACGCATAGGAATTCCGGCATCAGCTAATGCAACAGATGCGCCAGTTAATGCAGCACATCTTGTACCACCATCTGCTTGTAGTACTTCCATGTAAACATCAACTGCAGTTCTAGGAAATTCTTTTAACATGACTGCAGGTTCTAATGCTTCCTTGATGACTTTACTAATTTCAACTTCTCTTCTTGACGGTGCAGGATTTTTTCTCTCCCCTACAGAAAATGGAGCCATGTGATATCTACACCGTAAAATTCCTGTGTCAGTATCAGACATGTGTTTTGGATGGACATCTCTAGGACCATATACACCTACGAGAATTTTATTATCGCCAAATTCAATGTATGCAGAACCATTAGCATTTTTTAAAACACCCGCTTTGATGGTAACTTTTCTGGTTTCGTTAACTTTACGTCCGTCACAACGAATTCCGTTTTCATCTAATAATACAATATCTGTGTCTCTTCCGCCCATTTTTATTCACTTTTTGATTCCAACATTTCATTTACTTGATCAGTTAAATTTGCAACATGTGCTTGTTCTTCGATCAATTCAATTGCTTGTATCGCCTTTAATAATCCATTTGGATCTTCTGAAGAAACAACAAGTAATCCGTTTTGGCCTATAGTAACTTGGCTATTAGTTGACGATTCAATCATCTGGATCATTGAACCACGTTTACCAATTAATCGTGGTACCTTATTTGGAGAAATTTTTACTAATTCACCTGAATCAATTTTACCTAATTCACGGCCACTGATTGTAATAAGTGGATCACGAGTCATATCAGCATTTACAATTCTTGCAGCAATTAAATCACCTTTAGCTAATTTAGCAGTCATATCATCAGAACTTGAAGAATAATCTCTACCAAAAACATCACTAGCTGGAAGCATTCCAACATAACAAGAATTAATGTCTGCAGTCCAAGATAATGAAGAATGAGACGATATTTTTCCAATTACTAAATCATCGTCTTTTGGCAAGTAACCACCAGTAAGAGGAATTACTCTAACACTACCGTCATGTACATCAGATAAACCAACAATAGTTGATACAATATTATCACCAACTTGAATAGTATTTTGCTCAGCTCTGTAAGAACCAGATGTGATTACTTCACCAGGAATTACATGACGTTTTCTTTCACCGCTCATTTTTGTACCTCAACGTTAGCAGTGCCTTTTGTAATTGCGCCTAGTCTATCTATCACGTTTGGTCTTGCGGCAGCGGGTATTTCAAGTATTGCTTTTAATGAGCCATTTGGTTGCCAATCTTCTTTTTTTAAACTTCCGGTGGATTTTAAAACAGTATAAGATTGTGCCACATATTGTGCTGGAACAGATATTTCAAGAGTTATGTTTTCAGTTTTTAATGGAATAATAGGTCTTAATTTTTCAATAATATCTTTAATTTGTTCATCAGGATTTTTGAAAGGATCTACAGATACACGGCCATCAATCATTGCTTGTTCAATTCTTAATGGAGGATGTGGGAGATGTGTTTTTGGATCAACGTATGTTTTGGCAATAAAAGTGATAATTTGTTTTCGTTTGTCAGTAGTCATTTTTTTTCTTTGTTCTGTGTTAAGATTCAATTCACCTTTTTGCATCATTATTTCAGCTATTTTTGTAGTATCATCTGTTTTGAAGACCTTAAGAAGTAGTTCATTTGATGC
>JAOLYB010000025.1 GCA_028343215.1 Candidatus Nitrosopelagicus sp. | reverse complement strand
GATTCAAAAATATCTCTGCATTGGATTATGAGATGAATGATGTAATAGATGGATTCGGCTGGAGTATGGGTCTTTCATTGAATGAGGATCGAATTTATGTTTCTGACGGACTATATAATCAAATTTTAGTATTTGACAAACTAGAAAATATTTTTTTGGAAAGAATATCACTTGAAGAAAAATCATGTACTGGGCATATTCACGGTATAGAAATTATGAATCAAAAAATGTTCACAGTTAAAGAAAATCAAAACTGCATCTCAATTTTTGATTTAACTGGAGAATTTCTATATGAATTTGGAAAAGATGGTAACGGGGAGGGTGAATTTAATGGACCACAGAATCTTGAAATTTATCAAGAAAATATCTTCGTAACAGATTCTAATAATAATAGAATTCAGGTTTTTGATTTAACTGGAGAATTTCTATATGAATTTGGAAAAAATGGTAACGGGGAGGGTGAATTTAATGGAGCTGTAGGAATAAAAATAAATAAAAATCAAATTTTTGTTACAGACTCTGGAAATAATCGAATTCAGATTTTTGATTTAACTGGAAAGTATGTGGATCAAATTAATGAAAATTTTAATAGTCCACATCAAATTTCTCTAAGTGAAAATTATATTTATGTTCTTGATACATACAACTATCAAGTAAAGATTTTCTCTAATCAAAATCAATTAGAATTTCAAGAAGATATGTCAGAAACAAATGATTTTCCCTTCACAATAATAATTATTTTATCAATAATCATAATTATTGTAGTATATACGATTTTTTTGAGGAAAAAATTGGTATGATAGAAACAAATCATTACAAGATTTTATTAATCAAACTTTTCACTAAAAATTAAATTGTTAACTATAGAAGAAATTAAAAAAATTGATTCTAAATCAATGTATTCAGTATATGATAATTGGCCAAAAATTGCTGAAGAAAGCTATAGTAAAAAAATCCCAAAACTCGATATTAAAGACATCAATCATGTCGTTTTTGCTGGAATGGGTGGTTCTGGGGCAATAGGCGATATTTTTTCTTCAATACTTTCTAAAAGTCAGATTCATGTATCAATAGTAAAAGGATACCATTTACCAAAAACAATCAATGATAGAACTTTAGTTGTTTGTACAAGTATTTCAGGTGAAACTAATGAGACATTATCTATTTTAGAAAATTATAAGAATTCTGAAGGAAAATTTATAGCTTTTTCATCAGGTGGCAAAATGGAAGATTATAGTAAAAAAAATAATATTGATTTCTACAAAATTAAAAAGGAACATTCACCTAGAGCATCTTTCCTTGGATTCTTATATTCAACACTAAATGTTTTAGAAGAAATTATCCCCATCAATGAATCTGAAGTTAAAGAATCCGTTAGCCATTTGGTTCAAACAAAAAATAAGATTGATACACATAGTCTAAATGCAGAAAATGAAGCATTAAAGTTGGCTAATTGGATTAAAAATATTCCAATAATTTATTATCCATGGGGGTTACAATCTGCAGCAATCAGATTCAAAAATTCTATGCAAGAAAATTCAAAAAAACATGTTTTGTTTGAAGATGTTATTGAAGCATCACATAACGGTATTGTTTCATGGGAAAAATCATCAAACATTCAACCAATTTTAATGCAGGGTAAAGATGATCATTTCAAAACACGTGAAAGATGGAAAATTTTTAAAGAATTTTTTACTGAAAGAAATATCGATTATCAAGAAATTTTCTCTGTAGATAGCAATATTCTAAGTAAGTTGGTTTGCTTGGTTTACACATTGGATATGACATCGCTATATAATGCAGTTATTGAAAAAATCGATCCAACTCCAGTGACTTCAATTGATTTTATAAAAAATAGATTATAATTAAGATTTTTTTAAAAATTTCTTAAACATATTGTTTATTTGATTAATTGAATTCAATGAATTCTCATTAATTAATTCTAAGTTAGGAATTACACAGTGACCTCCAATAAAACCTGGAAACATTTTAGGTCTATTTCCTAAAAATTTATGAATTTCATCTGAAAACATCCACATTTCATCATAATCAACTGCATATTTGTCAGCTATCATTTTACTCATTTGTGCATAATTTATCAACCATCCATAATACGAGGTATCACAGATAATTTTTGAAAGTTCTAGCGTTACAGAGTTTGATATTTTGTTTGATTTTATACCAGATTTTTTTAATAAATTTGCATAATTTCTGGAACATGATAAAGAATTTTTCATGCTATCATCCAATGCAAAAAATTTTGTGTATCTTTTTAGATCGTGTGTCATTCTTTTATGAACACCACGAGTAGGACTATAAATTACCGGGATGTTTATTCTTTTTTGAAGTTTTTTGGTTGTTTCTGGCTTCACAGTACTGTGGATAACAATATACTCTGGAGCAAATTTTTTATTCAGTTTCAGGATGTTAGGAAGGAAAAATTTGTTAAATGGAATGCAGATGTGAAGAAATCTTACCGAGTAACTCTCAATTTTTTTAGGACTATTAGGCATTAAATTTTTATCAATATCATAACCAAATGTTGGATATGTCTTTGAAAAAACCTTAAAAATTGGTAATCCAATTTCTCCTAATCCTGCAACCACATCTTTTTTCATAATTATCTGAATTTTATGACGGTTTTAATGATTACCATAAATTGATAAAACAAATCTTAGTAAGGAATTTTAACTCGAAATGATAATTCAATGTGATTGTGATCAATAGAGATTTGGTGAGCGTATATGAAAATTAATCTGTTTGAACCCTACATTGATGAAGCAGAGGAAAAAGCTGTTTTAGAAACACTACGAAGTAAATTTTGGGCATCAGGTGCAGGTATTGGAAATGTATCTAAATTTGAAAAAAAATTCAAACAATATACAAAGGCTGATGAATGTTTAGCAGTTAATAGTGGAACTGCTGCATTGAATATCGCATTATCACTCTTAGATATAAAAAATCACGAAGTCATTATTCCATCATTAAGTTTTGTTTCTACAGCAAATTGTGTTTTATTAAATGGAGGAATTCCTAAATTTATTGATATTGATCCTAAAACATTATGTATGAATCCCAAATTGATTGAAAAATTAATTACAAAAAAAACTAAAGCTATTATTCCAGTACATTTCGGTGGATTTCCTTCAGACATGAAAAAAATTGTATCATTATCAAAAAAATATGACATAAAAATTGTAGAAGATGCAGCGCATGCTGCGGGATCATCATTTTGTAAGAAGAAAATTGGTAGCCATGGGTTTGCCGTATGTTTTAGTTTTCATCCTGTGAAAAATTTGGGCATGCCAACTGGAGGATTAATTGCAATAAACGATTCAAATGCAAAAAAATTCAAAGCAAGAATTGAGGCAAAAAGATGGTGTGGGATAACAAATAGAAATGATGATAGATATGAAATTAAAGAAGTTGGCGATAATTACTATATGAATGAAATTTCTGCAGCTGTTGGTTTAAAACAACTTCAAAAATTAAATAAAATGAATTCAATTAGAAAGAATTTTGCAAAAATTTATGAAAAAGAATTAGATATTGAAATGAAAATGCCATTCACAAAAGATTGTGCATATCATTTGTATTGGATATGTGTAAAAAATAGAAAATTATTTAGACAAAAAATGTCTGAAAAAGGTATTCAGACAGGAACTCACTATCAACCAATTCATACATTCTCCCTATACAAAAATAATGTAAAATTACCAATCACTGAGAAAATTGGTAAAGAAATTGTCACATTACCTATGCACCCAAACTTAACTGAGGGGGATTTAGATAAAATAATTAATTTAACTAATAGATTTTCAGGCTAACTTTTTTTCCAAGGTGTAGAACCTAAGATATTTTCGGAAATGTCTTTCCCTCCAGAATTATTAATGAGCCAATCAATTGTATTTTGAATTCCGTCATCAAAGCTAATTTTAGGATTCCATTTTAATGAATTTTTAATTTTTGATGAATTGAGACTGTAACGCAAATCATGACCAGGTCTATCAGTTACAAATTCTATTAAATCAGATGATTTGCCTAATAATTCAAGTATTTTTTTTACAATCGATAAATTATCAATTTCATTATCAGAAGAAACATTGTATGATTCACCTTTTTTTCCATCAAGTAAAACTCTAAGAACAGCTTCACAATGATCGTTAACGTATATCCAATCACGTATATTTTCTCCTTTACCATAAATTGGGATTTTTTTATTTTGATTTGCTAGGAAAATTGTTTTTGGTATCAACTTTTCATAAAACTGTCTAGGACCATAATTATTAGTACATCTTGTAATCACGCAATCAAGATCATATGTGTTAACGTATGAATTTACTAACAATTCTGCAGATGCTTTTGTTGCAGCATATGGATTAGATGGATTAAATCTACTTGTTTCATGAGCAGAGCCTTCTTTTAAACTGCCAAAAACCTCATCGGTGGAAATTTGAATTAATCTTTTTTTATGTTTACGAAGAACTTCTAGAATTGTATATGTGCCACGAATATTAGATACTAAAAATTGATTTGCATCCAATATACTTCTATCCACAAAAGATTCCGCCGCGAAATTAATTATACAATCATGATTCTCAATTAGTTTTTCCATCATAATTTTATTTGTTATATTTCCCTTCACGAATTTATAATTTGGGGAATTTTTTAACTCATCTAGATTATGGTGATCAGAACCAGTTAATTCTGCATCTATATTTGTCACAGAAAAATCAGAACTATTCTTTAAAACTTGTAAAATAAAATTACTTCCGATAAAACCTAATCCACCAGTAACTAATAATTTCATAATTTTATCTAAAATTCATTATTTATCAGTATTAGTATCAATAGTTGAGATTATGATTGAAATTCAAACTGAGTTTCAGAATAATTGAAACTGACATCATTTTGATTACGAGATATGTTTTCTGGATCTAATGGTTTCTTTTTGATTTTAGAGTTTTTGTAACCTTTTGTTTTGATGTATGTATTCTCATTTAATCCCAAGTCCAGCATATCATTCAATTTTTTTGCACCAATTTTGATTTCACTCATAATTTGGTCATCTGTTAATTTTGTCATGTTAACACAGATGTCTTGTCTTTCAGTTATTGAATCCAAGTAAGAATCTTCGTCAGTGATAAATCCTTTTTGTTTTGCATAATCATACATTCCTGTTGCAGGCAAGGGAAGTAAAAATCCAATGCTTGGATATACACCAGCCTTTAGGCATTGATCAAATGTTTCTTTGATAGATTTTTTTGATTCTGATGGGTATCCAAATACTACACTTGTGTTTACAGTGATTCCAACTTGTTTGAAAATACTAACAGTTTCAAAGAATCCATTAACATCAATTTTTTTATTCATCATTTCCAAAATTTCCTGATTGCCAGATTCTAAAGCAAAACCAACATCGTAACATCCTGCTTCTTTCATTTTTTTAGCAACTCTTAATGCATCATCATGTGAAAGATTTCCTCTAGAGAATAAATCAACACGAACAGAGCACATCCATTTGAATTTTAAACCACTATCTAAAATCTCATCACACATTTTTTCTACTTGACGAGCTGCTGAAAAACTAAGATCATCCCAAAAATCAATGTGGGTTACATGGTATTTATCAATTAGATGTCTTATTTCATTGGTTACAGAATTTGGAGCTCTATTTCTGTATGGATCATTCCAAAAGACATAATGACAAAAAGTGCATTTGAATGCACAACCTCTTGCAGTAATTACAGGCATTGCACGTGTAACATCTTTTTCACGATCTGCTTTTACACTAGGTTTGGCAAGATAGCGTTCCACGTCGAAAAAATCCCAATTAATCACAGAAAAGTCATTGATATTTCCTACCTTTCTAAGATCATTGACTTTTATTTCACCATCTTTTTTTCTAAAAGAAATTCCTGGTACATTATCAAGAGGTTTATTCAATCGGATAGCTTCTACAGTTTCATAAGCAGATATTTCACCTTCACCTATTATTACAACATCACCATTTGTTTTCTGTAGAAATAGTTCAGGAATTGAGCTAGAAACAGAATTTCCAACTATAACAGTTGCATTTGGTTGACATCTTTTAGCAGTGTTTGTCAGCCATTTTATCCATTTGTAATGAGTAACAAGAGTCCCAAATAAAATAAAATCAAAGTTATTATTTTTTAAATAATTTTCAACATAAGCATCGTCATGTTCATTGATATCAATATCCAAAAGAGTGAAGTTGTATCCATTATCATGGAAATATGTCATTACACTTCCTAAACCAACAGGCAAAAGTTTTGTGTGACCACCAGGTCTTAAGCACGGATTAATAAATAATAATTTTAGATCTTTTTTCTTTGCAGGCATTATTCTTGATTTGAATTATTTACTTATTTAATATATCTACTTCAAATTGAGAGAAAGTTAGATTTGAAAAAAATCTGACAAATTACAAGCAAATTTAGAAAAATAAGATAGAAAACAATCCAAACTTTTATTCATAATTTATCTCACAAAAAATAGTGAACAAAATATTGTATTGGATAGGCACAAATTTCACTCATTATTGTATAGCAAAATCGATTCAAGAAAAAGTACCAACTGAGAGTTATGCAATATTTGATGTCACAAATAAGCCTAAAAAATTTTTTGAAAATGAAAATATTGTAAATTTTCAAAAAAAATGGTTTTTACATGAAAATATTTTAGACAGACAGAAAATACCAGATTTGGAATATTTATCTGAATTTGAGACAAAATATAACATACAATTATCTAAAATAATTTTTTCAGAAAGGCTATTTTCAGAATTTAATGAATTTTATAAATTTCATTCTAACGAAATGTTAAGAATTTTGGAATTAGAATGTAAATTTTATGAAAGAGTGTTGGAAGAAGTTAAGCCAAATTTTGTATTCATGTTTACACCATACCTACATCAAGAATTATTATTTTTTAAATTATGTAAGGCAAAAG
>JAOLYB010000024.1 GCA_028343215.1 Candidatus Nitrosopelagicus sp. | reverse complement strand
CATCATAACCGCTTGATCCAGTTGCTGGGTCACCGTCAGCGTCGTGTGAGAATCCTTTGAGGATTACTTCACCACTGAAGATACCAGTATCTGTTCCAGTCTCTGCTAGTGTGTAACTAGTGAGTTTCTGTGATCTAGTTTGTACGATTAATGGGTCGTCATCAGTATCACCAATCTTGTCAACGAGTCCGCTGTCAAAGTTGTGATCTGGTGCGACAATAGTTACATAGATTTTATCAGTCCATGTGTATACTTTTTGGTCCATTTCGATAGTTGCACCGAAGTTAGATGTGTAAATGTCAAGTCCTATGTCTGTATACTCTTCACCAACATAATTGGCGCCAGCTGGGGCCCAATCTGTGTATTCAAGTTCGATGAGTTCACCTCTGTCTAGAGAACTTCCACCAAGTGTTGCTGGAGTTTCGATAACAATCTGGAAGATTCCAGTAGAGTCACCTGTTTCTCTAAAGTCAGATGGTTCAGGATCAAAGGATGAGGCTGATCCACCTGAGTTACCCATTGTGAGGGTTGAGGCGTCAGAGTCCCACTCGATTAAATCGAGGTCCCATGTTTCTGCTTCATCAGATTCTAAGTCAAGATCTGGTTCAATCAAGGTCATGATAATATCACTTCCAATGATGTAGACAGATTTGTCAGTTTGAATTACACCGTTTCTTAAGTCAAATGTTGCTGAATCGTATGCGACAGCTGAGTTACCAGATGCATCGTTTTGGTCAGTATACTCTACAGTGATTACGTCTCCTTGTAGGATACAGTAATTACCTGAGGATGCTGCTGCTGCGAATCTATCTGTGACGTCAGTTCCGGCTGTACCATCAGTTGCAGTGTAAGAGTTCGTTGTACTTGGACAATCTGTGCTTGCAGGACCGTCAGTATATCTGACTGTCATGTCAAGTTCGAATACTCCAGAATCTGGAGCAGTCTCTAGGATTGGTCCTAGTTCACGAGTTCTATCAACACCATCACCTGTTGTTGTTGTGTCAACAGTTGTACCTGAAGTAATTACACCATTCTGTACGGTGTCACCACCGGCAGTTGCTAATGTAATAGCGTCAGATCCTCTTGCAACGTATACCTTTAGAGGTCCACGTTTAGAGGTGGTTGTTGTGTTCTCTGCAATTTGGTCTTCACCTGTTGCTGATACGTCATAATCTGGGTCATCTACACGAATGTGTATGGTCAAATCACCTGCACCAACTGTTTCAGTTGCTGCATCTAAAGCGGAGCTAATTGCACCAGCGTGAAGTGGGAATAATGCTCTGCCGTTTGGTGTTGATTTGCTGGATTCAGTGGAGAAGTCTCCAATTGTACCGAATGGTACTGGATAGACTGTTCTGTCTAGTGAGACAGAGCCAGTGTTACCTCTGATTCCTGCGCCATCACCTACTTCGATGATTTCTCCAGATGCGTCTCTGTAATCTACATAATTGACTTCAATATCAGTACCCATAACGGATGTTGCAGTTCCAGTGCCAGATGATCTAGCACAGAAATCTGATGGTACTTGGAAGTCACCTATGAAGACACCGGTATCTCTACCAGTTTCTACTAAAGTGAATCCTGTTCCACCAAGTCCGTCTGTTGTTCTACTTGAACAACCTACTGAATTGTTTGTTGCAGAACCTTGTAACCAGATTTCGTCATCAAATGTGACATCTAGCATTCGACCGTTAGGATCGCCTACAGAATTGCTTCCGTAACCGGATTTACCAACCATGTCTTCTGCTACGTCACCACCAGTTTGTACAACTGAGTAAATGTCGATAATGTCTGGGTTTGTGTTAAGGTCTGCGTCAGATAATGTAATAACTACAGTGTCTGCTTCTTTGTAACTGTCGTTGTCAAATTCAACTACACCTGAGTGTGTTGGTGCTGCTAATTGGTCTGCTACCTGTGTCTCAACTCCGTCTGCTCCCATATCTAGATAGTTAATACGGATCTCGTCTTCATCAGTTAAGTCATTGTGAACAATGATTCTGTTTTCTTCGTGATCTGTTTTTGTATCATTATATGTGGAAGTTTGGTTGACGTTCAATTGATTGAGCATGATGAAATCTAATTCACCTACGAAGATTCCTCCGTTGGTATCAACTTCATCAACTTCCAATCTATAGATTGAGTTGTTGTGTCTATCAGAAGATGCAACACCGTCATTTGATTGACCGAATGTTACAATATCCATAGTTAGTGGGTATGATGTACCTGCGCTTAGTGTATCACCCAATGCTGTACCGTCAAGAGAATTCATTTGTACTGTAATTCTCAAGTTGTTTGCGTCAGCTAAAGCATTTGTTGCTGTAGTGCCCAAACCTTTCAATTTATCACCAGGAGAGTTAATTAATGCTCTTCCAATGAGGCCGTCAGCAAATCTTGCTTCAGAACATGCACCATTTGTATATGATGTTGCGCTGTTAGCTGTACAACTATTAATATCATCATCACCAATGGTGAAGTTCAAGTAATAATTGGAGTCATTGCCACCGCCGTTAATTGAACGGAAGTCATATTGGATGTAACTGTAAGCTGCTGTACCGTTAGCGTTAGATATCATATCTTTAAGATCACCGACAGTTGTACCGTCGAATACAAATCTCAATTGGTCGTTATCAGCTACTGTGATATCGCTAGCAATTGAGGATGTAACCACTGCTCTCTCACTGTATTTTTCATAACAGGAGACATATGATCCGGCAGTTCCTGCTGAATCATAATCAGAGCTACATTGTGTATCATTGATACTATCATCAAATGCTATTGCATTTGTTGCAGTTTCATCTAGATATACAAGTGTATCAAGTGTGGTCAATGTGATTGGAGAGCCAATCTTTACAGCTGGAACAATTGTTGTGTTTGAACCAGTTGTCATTTGCTCTTGTGATCTTGCGTCTAAGTTCATGTCATTATCATCTAGCACAATCTCTACAAGTTCTCCAGAGTTCCATTCTGCACCAATTGCTGCGCCGGTGGTTGCACCGTCAGAGCCATCAGTATTGAATGCAATTGTTCCCCAGAAAGGCATGTAAAGAACAGAGAATTCCACATCATCCCATGAGAATGTTGCTTGTGTTCCTCTGTCTGCTGCTTTGTTAATGAACATGTTTGTTACGAGAGAGTCATCCCAGTTGGTGAAAATACCAGTGTTTGCACCGGTTTCAGTAAATGTAACTGCTTGTGATGCTGTGCTAATGTTACTTGTTGCACAGGTACCAGAGCTACATGCTACTACTTGATCACCATTGTCCTGGAACATCAAAACATTGTTTGTTGCATCTCCAGGACCATTTCTGTCAATTTCTAAGACACCGGTATCAAAGCTGAAAGGCTGTGTACCTTGTGTAAACTTGATTGCTCCTGCTGTTGCAGATGCATCCATGTTACCGTTCTCATCGAATAATTGATAGAATACTGTTGCGTTAGTTGGGAGTGTTCCGAAAGTCCAACTGTCTTCGTCAGTTGGGTCTATGTTAAACTCATTGTTTCCGAGTGTTACTCCGACTTCATGTGTTAAACCATAGTGATCTTTGTCAAATGATAGTCCGCCGCCGTTTGTAGCGCCTGGTCTGTCATAAGTCAAAGGAATTGTTTCGTCTGCTCCGCCTCTTTCATAAACTAAGTCATATGTTTGATATCTTGTGAAGTCGTACAATTGGATAAATGGCCATAGGTTTGGACCTAAGGCAATGTTACCATAGTAATCAGTTGTTGTACCATTGGATAATGCTCTTGCTTCTCTTACAACATTGTTGATAGCTTGATCAGATGCGTTAACACCTGTTGCTAATTTACCAGTGTGTGCAAGTTGTGAAGATGAGTTTAGCCAAATACCTGGAGAACCTTCGTAGGTTGAATCACCATCAACATCGTTATCACATTTGTGTGTGATACCGGTGCCTTGTGTGTAGCTACTTACTGTAGCTGCACCAATGTAGGTGTGTGAACCTCCGTCAGATAATCCTGGAACTGTGGTGTTACCGAGTTGATGTGGAAGTGCAATACCACGTGATTCTGAAGGAATCAGTGCTGCTACAGATTTGTCATCTGGTCCAAACTCTAGGTTAGTTTCTGCTGCGCAAAAACGACCATAGTCTGCACCTCTTCCGTCTTCAACTTCAGGATAGTTTGAATCGATACTTGTTGCAGTACTGCCATCAGCAATATATGCATACCAAGAACCGTCAACACCTTGTGCCATGATAACTTTCTTACCGTCAATTGTAACGTCAGGCATACCGTATGCCTCATCCAGTCTGTTAATAGCTGGATCAGTAACTACGATTTCTAATACCTGACCACCGTAGAAATTATTTCCACCGGCGTCTTCTGCTGATACCCATAGGTATTGGTTTGCTGCCTCAGCTTCTGGCATAAATGAGCCAGAAAAGCCCATGGCAGTTGTCCATGTCAGCATAATAGTCATTAAGGTTAGACTAGTTATTTTTCGTCCTAATTCTTTATTCATGTTATTAGCCTAATTTCCAAAATTAAGTATATAACCTTAATGAACGAATTACACATTTTTTCTATTTTTATTAAAATATATTAGTTTTTATTAATATTTTATTGTAATAATTATCTACATAGTCTATGTAATCTATGTAATATTATAAAAAATGTATAGAATAATGCAATTATTACAAACTTTTGGAATGAAAAATTCTATTTTTGATTATGCACTAATAGATTTTGTGCCCAGAAGACTCTTGTAAAGAGTGATTGCCTCTTCTTCATTGTCTGGACCAACGACTACTGCAGAGCCTTTCTTCATGAAATTAACTGAGAGATCGTTTGTTCTCATAGATAATCCTAAGTCCCCTTGATTCTCAACTGTGAATCCTTGTTCTTTAGCTACAGCAGTTACATCTTCCACATTCAAATTTACTTCATATGTAGGAGTAATTGAAAAGGTACGTTTACCCATATTTCGTCCACATAATTCTTCTAAAATTAATTCTTGTTTTGGAGTTTCAATTTTTTTGCCAGAACCACAAACAGAACATGCATCTTGTTTGAAAGTTCTGACAGATGAAAATTCCAAATTTTCTAAATCAATTGATAAAAATTTTTCTGAAGACTTTGGTTTCTTGCCAATTAAAACATCAACTGCTTCATAAACTTCTATTCCACCAACAATAGAAAGTATTGGAGGATGTACACCTTGAATACTACAAGTTGGCATTGCATCTTCATCCAATGAAGGAAACATACAATGATAGCAAGCAGTTTCTTTTGGTAAAACTGTAAAAACTTGTCCGGTAACACCAACTGCAGCTCCAGTTACAAATGGAATATTTTTTTCTACACATGCTTTGTTTAATGCATATCGTGCATTGACACTATCAAGTGCATCAATTACAACATCGCATCCATCAATTACGTCAGCTGCATTATAATCATTAATAGAAATTGGTAAAGCCTCAATTTCAACTTCAGGATTTAATTTTTTTAATTTCTTTTGTGCAACTTCTACTTTTACTTGACCAACATCGTCTTCATCAAACATTGTTTGTCTATGCAAATTTGATAATTCAATTACATCTCTATCAACAATTCTTAATTTACCAATTCCCATTGTTGCAAGTCTAGTTGTAATTGGATTTCCTAAACCACCAACTCCAACAACACAAACTTTAGAATTTTTTAATTTAAGTTGACCATCATAACCAATTTGTTCCAACATAACTTGACGTGAAAATCTATCTAATTCCTTTTCAGATAAATCAGAACCACCTGCCACTGCAGGTAAAATATAGACTTCATCATTTTCATTTAATGGAGTATCAAGACCACTATCAAATGCTGCATTTTTTCCATTGATGTAAATATTAATGAGTGAACGTGGAGAACCATCTGCTTCTAGTACTTTTCTCTTAAAATCATCACCCATGATTTCAGAAATTTTTGCAAAAGATTCCTTAAGAGTTGATGCTTCAAGTTCAGTTTTCTTTTCACCCCCACCTGCGTTTAGAACAGATGGAATTGTAAAGGTAATTTTAGTCATTATACAATTATCCTATTACTGCTGAGATTTTTGCAACATCAGCTTGCATTACTTGTGGCTTTTTTAATACAGTCATAATTGATTCAGTGGCTTTCAAACCATTACCGGTTACATAACAAACAGTAGTTTCATCTTTGTCAATCTTTCCTTCCTCAACCATTTTTTTCAAGACAGAAATGGATACACCACCTGCTGGTTCAGTAAAAATTCCTTCTGTTTTTGCTAAAAGTAAAATTGCATCCAAAATTTCTTTATCGTTTGTTTCTTTTGCAATTCCATTATATTGTTTTAATCTTTTTAGAACATAACGTCCATCACCAGGATCTCCAATTGCCAAACTTTTTGCAACTGTGTCTGGTTGTTCTACTGGAATAACTTTATCAGAATTTTTATCAAATGCATCAACTATTGGTGCACATCCATGTGGTTGTGCACAATGCATATGCATTGATGAGAGATCGTCAAGTAATGAAACACTTTGTAATTCTTCAAAGCCCTTACAGATAGCATTTAGCATAGCACCACTTCCTGTAGGAACTATAAGATGATTTGGAACATTCCAATCTAATTGTTCTGCAACTTCATAAGCTAGAGTCTTAGATCCTTCAACATAATATGAGCGCATGTTAATATTTACGACACCAACTCCCTTTCTATCACCAATCTGTGCTGCAATTCTATTTGCTTCATCATATGTACCATCAACAGAAATGTATTCAGCACCATAAGATATTGCTTGAGTAATTTTTGCAGTTTCAATGTTGCTTGGGGCAAAAATATAACAAGGCATATTTGCTTTTGCAGCATGTGCAGCAGTTGCAGATGCAAGATTACCAGTAGATGCGCATCCAACGGATTCCAAACCAAATTCTTTTGCTTTAGATATAGCAACCCCAGCAGGTCTATCTTTAAATGAAAATGTTGGATTTACAGAATCATTTTTTATGTAAAGATTGTTTAAGCCTAATTCCTTTCCAAGTTTTTCTGCCTTTACTAAAGGAGTCATTCCTGCCTCAATACTTACAATATTTTTTTTGTCTACTATAGGTAATAATTCAAAATAACGCCAGTATGTTTGCTCTCTATCCTTAAACGTGTTTTTATTCACGGATGGAAAATCATACTTTACATCTAGAGGACCAAAGCACTCATCACAAATATACTTGAAAGTAGGTTCATACTCTTTCTTACATTCTCTACATTCAAGATGATTTTTAGCCATATTCAGATCAGATTGTAATT
>JAOLYB010000023.1 GCA_028343215.1 Candidatus Nitrosopelagicus sp. | reverse complement strand
TGTTTGTGCCACCTGAAATAGTTGCTTCAAATGTTTGATCAGAAATTAAAATTTCAGGAATAACAGTATCGACAAAAGTAATTGTGTAAGATTGTGATGAAGAATTACCCGAAGAATCAGTTGCGGTCCAAGTTACTATTGTTTCACCAAGGGGGAATACGGTAGGAGCATCGTTAGTGATTGACATAATTTCAACATCATCAAATGCCTCAGGTATAACTAATTCAATTTGATTTTCATCTAAGCTTGATGCTTCAATTATTAGATCCTCAGAAAATGCAATACGAGGTGCAGTTGAATCTACCAAAATAATTGATTGGTTAAGATTTGAGACATTTCCTATAACGTCTGTTGCAGTCCAAGTTACGATTGTTTCACCAAGTGGGAATACTTCAGGAGCATCGTTAGTGACAGACATTACACCTACTTCATCATATATTTCAGGAATAGTCAATGTTACAAGATTTTGACTTGGTGATTTTGCTTCAAGGGAAATATCACCTATTGGAGAGATATTTGGAGGCGTAGTATCTTGAATGGTAACTGTTTGAGAAGCAATAGCCATATTTCCGGCACCATCAACAGCGGTCCAGATTATAGTATTAACTCCTAGAGGAAATGAGGATGGGGCATTATTTGTTAGAGAATAAATTCCACTTTCATCAGTTGCCATTGCTTCACCAATATTTATGAGAGTTAATGGTCCAGATGCTTCTACCAGAATATCTTCAGGAACCATAATTGTTGGTTTTTGAAAATCATTAGGAACAGGCATTACAGGTTGTAATGGGGATGTGATAGTTTCAATTTTTTCAGATTCAGGAATAGTTTCTAGCGGAAGTGTTTGTTCCTCCTCAATTATAATAGAATCTTGAACTAAAGGAGTTGAGAATTTCTGAATACGATGACCTTGTGTATCAGTAACAAAAAGATATCCATCATTTGAAATTGCTATATCTTTTGGAAATTTAAAATTTCCATTATCATTTCCCATCTGGCCAAACATCGATAATGAAATACCAAATTCATTGTAATGAATTATTCTATTATTTCTATAATCAACAATGTAGAAATTATTTTCTTGATCAAAAGCTATTCCTTGCGGATATATAGGATAACCACCTACACTGTCGTTAAATGTTTTTTCAAAATTTCCTTGTATATCAAAAACAATTATTTTGTTTTGATTTGGATCAGTTACATAAATTTTATCAGAATTAATTGCAATGTCTACAGGTGTAACAAAATTACCACCAAATTTTCCACTTTGTCCAAAGTATGAAACGAATTCACCATCAAGAGTAAATGTTTGGATTCTTGCATTACCAGAATCAACAATGTAAACAAGATTATCATCAGAGATGACTATTCCACGTGGAGATTTAAAAAATCCAATATCTTTTCCAAATCCACCCCATTTTGAAATGAATTCTCCATCAAGAGTGAACTTTTGAATATCATGATTTTTGTTATCAACTACAAATACAAATTCATCAGAAACTGCTATTCCGGTAGGATGGCCAAATTCTCCAGAGTTGGTTCCACGGGTTCCCCATTCAGTAAGAAAATTTCCGGTGGAATCAAATTTTTGAACACGTGAATTACCAAGATCAGTAACATAAACATTATTTTCAGAATCAAATGCTAAATGTTGAGGGCTTAAGAAAAATCCAGATTTTGATATTCCAGCCTTTCCCCATTGTGATTCAAAATTGTGACCACTTGTAGCATCAACATTTTCAATATATGAAATTCCTGCCAGAGATACAGTCAATGCTAAGACTAGGATTATCTGTAGATGCAACAGAAAATACTCTAAAAATCCACTCAAGATCAACCGTGTAAGTATTTTTTACAGTTTTTGTCAAAAATTGACTAACTTTTTAGTCATTGAACTAATTGATTTAAATAATTATTTCGTGAATTCGTGGTTTAGAATGGTTTGTTGACATCACGAGTAAATACATAACTTGAGAGACCAATCATCACTATGCTAAATATTCCTAAAACAGCAATACTGGTCATAGCAGATAAACTATCCACATAACCAGACATCATCTCTCTAACAAGAATTACAGTGTAACTTACGGGATTAAAAGCTGCAACAGATGCAAGCCAATCAGGCATTAATTCAAGTGGGAAAAGTGCAGGACTAAGCAAGAATAATGGCATTCCAAGAAAATTAATTATTCCCCAAAACGTTTCTTGTGATTTTGCGGCAGCTGCAACCATGACAGAGATTCCTGAAAAACCAATTGAGAATAATATTACAATTCCCATTATAGGCGCAATCATCCATAGATTAGGCATAGTAACACCAAGCATCAGCGCCATTCCAAGAATTAAGCTAGATTGGAAGGCTGCAATCATAGATATTGCAAGCATTTTTCCTAATGCAATTGATGAACGAGAAATTGGAGAAGTTAATGCCTTGTTCATAAAACCATAACGTCTATCCCACAGAGTATTAACACCACCAAAAATACTTGTGAATATTGCAGTTAGTATCAAAACACCTGGAGCCATGAATTCAATGTATTCGCCATCAAATCCTACTGATTGTATTAATGGCTGAGTTCCAGCAAAAATATTCCCCATCACTACAATCCAAATCGCAGGTTGAATTAATCGAATTATAACACCACTCTTTGATTTTCTATAACGTTTCATTTCACGCCAGAAGATTGCATATGTGTCAGAGATTATCATAATCCACGTCTCCTTGACTGATTGTGTTCTTTTCTTTTATTGAATTTTCCATTTGTATCATCTCGTAAATTGTGACCAGTGTGTGAAATGAAAACATCATCCAAGGTAGGTTTATTCAATACAAAGGAATCTATAGATATTCCAATTTCAGATGAAGTTTGAAAAATTTGTGGTATTACTAGAGTTGAATTTGATGATTGAACAATTATAGTGTTATCATTAATTTTTACATTTTTTATTAAATCAAGTGTTTTAATTTTTTGAATAAATTGTTCTTGTTTTGCTTCATCAGGAATTATAGAAAATGTTATCATGTCAGTTTCTAATTTATTTTTCATCGATTCAGGAGTATCAACTATCTGTATTTTTCCATAATCAATAATACCAACTCTGTCACATAGACTATCTGCTTCTTCCATGTAATGTGTTGAAACAAAGATAGTCATTCCAAACTCTTTGTGAATTTTTCGTATGTATTGCCAGATTTTTCTTCGTGTTTGTATGTCTAATCCAACCGTAGGCTCGTCTAAAAATAGAACTTTTGGTCTATGAATTAATCCACATGCAATATCAAGTCTTTTTCTCATTCCGCCGGAAAATGTGATTGATTGTTCATCTTGTTTTTCAGTTAATTCCACCAAGTCAATCACTTCTTCAATTCGTTTTTGAGTTTGTTGCTTGGGAATTTGACTAATTTTACATTGGAACTGTAGATTTTCTCGTGCAGTCAGATATTCATCAATACCAATTTCTTGTTGAACAAATCCAATATTCTTACGCACTTGAGAAGGATTTGTTACCACATCAAATCCATATACAGAAGCATTACCAGAAGTAGGTTTCAATAGAGTGGTTAGAATCATCATTGTAGTACTCTTTCCAGCACCATTTGGACCAAGAAAGCCAAAAATTTCACCTTCTTCCACATTAAGGGAAATATTATCAATCGCGGTTGATTTTTTAAAATTTTTCGTTAATGAATTGATTTCTATAGCATTCATAACTAACTTTTAGAAAAAGAATATAATTTGCTTGCTAAAACAGTCATTTCATATTTTAAATATTCTATATGATTAATCAGATTATGCAAGGTAACAAAATCATGTATGTTATGGGCGTAGGAGGTTCATGTCTTCTTGCAATGTTTGCAGCATATATGGCATTTGGATAAAAATGAAAATAATTAACAACTTAACATTCAAAGCGATACTAAAAACTAAAGGTAGGAAAACAGGTAAGGAACATACAGTTTGGGCAAAAGCTGTAACTTACAATGATATGATTTACTTTTCTAGACGAAATCCAAATAGTGATTGGCTAAAAAATGCAATTGCACATCCGCAAGTGAAAGTTGAATTTGATGGAAACAAATTTTCAGGAGTGGCAAGATTAGTTCAAGAGGAAGAACTTTCACAGAAAATTTCAAATTTAAAGTATACAGAAGAGAGTAGACAGAAAGAAGCTAGAGTCGTGTTAGAAATAAAATTATTAAAAAGTGATTAAACGATATGAACTACGGTAGATAATCCTCTACGGTCATATTCATTTCCATCTTTCATTTCACTAATTATAACGGTAAATGAAATAACATCTCTTTGAACACATCTACTAGCGTCAAGTTTTAGATGTACATCTAATGTGTCAAATTCCTGTTCAGGAATATTTGTTTCATCAAAAAATACTTTTCCGGTTGATTCAATTCTGAATCTATCATCTTTATGATGAAATCCTAGTTTAGTTTTCCTGCCATCTCTACCAACAGATTTTATATGTACATCGATAATTCCTGGTTTTGCCATAGTGTATTCTGATTTTTGATTAATGAATACGCCGATTTGAAAAATTTTTCCAGCAGTAGCCTCAGCCATTTTTTGAATTCCATCATTCATAATAACATCAACAGCTTTGATAGATGTAGGAACTTTGGCAAGCCATGTGTTTGTTTTTTCTATTATTGCAGAAATGTCACTTCTTCTTTTTTTATCCTCATCTTCAGGTAATTTGTAATAATCAACCCATTCCAAATAACTTCCAGAGATATCTTCAATGAAATCAATACAGGTTCTTTTGTAATCAGTTACATTATCAGTTCTCTCAGAGTCATCACCTGTTCTCATACTGTCATAATCCATAGGCATTGCCATGTTCATTTCAGACAATTTGTTCTAAAAAAACTAATCTAAATATGGTATTATCTAAAGATGGAATATGTTCAAGACAATTACAGAAGATTTACAAAAAACATTAAAATCAAATTTACCACAAATACGTTTTCTATTAAAAAAAAATCCAGGGATGGCGTATAAAGAGATTGGAGAAATTGGAAAGAATGTGGGTAAAAAATACAATATTGAATTATTAGTTAATTTTCCTCATGAAGGGAAAATTGATAATTTTGAAATGTATGGAAAACAAGATCTTAGTTTGATTATAGATATGGAAAAGAAACGTTTTCCTTTTGAAAGAAGCATAATAAAAGAAAAAGCCGTAGAATTGTTAGGAGAAATAAAAACTGAAGATGCATACATGTATGAAGATAAAGAAGGAGTAAGAATAATTTTTAACAATAACATACAAGATAAGATTGACATTCTTCCGCATTCACTACATATTTGGTATGAATTCACACAACCAGTAACAGAATTTTGCGAGTGGCTTTTGGAGAATGTATATCTGATGAAAGAGGAAGATAGGTCATGAAACGTGCATCAGAAACAGATTATACAAAATTTAGAAAATATTTTACATTTTCATGTGTAGATTTATTGATCTTTAGAAATGACAGTTCAGTTTTACTTACAAAACGAACTATCAATCCATTCAAAGGTTACTGGCATTTACCTGGGACTATAATACGACGTGATGAGACAAGAAAAAATGCGGTGAAAAGAGCCGCAAAAGAGGAATTAGGAAAAGAGATAATGATAAAAGAGGAATTAGGCATATACGAAAGCATAGTCTCATTCAGACACGACATATCAAATGCATTTTTGGTCAAATTCAAGAATAAAAAAAATATAGAGATAGATTTTCAGTCAAATGAATATCGTTATTTTAAGAAATTACCGTCTAAGATTCCTACACATCATAAAAAAATGATAATTGACGCAAGAAAAAATCTATGATTCTAGTTCAGTAATAAGATCGCGTACTTCAAAGTTATCTGGAGCAACATCCAAAATTTTTCTACAACAATCAATTACAACATCAAGTTCATTTTGTTTTAATTCTTCATTATCTTCCTTTTCAGCCAAATATTGATGAACACGTAATTTTAAGGAAAGCGTTTCAACGTCATATGGATTGATTTCCAACACTCTATTGATATAATGGAGTGTCTTTTCTTCGTCATTTAGCATGTAGTACATACTTCCCATAATGAATAAAAAATCAGGATCCTTTGAGAATTTTGCTTCTAATTCATTACCAAAAGATATGGCTTTTTCATATTCTCCTTGACCAATTAATTTTCGAAGTTTTCGTTTTGGATAACTAAAAAGACCGGTCATATTTTCACATTATTTCCTAAGATAATTTCATTATTCCATTGGAGATTAACCATTGGATCCCACCAACGAACGTATTATCATCAATTTGACCATCAGCCCAAAATTCTGCAATATCTTTTATCCATGCAGGTATTCCATCAGAACCAGAACCACTACCTTGTGCAGTTTCAGGAATTCTCATTATTCCTTGATTAATCAAATATTGTATTCCACTAACAAAATCTGAATCAGGTATCTGACCCTCTGCCCACCATTCAGCATTACTTTTTACCCATTGAGGAATTTCGGTAATTGATGCAGTAGGAGGTGCTACAAATGATGTGTTTCCGCCCTTTACAACTTCAACATCAAATGTCATTAATCCAGAAGTATCAGGGTTACCACCTAGAATGTGTTCAGGTCCGGTACCATAGACAATTATTGCATACGTGTATTTTCCTGGCGGTTGTTCTGCTATTACAAATCGGTGCGTTTGACCAGATGCAGTGTATAATTCGGCTCTTCCTTCTTCTTTAGAAACTGTTTGAATTGGAGGTTTAGAAGGATCTGAGAAAACTGCAATATCATAATGTACTTGGTCTACAAATTCAGTAGGATTTACCATTCGTTTGAAATCAATAAACATCTCAATTTCACATCCTTGTTTAACAATTTTTGGACCATAAACGCCTTTTACAATCATTGAAAATGTATTTGTAGACTCGTTAAATTTTGTTTTTAGAAATTCCTCTGGACATCCTGCAGCTGCTTGTTTTGCGGCAGTAGTTTCTACATTAACAAAAGGATTTGAAGATACATTTTCCTTATAATCTAACAATTCAAAATCATATTCAACTGGTGGAATGCCTTGAGAAACATGCATGAATGTTTTACCTTGAATAGGAAATGGAAATTCATCTACAATCCAGACTTTACTTTGTTGACCACCTGTCTTCCAAGTAAGTAGAATGGAATCAAATTCACCAGCTCCAACTGAAATAGTTTCTTGAGCAGAAGGCAAGATTTGTTGACCGCCAATATTTCCAATCTTTCCCCATGATGCCGCTCTAAAATCTTTTGGACCTTTTCCAGTTAAGTATACTCCATCGGAATCTATTTCTTTTGTTGCAAATGCAGAAAGCCAAACAATAGAAGATTTGTAAACACTTCGATATGAAGAAATTTCTTCAGAACCACCAGTAGGTTCTGGAGCAACTTGACC
>JAOLYB010000022.1 GCA_028343215.1 Candidatus Nitrosopelagicus sp. | reverse complement strand
TATAGAAATTAGTAAATCTAAACAATCTTTGTCATCTTCCTGGGATGTTAAATCCATTAAAGAAAAACAAAAAATATTTCAAAGAATGGGAATTCCTTTAAACAGTGATGAATTAGAAAAATTGAATTCATCAAAATTTATTGAATTATCAAATGTTTGGAAAGATAACATTGCATTAGATAATAATTCTACAATGAATGATTTTTCTTTCAAGGATCAAATTGATAGTATTTTAAATAATGATAAATTATCATTTCAATTAATACAAGAAGTTAATCTATCTGATTTTTTTAAAAATATGAAGTTAATTATAATGCAAAAAACGGCATAACTCCCTCTATCAATTAAAAGAAATTCTCCAAATCACTAAATAACTGGTGAAATCTCAAAAGTTCATGAATGATTTTAGTAATGAAAGATTACTTGTAATTGCTCCTCATAGTGATGATGAGGTATTGGGCTGTGGCGGTTTAATTTCAAAGATCAAAAAAGCTGGTGGAAAGGTTTACGTTTTAATTTTTAATTTAGGTTTTGAAAAAGATGATACAAAAGAATCTCAAGAAAAAAGAAAAAAAGAAGTTCAAGATGCCATGAATCTTCTGAATGTGGATGATTTCCATTTGGTCCATGACACACCTGATAATAATAGAGATCTTGATGCAAAACCTCTTCATTCTTTAATTGAAATTATTGAAAGTTCTAGTCCTGTTTCCCTAGAAAAAATTGAGCCTACAATGGTCGCAATTCCAACAATTTTCTCTCATCATCAAGATCATGTACATGTTCATAATGCATGCATTGCGGCATTACGACCAATTAGTACTCCTGTATCTGATATAGTGTTATCATATGAAGCACCGGAACATAGCAGATGGTCTGCGGCTGGTGTATTTGAACCAAATTTCTTTGTTGAAATTGATGATGTTATTGATCAAAAAATCCAAGCATTTTCTAAATACAAATCTCAAATAAGACCTGGGGGCAGGGATGCAGATAGTATCAGAAATCAAGCAAAATATAGAGGGCAAGAAGTAGGAAAAAATCTCTGTGAAGCATTTTATGTTCACCGTTTTATTTTATAAGTTAATATTGAGAATTTCTAAATTGAAACTAAATGAAAATTGTATCTTGGGTTGATCCATTTACAAATGAATCATTAGAAGAAACTGATACACATCTAATTCATAACGATATAAAATATCCAATAATAAATGGTGTTCCAAAATTTGTAAAAGAAAACTCGGACGATCCTCAATATGATATTGAAAAATGTTTTTCATATCAATGGACAGAAAGCGATTTTGGTCAACCAGAAAAATTTTCTGATGATGATATAAAAAAAGATGTTATTGAAACTATGGATTTGACTGATGATGATCTATCTTTGTTTGATGATAAAATTGTATTAGATGTGGGAGTTGGAAGTGGTGCTTCATCTAGACTATGGGCTCCTAGAGCAAAAGAATTTCATGGTGTTGATATAGGTAATGGAGTTTATAGAGCAAAAAATACATTAAGTAACTCAGTGGAAAATCCAATACTTTCACATTCAGATTTACATCATTTACCATATGCTGATGAGTCATTTGACGTCATAGTTAGTAATGGTGTTTTGCATCATACCCCAAGTACAAAAAATGCACTAAAAAGTGTCTATCCAAAACTCAAAAAAGGTGGATTGATAATTTTTTACATTTACAAAGTTAAAGCACCATTACGTGAATTTTCTGATGATTATATTCGAAATCAAATTTCTAAAATGTCTCCAGACGAAGCATTTGAAGCAAACAAATCCATTACAAAACTAGCTGAGTCTCTACATAATCAAAAAATTAACATAACAATTCCTGAAGATGTTCCTCTGCTAGGATTTAAAAAAGGTGAATATGATTTACAACGATTCATCTATCAAAATATCTTCAAATTATTTTGGAAGGAATCCATGGGATTTTATGAATCTAATATGGAAAATTTTGACTGGTATTATCCAAAATATTCATGGAGGCATACGGAAACAGAAATCAAAGAATGGTGTTCCGAATTTAATTTATCTCCAAAATTAATCAAAGAAAATTATTCAGGCTTTACGTGTCATGCTTATCGCGAATAATTGTTTTGAATTTTTTATAATATAATCTATTTGCAATTAAAAAACTAATCATCCTGAATTTTAATATCATTTTAGATGATTTTTTATCAATCGAAGAATTTTCACTTGTAATTTTTGTAAATAATGAATCCCACCATTCTCCAGCTTTTTTAGGATTTGAAATATTTTGTACAAATTCATATTCTTTTTTAAAAATATTTTCTCTAAATTCATTCGATAATACGAATTTGTCAATAATTTCTGCTATACTTTTTAGATCATTATTTTTTGGAATAAAAGGGGATTCTATTTCCTCACCATCTAAAATTATACTAATTTTTTTATCTGTAAAATTAATTACCGGTTTTTTGCACATTACTGCTTCTAATTCCACATACTCAAAACTGCCAATTCTAAGATTACCTATCACAGCATCACACCATTGATAATATCTAGGCATTTCTTTTCTTTTAATCATGGGAATTAATTTTACTTGTTTGGGCAAGTTATTTCTTAAATTTAATGAACTATGATCCTCTTCCTCAGTTCCAGTATCTCTCCAATCAACTTGCAAAATCTCAAAATCTGATTTACAAAATTTTAATGCTTCCCATAAGATATCTGTGCCCTTTGGAATTCCCATTCTTTGTGGACAGAAAAATGTAAATTTCTCTTTCTTTGCTTCAATTGGTTTTGCACAATCCTCAAATAATGTTAAATCAATTGGTTTCAAATCCATTTTTATGTGATTTCCTGGATATTTTTTTAGATGTTCAAAGACCCATGTTGGTGCTACATGAACCAGTGCTGAATCAAATGTTTTTTTATAAAATCTTCTTTCAAAGAAATTTAATTTATGAAGTGGTTCGTTATACCATGATTCTTTAGAGTTTTTAACAAATCTTGGAGCATCTATATCTCTGCCTACATAATATGTGATATAGTTTAGATCTGCAAGATATGCGATTCTTTCTCCAGCACCCATTACAACTACTAAATCAAAATTTTCTTTTATTTTTTTTATTTTATTAACTTGGTCAGTAACTTTATAATTTTCAAATAATTCATAATTTTCATCATATGTGTAAATGCCTGCTCCATCTTTTGGAAAATTAATTATATGAATTTTTGAATTTTTGACATATTTGCTGACTGTTTTAAAATAATTACCTACATCAGAAACGACTAGAATATTTAATACCAAAATCTGTCATAACTTTAAATTTAAAATCATCTAATATCTTTTGTTGTTTTATTCTTCCATAGTCATTCTTGTTTAAACAAGATTTTTACTAATTATGGGTAAAGGTAATAGATATGAACCATTTGGAAAATATATGATTTCATATAATCGATTTTATTGTATCAATATTAATAAAAAAATGAATTTATTAGAACATCATATTTCTCATATCTAAAAGCATGAAATTAAATAAAAAATTACTATTGATAATAATAGCATCAATTGCTGTTTATTCTATTTTTTTGATACTTTCAGATTTCAATAAACTAAGTGAAAAATTTTTTGATTTCAAAGTTGAATTTTTACCAATAATTGTTCCTTTAGTAACTTTTGGCTGGTTGGCATTGTATTTTCGCTGGACCATTTTATTAAAAAATTCTGGATATGTTCTTCCTCATAGAAAAAATTTTCAAATATTCTTGAGTGGTTTCCCACTGAGTATTACTCCGGGAAAAGTTGGAGAATTAATAAAATGTCAACTATTGAAAGAAAATTTTGGAACACCTCGAAAAATAACTGCTCCAATTATTTTAGTTGAAAGGCTCTATAATGCAGTTGGTATAATAATAATTTCGATTTTTGGGATTTGGTATTTTGATTTCAGTGCAATTGTTATAATGATCACTGCTTGTATTCTCACTGTAATTTTCATAGCATTACGCTCCAAGAAACTTTTTACAATGTTGATTAATAAAGTATCAAAAATTAAATTTCTATCTAAATTTTCAGATTCTTTTATTGATTCTTATGATGTAATCAATCATTCTATAAAACCAAAAATTTTCATTATTTGTTCAGTTTTATCTGCTATTTACTGGATTTTAGAATCGATTGCAGTATATTTTATTTTAAAATCATTCGGTATTGATTTATTTGAAATTTCTGATGTTATTTTGACATATACAACATCTATAATTCTTGGCGTTGCATCACTTATTCCTGGTGGCATTGGAGTTTCTGAAGGAACACTAATTGGTCTTCTGACTATTAATGGATTAACATTTTCTACCGCCGTGTCGTTGACTATTTTCATAAGAATCTTCACATTATGGTATTCAGTTTTAGTAGGATTTATTGCATTAAAATTTACGGGTGCTTTTTCATTAAATAATTCTACTGTTCAAAAAAATTCTTAATTTCTTTGCAAACATAATTAAGTTCTTTATCTGTTAATGTAGAAGACGATGGAAGCCATAATCCTTTATCAGAAATTTTAGATGAAATTGGGAATTTTTTATTAGATGTAAAATATGGTTTAAGTTTATGAATTGGAGGATAAAATATTCGAGTTTCAATGTTTTTTCTCTCTAAGAAATTAATTAATTTTATCTTTTTATTTTTATTTTTCAAGATTATATCTGACATCCATGGAGTTATTTTTTCAAGATCTGTCTCAATAAATTCTATATCTTGAATATTTTTTAATGATTCTTGATATATCTTGAATATTCTTTTTTTGATTTTCATGCGTTTTTCAAGTTTTTTCATTTGACTAATTCCAACCGCAGCCTGAAATTCTGTAAATTTAAAATTCTGGCCAATTATATGATGATCAAATGCAGACATCATATTCTTTTTTGCTCCAATTTTTCTTCCAAAATCTTTTAACTCCATACATCGCTCGTATAATTTTTTATTGTTTGTGACAATCATTCCTCCCTGTCCTGTTGTAATTATTTTTGGCGTACTAAATGAAAAAACACCAATATCGCTAAAATTGCCTTGATGTTTTTTTCCATAATAACTTCCAAGTGAATGAGCTGCATCTTCAATCAGTTTGAGATTATTTTTTTGTGCTATTTCTCTTAAAATTTTCATATTTGTTGTACGTCCATTAAAATTTACAGTCATAATCGCCTTAGTTTTTTTCGTAATTTTTCTTTCAAGAATATTTGTATCTAGATTTAGTGTGTCTGGTTCTATATCTATTAAAACAGGTTTTGCATTATTTGCTTGTACTGAATTTGGAGATGCTACAAACGTTAAATCTGGAACAACTACTTCGTCACCTTGTTTGATTCCAAGTGCATTTAATCCCAAATACAATCCGGCAGTACCGCTAGTTATAGCGCAAGCATATCTACTACCTGTAAATTCAGCAAACATTTTTTCAAATTCTTTTGTTTTTTTTGCCTCTGTAAACCATCCAGAATCTATCACTGACAGTAATTCTTTTTTTTCTGATTCATCCATTGATGGCTGAATTTGATATATTTTTTTCAAATTATGTATTTTTCTGTAAAAAACGATAAATAAACATGACTTAGAATTTCTATATGTCTGCTTTAAATTCCATATTGATTACTGGTGGAGCAGGTTATGTTGGAAGTGTTTTAGTAAATAATCTTGTAAAACAAAATTATGATGTAAGGGTAGTAGATTCTCTAGTTTATGGAAATGATGGAATTTCAAAATTAATAGATGATAAAAAGATTAAATTCTTTAATTTAGATATTAGAGAAACAGAAAGTCTTTCAAATATTGTTAAAGATGTTGATTGTGTAATTCATCTTGCAGCCATAGTTGGAGAACCACTTTGTAAAAAAATTCCTGATGCAGCTAAACAAATTAATGAATTTGCAACAAAAAACTTTGTAAATATATGTAAAAAAAATAGTGTTAAGCGATTTATTTTTGCGTCAACATGTAGTAATTATGGATCAAGTTCAAATATAGTAGATGAATTATCTCCTGTGAAACCTTTATCCTTGTATTCTGAATGTAAAGTCAATTCAGAAAAATATATTGTAAATCAAAATAATAATAAATTTAATACTTGTATTCTTAGATTTGCAACTGCACATGGATTATCTCCGCGTATGAGATTTGATTTACTTGTTCAAGAATTTCTCCGTGATGCGTTAATTGATAAAAAAATTTCTATTTTTGGTGAAGATTTTTGGAGGCCATTAATACATGTAAATGATATGGCTAATGCATGTATTTCTGTATTGAATGCACCGTCTAAGTTAGTTTCAGGCCAAATTTTTAATGTTGGTAGCAGTAAGGAAAATTATACAAAAAAACAATTGGCTGAAATTATTCAAAAGTATGTGTCAGAAGCAGAAATTGAAATAGTTAAATCAAAAACTGATCCTAGAAATTATAAAGTTTCTTTCGAAAAAATTAAAAAAATCCTAAATTTTGAACCAAAAACAACTGTTGAGGATTCTGTCATTGAAATTCTTGCAAAAATAAGAGATGGAACTATGAATCCCCGAGATTCTGAATTTTCAAATATGTCAAAATTGACAGAAAAAATACATTCACTAACAACTTATCAATTTGACGAAAACCTATAAAGTGGCAAAAAGTTTGTTGCCATATGAGAATTTTTGTAACAGGAATGACTGGTTTTCTCGGTCATGAACTTGGTCAAATTTTACTAAAAAAAGGTCACAAACTTGGAACGCTAGCAAGGAACGTAGCAACATCTGATAGACCTATTGCATCAAATACTGAGTCAATGATACGTGGAGAAAAACAAAGTGGGGTTTCATATTTTTATGGCGACCTTACAGATTATCTCAATATCTATGATGTATTGAACACTTTCAAACCTGATGTGATTATACATTTGGCAGCTCAAACATCTGTTGCATATAGTTTCACTCACACAACTGAAGTATTCAATGTTAATTTCTTGGGTGCTGTAAATATGGCTGAAGCTGCAAGACGTGCTGTACCTAAATTAAAACGATTTATTTTTTCGGGCTCTGTGGAGGAATATGGTATACAAACAAAATTTCCTTCTAAAGAAACTGCTGAATTACATGCAGCAAGTCCTTATGCTGTTGCTAAAATTGCAACTGAAAAACATTTGAAATATCTTTATGATGCATATGGTTTTCCTTCAATTATATTTAGAAATGCCAATTCTTATGGAAGACGTTATAATCATCAATTTGTAATTGAAAGTATAATTTATCAAATGCTTCAAGGTAAATCTCCCGTCAAATTAGGTGATCCAACTCCTTTTCGTGATTTTGTTTTTGAACCTGATCTATTATCGGCTTATGTTCTTGCAGCAGAAAGTAATAATAAAAAAATTCTAGGTGAATCAATTAACATTGGAACTGGAAAATCACTTTCTATAAAACAATTAGCTGAAAAAATTAGGAAAATTACTGGATACAAAGGAAAAATCCAATGGAATAGTTTTCCTAAACGTTCGTTAGAAATACCAAAATTAGAAGTTGATAATACCAAAGCAAAAAAATTATTAAAATGGAAGCCAAAGTATTCCCTTGATCAAGGATTAGAAATTACAACATCATATTATAGAAAATAACCCTAAATTTTTTCAAAATTCTTTATAATCCATTTTATATCTGGTTTTGGTAATCCATCTTCATTGTAGATTATCAATGCAGGAAAAACAGAATGTAACATTTTTAGTGCAATCGCTAGAAGTATTGTACCGGTTTTTGTATTAAAGAACCGTAATAATTGTATAAACAATCTTCCTTTTTTATCAAAAGCAATACCTTTGACATCATTAACTATATTTTTTGCATAATGTATTCTAAATAATTTTTTATAACCTAATGAATCATGTAGCTGAACACTGGTTTTATTTCTAGGATCATTAAACACCGTGATAAATGAATATCCTCTTCTAATACATTCATTAATTAATTCATTCTGAATTTTCTTCCCTATTCCTTTACCCCTAAATTTTTCGGCTATTTGAATACCTGAAACATGAAATACTCCGCCCATTCCTGCAGCGCCTTCAATACCCTCTTCATTTTTCTCCAAAACAATCCATTCACACGATTCTAAACTTTTCATGTTTGTAGATATGTTGGCGGTTCTTAATTCATCAATAAGATTTGAATCAATCTTAACAATTTTCACAAAATAATTTCAATTTAATGGGAATTATAGTTTATTATGGTTTGATAATTTTACAATTTTGATGTACAGTTAGGACCAATAATAATCCCAAAATTAAAAATCTATAAGAAACAAGCGAAAATTAAATAATCAATATTTCATAATTTTAGTATGAGTGAACTAATTACATTTGTTAATCATGCTTCGGTAATTTTTTCTTTTAAAAATATTAGATTAATCACGGATCCATGGATTTTTGGAACTGCATTCAATGATGGTTGGGATCTAGTTTCTAAGTCAAAATTTTCAATAGATGATTTTCAAAATATAACTCATATTTGGTTTTCACACGAACACCCAGATCACTTCAATCCATTCATACTGAAACAAATTCCAGAAAATATACGAAATAAAATTACAATATTATTTCAAAACACATTAGATCATCGTGTTGCAACTTTATGTCGTAAATTAAATTTTAAAAAAATTATTGAAATGAAACCCGAAGAATCTATTTCATTAAGTGAAGAATTTCAAATAAAATGTGTTCCAAATGGAACATATGATTCTTGGTTTTATGCAAAAATAGATGATACTAAAATTCTCAACATAAATGATTGTATGGTTGACAGTGTTTCACAAGTAAAAATTATTAAAAAACAAATTTCCGACGTTGATATATTGTTAACACAATTTGGATACGCTAGTTGGGTTGGTGATCCAGAAGATTCTGATCTTAGAAAAAATGCATCTATTGAAAAATTAAATCGTATAAAAATCCAGTCTGATTTTTTCAAACCAAAATTTATTATACCATTTGCAAGCTTTGTGAAATTTTCACATAAAGATAATCATTACATGAATGATCATATAAATAAAA
>JAOLYB010000021.1 GCA_028343215.1 Candidatus Nitrosopelagicus sp. | reverse complement strand
GGTTTTTCTGATTTTAATGCCAGAATTGCTATTGCTGGTAAGAGATCTGGTGTATTAGATAAATCAAATTTCCCACCTTTCAATAATATTGGAGATTTTGTTGTTATAATGTCATCCTCTAATGTGACATTTACTCCTAATTTTTCTAAAATATCAACAATCGCTTCATCACCTTGTGGCATATCTCCTAAATTTATCTCGATTCTTAGCCCGTCACCTAGTAAAACATTTGCCGCTAAAAGTAATGCTAGATTAGAAAAATCAGATGGAATTGAAAATGTGGTTGGTTTGTAAATCTGATGTGTAATTTGATATTTCTTGTATTCTTCTTCTGTTTTCACTTCTACGCCAAATTTTTTCATAATTGCAATTGTTAAATCAACGTATGGTTTTGATACCAATTCGCCTTCAACCTTGATTGTTAATCCTTCTGGCAATCTTGGTGCAATTATCATTAATGCTGAAATGAATTGACTAGAAATATCTCCATTTATGCTAATTTCATTTCCTTCGATTTTACCATTGATATGTATTGGTGGTCTTCCATCATCTGATTCAGTCTTTACACCCATTGTTTCTAATGAATGTAAGATTGGCTGCATTGGTCTTTTTCTTAAACTTTCATCTCCTGTAAGTATCGTATTTCCTCCTGATAGTGCTGCAATTGCAATTGCAATTCTGATAGTCGTTCCTGAATTTTCGGCATCTATCATTGAGTTTTCAACAGTTGAATTGATTGTATTGTTAATTGTAACTTTATCTTCTACTTCTTCTACTTCAACCCCAAATCCTCTACATGCGCTAATTGTTGCTAGAGTATCATTTGAACGTAGAATTTTTTTCACAATACTTTTTCCATCTGATAGTGCGGCAAGGAATATTGCTCTATGTGTATAACTTTTATTTGATGGACAAACTATTCTTCCATTTAATTTAGATTTTTGAATTTTACAGTTCATGGACATATGCCTTTTTGTTATTTATATTTGCCACCATCATCTTACCATCAAATCCTGAAAATTCTTTTTGAACTCTTGATTTATTCTTTTTATCTGTAATTGCCATTATTGAAGGGCCATTACCAGAAATCGTTGCACATATTGCACCTTTTTCCATTAATTTCATGATTAAGTTTGGTTCTGAATTCAAAATTGTAGTTGTAGCAATTCCGTTTAATATTGCAGCATTCCAATAATCTGATTTCTTTGCTAATTCCCATGATTTTTCAAATGAATCTTTAAACTCCTTTAATTTTTTTAAGTTACCTCGTTTTCTTGATTTTGGTAAAAATATTATTGCCTGCAGTTCTTTTGGGGCTAATTCTCTACGTATCAATTTCATCTTCAAATTATCAGTTACATTAAAACCTCCAAAATGACATGCACATGCGTCATCGTAGGCTCCAGTTATACTGATTTTTGTCTGAATGGATGTTTTTGCACCAAGTTTCAAAATTTCTTCGTCACTCATATTTTTTCCAAAGGCTTTCGCACATGATAATATGACTGCAGATGAAATTGCGCTAGAGCTTTTTAAGCCATATCCTGTTGGTATATTTGATTTAAAATCCAATTCTAGTTTTGTATTATCTAAAATTTTCTTTGGAATCATATTTTCAATTAATCTATTTATCAAGCGTGAACTAATTGTTTTATTTTCTGAAGTAATATGAATTCCCCTACCTTCTCTTTTTGTTAATGTTGTTTCTACAAATGTATCAACTCCCAATGTAGATCCTTTTCCTATGGCAATTGCATTTACTATTGAAACTGCACCATACACCTTAGATACTACTTGCGTCATTAGAAACCTCCTAAAATTGATCTTTTCATTATTTCATATGGTGCTTTTTTATCCAACCATATTTCAAATGAACGAATTGCCTGTCCAAGAAGCATTTCATATCCAAAAATAATTTTACAGTTTTTTTCTTTGGCTTTATTTATCAAATCTGTTTTCACTGGTTTGTAAACTATGTCGTACACTGTTGTTTCCTCATTGAAAAATTTCTCTGGTATGATATTTTCTTCATTTTTTAATCCTAGTGATGATGCATTTATTACAAAGTCAAAATTTGAATCTAGTTCATCCATCTGTTCAATTGTTTTTGATATTGCATTTAATCCTAATTCATTTGAAAATTTCATTAATGCATCACCCTTACTTTCTGTTCTATTGATAATTGTAATATCTCTAGCATTTTCTTTTTGAAATCCTGCTACAATTGCTCTTGCTGCTCCTCCGGCACCAAGTAACAATATTTTTGAATCTTTTATGCTAATCTCTTTTCTTTTTATCGGTTCTAAGAATCCATCCATATCTGTGTTAAACCCTCTTAGTATTCCATCATCGTTAAGAATTGTATTCACTGCTCCTATTTTTTTACAATTTTCATCTACGTCGTCTAGATATTTCATCATTTCAATTTTATGAGGAATTGTTACATTAAATCCTGCAATTTTGATTTTTTTCAAAGATTCTATGCCTGTAGCCAAGTCACCTTGAATTACTCTATATGCAATGTATGTACATTCCATCTCCAATTCTCTATATGCCGCATTATGTATTGTTGGGGATAATGAATGGTCAATCGGGTCTCCAATTACAGCATATGTCTTCAACATATTTTAAATTCAATTTAGATTGATATAACCTATTCATTGGTAAAGAAAATTTTCATAGCAAAAATTAATTCTACCAAATAGATGAATGAGTATGAAGAAAGTTCCTTTCTTGATAATTTTGATAGTCGGAATTTCCTTCATCCCTCTATCATTTTCTGAAGACATTCCTGAATGGGTAAAAAATAATGCTTCTTGGTGGTCTGAAAGGCTAATATCCCAAAATGAATTTACTAACGGTCTGGAATTTTTAATAAATGAAGGAATTATCTTTATTCCTCAGACAGAACCGGGTCCTCCTGGACCTGATAAAATAATTCCTGATTGGGTTAGAAATACTGCTGGGTGGTGGGCAGATGGTAAGATACCTAATTCTGAATTTATTAATGCAATGAAATATTTGATTGAAATTGGAATAATTGAAGTTGATGCGTCTAGTCCTGAAATCACTGTAGAAGAAACTATTCAAGAAATTCCTGAATCTTCAACTGTAACTGGAACACCATTAATGTTGTTACTTGAAGGTTATGATACTGTAACGCCAGAGAAAAAATTTGTTCTAGACATTCTAGTTTTTAACGCTGAAAAATATACTGATGCTTCACCAACATTCAACAGAAATGCCGAATATGCAATTGATGGTGTTAATGTGGAAATAGAACTAAATAATGAAGAAGGATTAATCCATACTTTTACTGGAATCACTAAAGATGGATTTTTTCGTTATGAGATACTAGCACGCGAAACCACTCAAGATGGTACATTATGGATGATAAATAATCTATACACTGTTTCTGTTTCTGTATCATTAGATGGACAAACTACAGAAAAGATTCATGAATTTTATGGAATCTCTAATTATGATAGAGGTTAATTTTCTAAAGATTTTATCTCATCTACACTGAACTGTCCTGGAGCAATCGCTTTTCCTAATGATACATAGGTAAATGGACTTCCTAAGTGTAAACATAATATTCTTGAAAACTTACCTTGGTCTCCCATACAAAATGCCACAGTTTTTGTTTTTGATTTATCGGAATAGAGTGATAGTAATCTTGATGCATCTGATACATTATTTGCAACGGTTACAATTTTTACAATATTTGAAAATTTTTTCATTCTATTGAATCTAGATTTTAACTGTGATTCATTAGGTGTTTTTGTAAAATCATGCCATGAAATCAATAATTTACATTTAGTCTTCTTCAAATATGCTGCAAGTTTTTTATCTTTCTGAATTGTATTAAATTCGACATCGAGTAAAAATGGATTATATTCTGCAATTAAGCGCAGAATTGATTTTCTTTCATCTTCTTTACCGATGAATAGCCCTCCTTCGGATTTTGGTCGTAATGTACATACACATCTTGATAGACTTTTCTTAGAATTTTCCAAAACAATTGGTATATCTGATTTTTTTAAATAATCAAAACGTATTTCAGCAAAATCTGATTTTGAAAGTGCTTTTTTTAGAATTATTTTCAGTTTTTTTGGATTTTTTTCGCCAATTGATACACAGGTCTTATACTTCATTATTTTTCAAGAATATATTCGTCGGCAACTTCCATTCCAAAATGTCTTCCACTTGCCTCTTTCGAAAATGCCAAAACTGAATCTCCTTTTTTAAGATGTGTAACTGATACTAACTGTCCATTTGCCTTGACAAATCGTATGGTTTCTGCATCTTGTGCTATAATTCCCCCTATCTCGTTTCCAACCTTTGCTTTAATCAACAACATTGGTCTTTTTTCAATCTTACATCTACCAATAGCGGCTCTTCTTGCCTTTCCTTTAGAGTTTAGAATCAATACTTCACTGCCTGTTTCTAATTCTGATAAATATTTTGTATTTCCATCCGGTGATAACGTGTAACAGTGAACTGCTCCTGCATTAACCCTAAATGGTCTTGGCGATGTAAATGATGAACCTACTGATTCATTGTGAACCAAAAACATGAAATTGGCTCTACTTCCAATCAACATTCCTTCTCCTTTGTGTAACATTGATGCTGTATCTACACAAACTCGTTCACCGTCTCCTACTTCTTGAATTTCTGTAATCTTTGCAGTTTTCAAATCAAAACTTTTTGTACCGAGATTTACCAACGTTTCTTCTACCTCGCCTATAGAGCCTGTTTGAAATATGACTCCATCAACTCCGACATCTAAAATTGAAAACATTTTTCGAACCTCCTTTTGATTTTTAGCTATTGTGAAGATTTGTGTGTGAATTTTATGTAATTTTGCTATGATATTCTCTAAAGGAATTATTTTCCAATCTTTTACTTCAATAATGACGAAATCAAGTCCTTTTTTTGCAGTTTCATAAACTCCATCAATATCCTTGTTTGATAGAATTTTGAACTGTTTTCCAATTTTTTTACCCTTTATTTTTTTTCCATCTTTTCCAATTACAACATAATCTGCATTTGGTGTTGTAAACACAGTTTTAATTTTACTTTTTTTATCTGTGATAGTTTTAGGATCTGCATAGATGTGTTTTACACCTTCATTTTCTAAATTTTTTATAAATTTATTTAATTGATTTTTTCCAACTTTTGGTTGGACAATCAAAAGTTTATCAGTTGCCAATTTTCTTTGCCATTTCTTTTGCAGTTTCTTTTCTGAAAATTATTCCTGCCAATGCTTCTACCATTTTATCTGGTGTTTTATGTGCAAAGATATTTCTTCCATAAGTAACTCCTTTTGCACCTGCAGCCATCGCATCTTCAGTCATTTGTAAAATATCCAAATCTGTTTTTGATTTTGGACCGCCTGCAATTACCACTGGAACAGGTATACTCTCTGTTACTTTTTTGAATGAATCAATATCTCCTGTGTACAATGTTTTAACAATATCTGCACCACATTCAGCACCAATTCTTGCAGTATGTGCGACAACTTCTGGGTCATGTGGGTCTTTGACATTTTCTCCTCTAGGGTACATCATTGCAAGTAATGGAACATTCCATTCATGACATTCTTCTGAAATTTTTCCTAATTGTTCAACCATCTCTGGTTCTTCTTTCCCACCAATGTTGATGTGTAATGAAACTCCATCTGCTCCTAATCTTATTGCTTCTTTAACAGAACCAGTTAGCATTTTTCTGTTTGGCGCTAATGATAATGAGGTACTAGATGAAAAGTGAGCTAAAATTCCAACTTTAGTTGGTCTTGGCAATGTCTTGATAATTCCTTTGTTAATTATGATACTTGTCAAACCATGATTTTCACATTTGTAAATTACATCATGTGGTTTTTCTAATCCTTCAATAGGGCCATTGGAAATTCCATGATCCATTGGAATACAAAGCATCTTACCTTTTCTCATAATTTTGCTTAGTCGAATCTCTGTACCTGTTGCCATTAGTGATATCTTTGGTATACCATACTTAAAAATTGCCAAAAATGGAATTTTAGGCTCATTTTTTATCTAAGAATTAAATATTAATCTCAAACGATAGATTGTGATTGAGTCAATTAACACAACAAATCCACTCTAGTGAAATTGGAGATATCCTAGAAAACTCCCTTAATGGTATTAGACCAAAAAAAGAAGATTATCTAAGATTACTGAAATCTGATGATGTGTATCTAATGGGACTCGTTGCTGGAAATATAACTCGAAAAAAATTTGGTAAAAAAGTATCTTTTGTAAATAATATCATTTTGAATTATACTAACGTCTGTATCACTGATTGCAAATTTTGTGCATTTTACAGACCTCCTAATCATGAAGAAGCGTACACTTTAACTTTAGATGAAATTGAAGCAAGAGTAAAAACTGGTTGGGACATGTTCAAAATCAGACAAGTTCTAATTCAAGGTGGTCATAACCCCAAACTTGGAATTGAGTATTATGAAGATTCATTTAAAATGATTCGTTCAAAATTCCCGATGGTTGGTGTACATGGATTATCTACATCTGAAATTGATATGATTGCCACTGTTGAAAAATCATCAACAAAAGAAATTTTATCAAGATTAAAAGATGCCGGATTGCAATCTGTCCCTGGTGCAGGCGCTGAAATTTTAACTGATTCTGTTAAAGAAATTATCAGCCCAAAAAAAATTGATAGTGATGATTGGATTAGAATAATGAAGGAATCCTTTGAATTGGGTTTACCTGCTTCTGCAACAATGATGTATGGTCATGTTGAAACTGATAATGATATTGTAGAACATTATGATAGAATTGCCAAACTACAAAAAAACCTTAATGGATTTATGGCGTTTATTCCATGGAGTTTCGAACCAAATAATACCTTAATGCAAAAAGAGGGAACCGTTACAACTGGTGCTGGAGGAATACAATTATTAAAAATGATTGCAATTTCTAGAATAATCTTTGATGGTTTAATTGATCATATACAATCATCTTGGTTAACAAATGGTGTTGGTATGGCACAACTAGCATTACAATATGGTTCTGATGATTTTGGCGGAACTTTAATTGGCGAAGAAGTTGTTTCTTGTACTGGCGCTCGTTCCACTGAATTAACTGACACAAGAATCATTGATTCAATTAAGCAAATTGGTTATTCAGCTGAAGAACGTGATAATTTTTATGAAACCGTATCTATGCGTTAAATTCCATATTCGGACCATCTAGAATCAACTAACTTTTTAGTCTCATCATCAACCTGAACTTTCTCTTGAATCTCTCTCTCAAATCCTTCTTCTGCTGTCTTTTGTGTTGCATCTATTCCTAATTTTGAGCCTAGGTTTACCAATGGTGATGCAGGATCTAGAGTATCTGTTGGTGCTCTATCTATAATTGTAATATCTCTTGCAGCATCTGTTCTGGTTGTAATTGCCCATATCACATCATTCATGTCATGAACATTTACATCTTCATCTACTACGACAAACATCTTTGTTAATGCTAGTTGTCCCATTCCCCATAACCCCATCATGACTTTTTTTGCTTGTCCTGGATATCTTTTCTTTATAGAAATTATTGCCAATCCTTGGAACCATCCTGCTGCTGGCATTTCAAAGTCTACAACTTCTGGATGGAACATTCTAATCATTGGTAAAAATGAGCTTGCAATTACTTTGCCAATGTATGCATCTTCTAAAATTGGTTTTCCAACAACTGTTGTTAGATAAATTGGATTCTTTCTTTGCATAATTCCAGTTAATGTAAAAGTTGGAAATGGTTCTTTTGGTGTATAATATCCTGTATGATCACCAAATGGCCCTTCATCTCTGATATCTGCCGAATCAACATATCCTTCCAAAACAATCTCAGCATTTGCAGGAACCTCTACATCAATTGTTTTACACTTTACCATTTTGATTCCTTTTTTTCTTGTAATTCCTGCAAACAGATACTTGTCTAATCCTTCTGGAACAGGTGCAACTGCTGAAAAAACGGTTGCAGGTTCACCTCCAATTATAATTGCAACTTCTGTTTTGGTAGATTTTCTCATATCATGATGTTCTGCACCTCTCTTGTGTTTTTGCCAGTGCATTAAGGCGTGAGTACTGTCCACAATCTGAATTCTATATACGCCCAAATTTCTAATTCCTGTTTCAGGATGTTTTGTTGCAGTTAAACCAAATGTAATGAATTTTCCTGCATCTTTATGAAATGATTTTAGAATTGGTATGTCATCAAAAGTAGGATTTTCTTTTATTACTTCAGTTACAGGGCCACTCTTTTCTAAACTCGGAAATGAATCACTCATTTTTGAAAGTTCGGGTAATTTTTTAATTTTATTTAACATTCCTTTTGGAATTTCCATCTTTGACATATCTGCAATTCTTTGTCCAATTTCAGCAAAATCTGTAGTCTCAAGTGATAATTCCAATCTCTTCATTGAACCAAATGCATTGCCCAGAACTGACATATCGTATCCTTTGACATTTTCAAACAGCAATGCCGGTCCTTCATCATACATTGTTCGACGTAAGATTTCTGCCAACTCTAATTCTGAATCAACCTGAGTAGAGATTCTTTTCAGTTCTCCAGCTTTCTCTAAAACCTCGATTAATTCATGAATATCTTCAATTGGCATGTGCTACACCTTTTCAAAAAGAAGGTATAAGCCTAACTCGATATTCAATAAAGTCTCACAGCAAGAGTTTAATTCTCTTTTCTTGAATATGGTTTGTGACTGATTCAGACATTTGTGGAGTTTGTAAGGGTGATGGAACAATTGAATTAATTGATTCTCAATGTCCTTTCTGTAATGGAACTGGTGAAAATTCTACTGCTGCTGAAAGTTATCTTAAATCACACATTTGCCAATGCATATTTCTTGATAGAAAAATGTGTCCAATATGTGAAAAGAAATGTCATCATGATACTCCGCACAGACCAAAAATTAGAATTAGTCCAATAAATTAAGGCATAGGTGGAAGTTCACTTTTTCTTCCGTGTCCACCCGAACCAAACTTACAGTAAAAACACAAATCTGATTGCATGTGTGTCAGATGCTCGATCTGTATTGCACCAATTTTCAGTGCAATTTTTGTGAGAATCTTATACTTTAGTGGCATTGCTGGAATAACCTCTTTGATGTAAACTTGATAATGATCTGGACAAAATTTGAGTGTCACGCGTGCAGCATCAGATCCTGCTTCGTTAACCTGTTTTGCAAAGTTGATCTGTTCTCTAATGTATTCATGTTTTGGACATGGACAGTTTTTCCCACCTGGATGTTTATAGGCTGGAGTATTTTTCCAATCAAAATCCGGATATTCTTTTTCGAAATCATCCATTCACTT
>JAOLYB010000020.1 GCA_028343215.1 Candidatus Nitrosopelagicus sp. | reverse complement strand
ATATCATCATCGTCAAATAATTCAATCATTTTTTGGATAATTTCTGGATCTTTATTCTGAGTTAAACTAGATACAATACTTTTTCTTAATGCTTCATTTTTGAGTGATTCCAAAATTTCCTCTCTGTCCAATCTATCTTGATTTAAATTATCCTCGTAATATTTTACTCGCATGTCAACCGAACAACGAGACACTGTATTCATAGGTAAGAAACCAATTATGGCATACGTTACTTCAACGTTAATCCAATTGGCTAACTTGCCTTCTGTCAACATCAAAGCTCGAGGAATGAGTATCGGTAGAGCCGTAGATGTTGCACAAATAATTTCAAGAAAGACCGAGAACTCCGGATATAGCATTGGAAATATATCCATAGGCTCTGAAAGTTTAGAGTCACAAGACGGTAAGACAAGAAATGTTTCCACAATAGAAATTGAAGTAAAGAGAACCACTCAATAAACTCTTTACTAGTTTTTCTTTTTTATTTTGAATATTTATTCTCCAACTTTCTAAATTTTGATAATTCAACAATATCATTAAACTGATCAAAATTAACCAAATCTTTTTTGAGTCTTGTAGTGGTACCTTTATCTTTTAATTCTTTTAGTATTTTCATTGTTGCGAATGTATTTGCATACAATATGGATAATGGATATAGTATTAGCTGATATCCCATCTTATGCAATGTTGTTGTTGAACTAATTGGAGTTGCTCCTCCTTCAATCATATTTGCAACTAATGGGGCATTAATTGATTTACCGATTTTTTTCATTTCTTCTATTGATTTTGGGGCTTCAACAAAAATCAAATCGGCTCCAATTTTTTTATAATATTTTCCTCTCTCAATTGCATCATCTAATCCTTCTGTAGCTCTGGCATCTGTTCTAGCTACTATGATGAAATCTTTGTCCTCTTTTGCGTCTACTGCGGCTGCTAATTTCTCTCCATACTCTTCTTTTTGAACTACTTCCTTTCCTTTCATATGTCCACATCTTTTTGGCCATTTTTGATCTTCAAGAAATATGCCTGATACTCCTGCAACTTGTAAATCCTGAAGTAATTTTTTTACAGTTAATGCGTTCCCGTAACCTGTATCTACATCTACAATTAGTGGTACTGAAATTGCATTTGCTATACGTCTTGCATTATCTGTTGTTTCAGATAATCCAATGAATCCATAATCTGGCATTCCTAATAATGTGGCAGATGTCCCATAACCTGTTTGGAACATAGCATCAAAACCTACTTTTTGAGCAATCTTTGCTCCTATTGCATCATAAACTCCTGGAACTACCAATGGTTTTGATTTATCATTAATTAGTTTACGAAGTTTTTTCATAAAATCTATTTAATCATGTTTTATTTATGATTAGTCTACAAGTGTTTATTTTTTAGAATCCATCTCTTTGATTTTTTCTAATTCATCTTGGAGAAATTTCTTATATTTTTCAATTTCATGATTTGTCATATTACTGGCATTTGAACTCAATAAATTACCTAGTATAGTTACTCTCTCTAACATATCCATTCCCATAAATTTTCCCATATCCATCAATCGCATCATTGTACTCATCTGTTGTTGCATATTCATTTTCCAGTTTTCCAGATCCATTAGTATCGTTTTTCCGTTATCTGTGATCTGATACTTTCCATTTTCAGTTTCTTCAATCAGACCTTCATCTAGTAATCTACCGAGTAGTGGGTAGATTAATCCGGGTGATGGTTTCCAGTTTCCAGCACTTGCTTCAACTGCAGAATCAATAATTTCTTTTCCTGTATGTGGGTTTTCCATCAATTGTTGTAAGATGTAATATCTGGAAAATCCTCTTGGAACCATGCTTCCAACTCGTTGTGTCCATTCCTTAAACATCACTAGCGATATCGCTAGCGATATATATTAATGATTCGATCCGTCATATTTTGTTATAATACATAAGTAACCTCTTCTGATTTTATTCATTAATGACGGATTCAATTGAATTTGATCTAATAATTGCAGGTTCTGGTTTGGCAGGATTACGTGCTGCTATCGAAGCCGCAAAGAAGAATCAAAAAATCAAGATTGGTGTTATCGCAAAAACACAGGTCATGCGTTCCCATTCAGTATCTGCAGAAGGAGGAACCGCTGCTGTAATACAAGAAGAAAAAGGTGATACGATAGAATCTCACATTTATGATACTGTAAAAGGAAGTGATTTTTTAGCAGACCAAGATACTGCTGAAAAATTATGTCACATGATGCCAAATGAAATTTTTCAACTAGAACATTGGGGAATGCCTTGGTCCAGACAAGAAAATGGAAAAATTGATCAACGTAATTTTGGTGGATATAGTTTTCCACGTGCAACTTATGCTATTGACAAAGTTGGATTTTTTGAAATGCAGACTTTATACGATACTTGTCAAAAATTTGATAACATTGAATTTCTAAATGAATGGTACATCACATCAATCGTTCATGATGGAAAACAATTTTGTGGAATAACTGCAATAGAGACATCTTCTGGATCATTTTACACAATCAAAGGTAAAGCGTTGATAATTGCAACTGGTGGTGCAGGAAGAATTTTTAGTTATTCTACATATGCATTATCTTCAACACCTGATGGTTTGGATATGGCTTATCGTGCAGGAATGGGACTAAAAGATATGGAGTTTGTACAATTCCATCCTACTGGAATATTACCTTCTGGAATTTTAATCACTGAAGGTGCACGAGGTGAAGGTGGTTATTTACTAAACAAAGATGGTGACCGATTTATGAAAAACTATGCGGCTGGAAAAATGGAATTAGCTCCACGTGATATTGTATCGCGTTCTATTATGACTGAGATTAATGAAGGTCGTGGATTCAAACATGAAACTGGAGAAGATTGTATGAAATTAGATTTACGACATTTAGGTGATGAAAAAATTAAGGCTAAACTAGGCGGTATTAGGGAAATTTCAATTAAATTTTCAGGAATTGATCCTGCCGATGAACCAATTGACATCAGACCTGTTTGCCATTACATGATGGGTGGAATTCATACAAACATTGACGGTGCAGCTGAACTTCAAGGTGTTTGGGCTGCAGGGGAAGCTGCATGTAATAGTGTTCATGGTGCAAATCGTCTTGGCGCAAATTCTACTTCTGAATGTATTGTTTGGGGAAAAATTACAGGTTCATTAGCTGTTGATTATATTGAAAAAGAACATACTTCTGCACAATTTCCTACTCATTTAGTAGCTGCTGAAGAAACTCGAATTTTTGATGGAATATTCCGTGGACGTGGAGATGTAAATCCATATGAAGTAAAACAAGAAGTTGCAGAAATTCTCAATGCAAAAGCATACGTCTATAGAAATCATAATGATTTAGCCGAAGGTCTCAAAAAGGTGAGAGAACTTAAACAAAAAACCTGGAAACACGTTGATGATTCTGCTAAAGAGTATAACACTAATTTCCAAAACGTAATGGAGTTAGATTCCATGTTCCGTGTGGCTGAAGTAGTGTTAGTAGGTGCTATAAACAGAAAAGAATCTCGTGGCGCACATTCTAGAACTGATTTCCCAACGCGTGATGATGCAAATTTCCTTCATCACACACTAGCCTATTATGATCCAAACGAACCAATTATGAAGAAGCATCCAGTTACTATAACTAAATACAAACCTGTGGAGAGAAAATACTGATGGAAAGAGAAACTGGCGCAAGAGAAGGACTGAAGGGATGGCTAAATCCTAGTAAAATTGGAAAATTTGGTATCGAAAGATTAGCATGGCTTTTGATGCGATTAACAGGTCTTGGTCTTTTGGCATATTTCATTGGTCATATTTATGAAACAAGTCATATCTTAGATGGAAAAGCAGTTTGGGACAAATCATTAGAAATGACTCAAACAACTGAAGGTCATCTATTCTTAGCGTTAGTAATTGGAATGTGTGTTTTTCACACTGGAAACGGAATTAGATTAATGATTGCACAAATGGGCTATGGTGTTGGAAAAGCAGAGAGGCCTGATTATCCATACAAGCCTCAATCAATTAACATGAAAGGTAAAGCATGTATCTATGCAACATTAGGTATGGCAGCTCTTGCAATGTGGTATGGAATGGCGGTGATGTTCGCATGATGGTATTAAGAGAAAGTATCATAATGAAGATACACTATGGCACTGCCCTAGGTGCACTGTTCTTAACAGTCATACACATAATGATGAGACTTACTCAAGACTTTCACGAATCATTAGAATATGAAAACGTAATTGCAAATTATGAAAGTGTAGGTTATGCGATATTACTTGAATTATTGTTAATCTTGATCTCTGTTCATGGATTTAATGGCTTGAGAGTAATTCTGTTAGAAATGAATCAAGGTCCAACATATGAAAAACTTGTAACAATTGGATGTCTTGCAGGAATGGCAGCATTAATTGGATATGGTTCGCGAACTATAATTATGACAAACATGGGGATGCTATAATGGCAACAATCCATCCTAAATTATCAGACGAACTATCTCAAACAGTAGTTTCTTCTACAAAATCTGTAAAAATAAAAATTAAACGAAGTAATCCGAATGTAAACTCTGAACAAAAGTTTGATGAATTTGTTGTTCCAATTGAAAAATGGACAACTGTTCTAGATGTCTTATTAGATGTAAAATCGCATCTTGATCATTCTGTTGGAGTTCGTTATTCGTGTAGACAAGCATCATGTGGTTCTTGTGGAATGAAAATTAATGGCAAACCTGGTTTAGCATGTTTCACAAAAATATCTGAATTAGATTCTGACACTGTAACTGTAGAACCAATGGATAACTATCCCGTAGTTCGAGATTTGGCTGTCAATATGGATCGAATGATAAACAATCACAAAAAAGTAATGCCATATGTAATTAGAGAAGATTCTGAAATTGATGCTGAAAGTGGTATAAGAGAATTTTTACAAAGCCCTGAAAATGTTGACAAGTATATTCAATTTTCAAGTTGCATCAAATGTGGTTTATGTAATTCTGCATGTCCAACTATGGCGATGGATAAGACATTTGTTGGTCCTCAAGCATTAGCACAGGCCTACAGATACATTGCTGATGACCGTGATAAAGGCAAAAACAAACGACTCAAAGTTATAGATGAATCTCATGGAATTTGGAGATGTCACTTTGCTGGCTCATGTAGTCAAGTTTGTCCAAAAGGAGTTGATCCTGCAATGGGAATTCAACTTTTAAGAGGATATCTTTTAGGAATTAGAGATTAATCTTTCTTTTCTTCTGGTTCGGTTTTTTTGTCACTTACGGAATCACCACTTGTTTTATCTCCATGTGATACTGTATCTTCCTTTTTGTGAGGATTTGGACTGTTATTTACTTGATTGTTAATTTGTTCAGCCATAAAGTGATTTGAGACATTTACCTTCACATCATCAATTCCATGTATACTCAATAAATTATCATGAATATCTTGACAAATTTTAAATCCAAAAACTGCTGGACAAAATGGACTTGTTAGATGTAAATCCACTTTAACATTTGCATCGCTGATGTCTACTTCGTCAATCAATTCTAATTCTGTAATTGTTGTGTTTATTTCAGGGTCTACAATTTGTGATAATTCATCAAAAATTTTCACTCTTAGCTGTTTCACATCTTGTGTCATTGAATTGAATCCGTAGTTGCTATATATAGCGATTTTGAATCCATGTTGATGTATCGTTCTCGATTAGGAAAAGATCTTGATGATATCACACTAAGCTATGTCTCATCCATTAAAGATGATTCTGATATTGCATTTTATGATATCATCGGAAGTGAAGCACACGTCATTATGTTATATGAAAATAAACTCTTATCAAAAATTGAAGTAAAAAAAATACTAACCGCATTAGAAGAACTAAAAGGTGGAAATATCTCCCAGCCTGATTTTGAACCTGAAGATATTCATGAATTAATAGAATCTCTTGTTATCAAGAAAACTGGAATTGAAAATGGTGGAAAAATGCACACTGCTCGTTCACGAAATGATCAAGTGGCACTTGATATTCGACTAAAAATCCGTGATGACATTAACATATTATTACAATGTCTAATTGAAACAATCTCAACTTTACTAAAAACCGCACAAGAAAATACTAAAACAATAATGCCACTTTATACACATCTTCAACAAGCTCAAGTTGGAGTATTCTCACATTACTTGTTGTCATACGCCGATTCACTATTCCGTGATTTAGATAGATTCATGTCATTGTACACACGAGTTAATCAAAGTCCATTAGGTGCTGGTCCTGTAGGGGGAACTAGTCTTCCTATTGATAGAGACAGTACTGCAAAAATGCTTGGATTTGCATCTCTTGTAGAAAATTCAATTGATGCAACAAGTACGCGTGACTTTGTAGCAGAATATGTTGCAAACTCTGCAATCATGATGACAAATCTAAGTAGATTGTCTGAAGACTTTATCATTTGGTCTTCAGCTGAATTTTCATTCATAGAACTTTCTGATGATTTTACATCCCCATCAAGTGTAATGCCACAAAAGAAAAATCCTGATATCTTAGAACTTACACGAGGAAAAACATCTCAGGTTATAGGCTATTTGACATCCATCTTAACTACCACCAAAGGTTTACCTTCTGGTTATAGTAGGGATTTACAACAAATAAAATCTTCAATCTGGTCAACATCAAAAACATCAATCACTGCATTAATTATCATTAAATCAATGTTGTCTGATCTTACAGTTAATCAGGAAAAAATGCAAAAAGCAACAGAAGAAGGATTTCTAGTTGCTTTAGATTTGGCAGAAAATTTAGTTATTGAAAAAATACCATTTCGTTCTGCACACAACATTGTTGGTAACCTTGTTCAATTATCACATAACTCTAAAAAATTACTCTCTGATTTGAAATTAGATGAAATTAAATCTCTTCAAATTAAAGAGATTAAATCAAGAAAACTTTTTGAATTAATTCAAAAAACAACAATCTCATCATCTCTTAAGCAACGAACATCAAAAGGATCTTCTGGTACTTCAGAACAAACACGAATGATTGGACAAAGAAATAGAAAACTTGTAACTCTAAAAAATTCTATCAAAATTCAAAATGATAATGTGAAAAAATCATTAACATTATTAGAAAAACGAGTTAAAACACTTACAAAATAGATGCGGGTCTAGTGGGATTCGAACCCACGACAGCCGCCTTAAAAGGGCGGTGCGCTACCTGGCTGCGCTATAGACCCATGCGAGTTTTTCCATTATTGTACAATTTAGTCTTTTACCAGTCTAAAATTAAAAATGGAAACTTTAAAACCAGCAGTTCTTTTTCTTGTAAATACTGCCCTTGTAGTATAGCCCGGTCTAGAATTCGGCCCTGTCACGGCTGAGACGCGGGTTCAAATCCCGCCGAGGGCGCTTTTATTTTTCAAGTTAAACATTATCTGATCGCATGATGTTCTACCTTGTTTGTCACAATAATCTTAAAATCCGGGCAATTTCAGTGAAAAATTGATGTCTGACGACAAAAAAGATTCTGAAGTGAAAGATGCTCCAAAAGCAGATACAGAATCAAAAAAACAGGATGGTCAAAAATCTATCAAGGCATCTAAAGATGCACAAAAAGCAATGAAGGCAGCAGAAGAAGCAGAAGCTGCAGCAGAAGCTGCAATTGCAAAAGCCAAAGAATTGAAAGAAGCTGCATCAAAAGCATCAGAAGATGAGTTCAAAGCAATTGCTGAAGAAATTAAAGCAGAAGCTCCAAAAGCACCTGATGTAACTAACAAAAGAAAAAATGAAATTATATTTAGACGAGAGATGGGTGAACCTGAATTTTTCTTAGATAAGGTGGATAGATTTCCAAAACCTATTTTATCTGAAGATGAAAAAGACGACATTACACGTAAAGCTCTCAATTATGAAGATACTACACCTGAATACAATCCTCAAAATATTTTAGACGAACGTTTTGGAGGAACATCCAATTATGAAACTGGGATAACTGTTCTTGGTGATGAATTACAAGCAAAATTAGATCGTCTTAGAAATGATCCTGAAGCACTGCCTGATGATATTGCACAAGTTGAACAAAATCTTGCATATTTGGATTCACTACATGAAAATTATTATCTTGGAATGAATGTTTTCAGAACTGCAAAAGGTGGAAGAAAAGATTAAATTAATTTTGGTGATATGATGTGAGCGAACTAAAATTTGATGTTTTAAATGCAAGAGTAACTTTCAAAAATGTTCCTCTTCATTCTCTTGCTAGATTTGCATTCAAAGATGTAACTGCTGCAACAGAGGCATTCAAAAAAATTCCTGGTGTTGAAGAATGTATTATAATTCAAACTTCTAGCAGAGTAGAAATTTTTACTGTTAGTAATCTCGAAACAGATGATTCTACTGATGCCAGAAGACCTGAAGGAAAAGGTTTGGTAATTAATCAAATGAAAGAAACTTGGGAAAAAAATTCTAGTATCGAACAAATTGATATTGATCATTTTGATCAAACCTTGGAAGTTTTCAAAGATGATGATGTTTATCTTCATCTTTTACGATTAGCCTGTGGATTAGATTCTGTAGTTGTCGGAAAACAAGAAGTTTATGATGAAATAACAAAGTCACTAGAAACTGCAAAAAAATCTGGCGCCTCTGGAAAAATTCTCAATAAATTATTTGATAGTGTAATTCGACTTGCTAATTCAATTCGAGATTCAACTGAAATAAGTAAAGAAGTTTTATCGTTAGGAGATGTTGCATTAAACTTGGTAGAAGAAAAAGTTGGTTTGGATGCAAAAAAGAAGGTCTTACTAATCGGAACAGGTGAATCTGCGGCTATGGTTGCAAAAACACTAGGACAAAAAGAAATTTCATTTACAGTTACTAGTAAAGATATGCAACGTGCTACCAATTTTTCACAACTTTTGTGTGGTACTCCAATGGAATTTGTTGATGCACTTTCAGGATTTGATAAATTTGATATCATAATAGTTGCTACTACTGCTGATTACTTTTTGATTGATCTTGAACGAATCAAACTTGTTATGAAAGAAAAGAAAAAAGGAACTCTAATTTTAGACATATCTGAGCCAAGAGCTGTGGAAGAAACTATCATGGAATTGCCTCGAATAAAATTATTATTTAGAGATCAGGTTGCAGAAATTTATGAAGAAAATGCAAAATTAAGAGCTGGAATTGTACCTGCTGTTGAGAAAATCATTGATAAGGAATTACCAATCTTATCTGCTTCAATGAAAAGAGTTTAATTTTTTACTATTAGCCTTGTTGTCTTAGAATTACTTGTGTTAGTGTCTCTACAGAATATTCTATTCCGTGTTCTTCATCACTATGTTTTCTATATGCATCGATCACATTTTCTACTTCGCCCTCAATTTCGTATTGACATTCAAATCCATAATCTCTGCATGTTATTTTTGTCATGTGACTAATTTTGGCTGGTTAATTTTCTAAATATAAGTAATTCTGTCAAATTTTGAAGAGAAATACATTTATCCAAATCAAGAAACTTTCCTCACATGGCAGATACAAAAGCAAAGATCATCTATACTGAATTGTTAAAAGAAGATCTAGTTGT